>CAYNFS010000006.1:0-61772 GCA_964396685.1 uncultured Candidatus Saccharibacteria bacterium | reverse complement strand
GTGGGAATTTTATTTTGTTATCTCTTTTTTCAAAACCGTAATCATATACTGCGCTAAGCCAGACTTCACCAATTCAGGCATTAAGAAGCCTGAAACTGCATTATATGCGAACTCTTTGGGTAATAATTTCGCTACAAATCTTGCCAACCGCGGAAATCCGAAAAATATTGAGGCCAGCTTTGAAAACCTTTCCATAGTCGGTACAACATAAGATGAGACATTTTCTTCGTGAGTAATCTTAAATCCAGCTTGTTTTGCTTTTCTCACAAACGAATCATAGGATTCAAATTTCGGCACTGCCATACCTTTTTCGGTTAACTGAATTGCAGTTTCATCCTCTACTTCTATCCGAGGAGCAACATACCCATCAAAAACTACAAATAAGCCTCCGCCTCGGAGCACATGAAAAACTTCGGCTAAGACTTTTTCTTTTCTCGTACTGTAACAAAGTGCCTCAACAACAAATGCAACGTCGAAAGTTGAGGACCTAAACCTGCTTAAATCATGGTAGTCACCATATTGAGGATGATAATTTTTTACGTGCACCGCTTTCTTCAAAGCATATACAAGTTGGCCGTCAGATATATCAATACCGCTGAAATCGATCCCGGGAAATTTTTTCGCCAGATAAAAAGAGTTTGCTCCTCTTCCCGTAGCAAGCTCCAAGACTTTTTTGGCATTTAATTGGCAAATCTCTCTCTACCGTTCTGGCGGCTTCCAATAAATCGTCAGCTTTATACACTCCATCCCTGCTGATGCCCATATATATTAAATCAGTGTTGGTATGAAAAAGAGTATATGGAATTTGATTGATCTGATAATATCTTTGAATGTACTGTTTATCAGGATTAAGCGATAATATTTTCTCAATGTCAAAAACTTCCGAAATCTTTTGCAATCGATTTTTTAATCCATTCACTTCAGGCATTTTTATCAATCTCCTCGTTGACCAGCTCGTCGGCGAGCTTGTTTTTTTCGCGGGGGTTTACTGATATTTACTTATTTACTTTTTAAATCTGCGGTCCTAAATATAACAGTCTTATATCCACGTAAATATTCATATATAGCTGATGCAAAAGCACCAACGCCGAAAGCAAAAACCATTTCTTCAATCGGCATGCCGAACAGATAAATACCAAACAGATTCTGAAGATTATAATTGGTAGCATAAAGTATATCGTTATACAAAAAATCACTTACATAGAATAAAAGAACGTAAAACACTGTGAAAACCAAGCCTGAAAATACAATCTGCGGAATTAGATCCCTTCTCTGTGCGCCAACAATGACCGCTCCAGTTATCAATGCAATAATATGATTATAAATAGTTACGTGAGGAAAAATAAATTCTAGACCAAAGAAAAGCAGAAAAAAAACGAGTATGGAAGCAAGGTGTCTATTATTCTTTCTAGTAGGAATCCTTCTAAGTTTCTTTCGCTCTAATATTTCAAATACGACCCCGGCGATACCAGCCAAGAAAAACCCAAACAGCAAATCTTCCAAAGATATGCCTATTCCTATAAACATAGTTTTTGCTGAAAAAACAAACCCTAGAGGAATATAGAATAGAAATTTAGGGGCCCAATACTCGGGAATAAAAAGAATGTTGGTAATAGACACTATGCTCCCCAAGATACCAGCAAATATCATCTCTTTTCTTAAATCGCGTCTAAACAGAAAAAGTGGGAACCAGAAGAAAAACAATATAAAGTCAAAAAATAAATACGGATGTTCACTAAAAAAATACCTCATAATAAAATGGATAAGTTTCTCTATTTTTCAATCGACTGATTTACAAGCTTATCCGCGAGCTTGTTTTTTTCGCGGGGGATGTGATGACATTTTACTGTTTTAAAATGTGTTTCTAAATTGCGCACCTTAAGAAGCAGGGCCTGCAGGCGCGGCTCTTTGACTTTGTAGATCCCTTTTAGCTGGCGCACGACAAGTTGGCTGTCCAGATAAAATTCAATTTCTTTTGCGCCCATTTTTCGCGCCGCTTCCAGCCCCGCTATCACTCCTTCGTACTCGGCTTCATTGTTGGTTCTCTCGCCCAGATACTTGCCCAGTTTCTTTAGAAGCTTGCGCTTAGAATCATAAATCACGACTCCGTACGCTGCCGGGCCGGGGTTACCCCGCGCTCCGCCGTCGGTAAATATTATAAGTTTATTGTCTTTTATAGACATTGGCAATTCTCTCATACATCTTGATTTTCAAAGATTGTATCAGAATGTAAAATGCAAAGTGCAAAAATCAAAATCACAAATCAAAATCTTAAAATTTTTAAATTTTACATTGTCATTTTACACTTTGATATTTGATTTTTGAGTTCGGAGAACTGTTCTATTCCGCGCGAATATTCTGGGCAAAATTCAAATCGACAATCTTTAATTGAATCTGGCGGGTGCCGTTCCACTCGTTCCATTGCGGTTCACAAATTATATCTATCAGCCGGCCGTTCCCCAGTTTTTCCGCCCAAAATCCCATATTGAAACCAATGCATTGGATCATTTTGCCTGAATCCGAACCGACATAGAGGCGCAGATGTTTTTTATCGTTGCCGATTGCGGAAGTGTTGGACAAAACAAGATTGTTTATCCGAAATCTCGGCCGGGGATTGCCTTGTCCGAAAGGCGCAAATTTTTGCAGAATTTCCAAAAGGTCGGGGGTGACATCATCCAAAGTAAGCTCGGCATCATAAAAAATTACGGGAGACAAAAGTTCTTCCGAAAGCGCTGATTCGGCATATAGCAGGAGGTTTTTATAAAAAACCTCAATATGCTCGCTTTTTAGAGTAAAGCCGGCGGCCATCGGGTGTCCGCCGTATTTAACTAAAATTTCCCGGCTTTGACTGATGGCTTCAATGATATTGAAATTGGCAATGCTTCGGGCAGAGCCTGTTGCTTCATCCTGACTTTTTTCCAAAACCAGAACGGGCCGATAAAACTCGTCAGTAAGCTTGCCCGCAACCAGTCCCACGATCCCTTTTGGCCAGTTTTCTCCGGCCGCAAGCAAAATTTTGCGGTCAGAATTTCCGGCAAGCTGTTCTCTGGCCTCGCTTAAAACTTGTTCCGTAAGCTCCTGACGATGGCGGTTTAGCTCGTTAAGTTTAATCGCAAGCTTGCGCGCTTCCTCCTCTTCATCAGTCAAGAGAAGCTCCAAAGCCAAATTGGCATGCTCAATTCTTCCTGCCGCGTTGATACGGGGAGCTATCATAAAACCGATTTTATAAGTATCCAGCTCTGAATTATGCAGACCCGCGACTTTGAGAAGCTCGCGCAGGCCAGGCCATCTTGTCTTTTGCAGGACGTGGATTCCCCATTTGACGAAAATCCGGTTCTCCCCGAGTAAGCTCTGACAATCCGCGACCGTGCCAATGGCTACCAGATCCAAAAGCCACTTGATCCACTCGGAATTGTCATTGCGAGGAGCTTGCGACGAAGCAATCTCTTGGCGTATAGATTGCTTCGCTTCGCTCGCAATGACGTTCTGAATAGCCTGCACAAGCTTAAACGCCACGCCCACGCCGGTCAAGTCCTTAAACGGATACTTGTCATCTTCCCGATGCGGATTGACGACGGCAACCGCTTCCGGCAGTTCTCCGGTCGGCTGGTGGTGGTCGGTGATGATGGCATCCGTACCCAAAGAACCGGCTATTTTTACCGAGTCATTCGCGTTTATTCCGCAATCAACTGTGATAATCAAGCCCGTCCCTCCCCGCGCGATTTGCGCTACGGCCTCTGCATTGACCCCGTATCCTTCCGAATACCTGTTAGGAATGTAATAATTGATTTTTTCGTGGCCTAAACTGCGAAAAAATCTGATAAGCACGGCGGCGGCCGTCACAGCATCGGCATCGTAGTCTGCATAAATTGTAATTTGCTCCTGTCTTTCAAGAGCCTGCTTAACCCTCGAGGCGGCTTTGTCCATATCCCGCAAAAGAAAAGGATCGTGCAAAGCTTCATATTTTGGATTCAAAAAATCCGCAATGCTCTGCGGATTACCAATTCCGCGATTGGCAAGAAGCTGGTCCAGTATGCCGCCTGTTACTTTTAGCTTTGATTTCCAGAGCTTACGCATTGATTTGTTTGAGCAACACAGGCATTAAAGAAATGGAAGTCATCTCTTCAGGCTTTTTGATTCCAAGCAAATCCAGTATTGTCGGAGATACGTCTGATAAGACCCCCTCGGGAACCACCGGCGGCAATTCAAGGTAGCCGTTTTGTCTTGGGAACTTAAGTTCCAAACCCTTTCCCGCCACGACCAACGGGACGGGATTTAACGAATGCTCCTTGTCAGGCTGTCCCGTGCGCAAATCCAAAACCTGCTCAATGTTTCCGTGATCTGCCGTGATGACCAGACAAGCCTCCTGTTCAAACGCCGCTTTAAAAATTATACCCAAATTTTTGTCCACCGCCTGGATCGCCTTGACGCAAGCGTCTCTGTTGGCCGTGTGTCCCACCATATCGGGGTTGGCAATGTTCGCCAAAATGAAATGTACACCGGTTTCGACCTTTTCCGAGAGTCTCCGGGCAACTTTCGCTATACTCATTTCCGGCACATCTTCGTAGCGCTTCTGATAAGCCGCCGGCGAGGTGATAATTTCCCGTTCCTCCCCCGGCCACGGTTCTTGCCGCCCGCCGTTAAAAAACGAGGTTACGTGCGCGTACTTTTCCGACTCGGCAATGTGAAATTGAGTCAGATTCTCAAGGCTTATGACTTCGCTTAACCCCTTGCGTATTTCCATGGGCGGAAATGCCACGGCTACTCCCAAATTCGGCTCATATTGGGTCATGGTCGCATAGTACATATTCTGCAGAAAGGGAAATTTTTTCGAAAATTTGTCAAATGCCGGATCTGTGAAAGCGCGGGTAAGCTGAATTGCCCTGTCAGGTCGAAAATTGAAAAATACTACCGCATCTCCATCTTCAATTCTGCCGACCGGTTCTCCCGCTCCTGACAGGATCACGTTCGGCGGAATCACCTCGTCAAAAATCTGTTTCTCGTAATTTGAAAGAATCGCCTCTCTTGCCGAGCGCGCTTTTTCTCCTTCGCCAAAAACCAGCGCCTGGTATGTCGCTTCTGTAACTTCCCAGTGTCCGCCCCGATCCATGGCGAAAAATCTCCCCGTTACACTCGCAACCTTTCCTCGGGCTGCTTCCAACAGCTTGCGTGAAAGGCGGTCCAGGCTTTCAAGCGCAACTTTTGGCGGCGTATCCCTGCCGTCAGTAAACATGTGAACGAAAACCTTTTCCAGCTTATGATCTTTGGCAAGAGCAAGAAGCGCGTAAAGATGCTCCTCGGAACTGTGCACGCCGCCCGGGCTTACCAATCCCACAAAGTGCAGTTTGGAACGATTTTTTTTGACATGCTCAACCGCCGCCAAAAGGCTGGGATTTTTATAAAATTGGCCGCTGGATATGGACTGGTTGATGCGCGGCAAATCTTGACTGACAACACGACCGGCTCCGAGATTCAAGTGTCCCACTTCCGAATTCCCGCGCTCCCCCCAGGGAAGCCCGACAGAGGGGCCAGAGGCCTGAAGAGTCGTAGCCGGGTAATGATTAATCAGAAAGTTTAGGTTCTCGGGGTTTGCCTGGGTTACGGCATTGCCCTCGGAAGGAGAAGCCACCCCAAAACCGTCCAAAATAACCAAAACCGCCTGTTTGAAACTAATCATACAAAACTTGAATTGCCGGAAGAGATGTGCCAGCTAAAAATTCCAGCATGGCCCCGCCTCCGGTCGAAATATGATCAATGCTTGAACCTAGTTTTACTCTTGCAATAGCTTCGAGCGTTTCCCCGCCTCCTGCGACGGCATACGCTTTCCCGCGGCCGCGCGAGGCAAACAAGCGCCCCAGCGCCAGCGTCCCATGAGAAAAAGCCTTGCGCTCAAAATACCCTAAAGGGCCGTTCCACAAAAGCGTTTTTCCGGCTTTCAAATGCTTGCTGTATTCTCTAATCGTTTCAGGCCCGATATCCAGGACCATCTGGCTTGGTTTAACTTTGTCAACTTTTACGACTTCCGGCTCTCCTTCCAGGTTATGACTAACCACCGCATCAACCGGCAGTCTGATTTTATCCTTGTAGTTGCGCCAAAGCTCGCGGCCAAGCCGGTCGTCCTGTTTGTCGCGGGAAATCACGGATTTGCCGATTTCGTAGCCGACTACTTTCAAAAATAAGTTCGCCAATCCTCCGCCCAGCAAAAAATTATCCGCGATTTTTGCCAAGTTGCCGATGGCCGGCGCTTTTTCCGCAAGCTTTACGCCTCCGATCATGACTACCAAAGGCTTTACGGGATGATACAAAAGCCGTTCTAGGGCCAAAATCTCTTTCTCTAGACTTAATCCTGCCGCTCGCGGTAAAAGCTTGGCAACTGCGGTCATGGAGGCGTCGTCCCGGTGGGAATTGGAAAAAGCTTCGTTGACATATGCGTCGGCAAGAGAGGCAAGCTTTTGGGCAAACTCCGGGTCATTTTTCTTTTCGCCTCCGTAGAATCGTAAATTTTCAAGAAGCGCAATGTCCGCCGGCCGCATCTGCGAAAGCAGTGTCTTAACATCATTTTTTTCTATATCAAGCTTGATGAAATACAGATGAGGAATCGCGTATTCCGGCAGTCTGCTTTTCTCTTCGGAAATAATAATCAGTTTTCTTTGCAAAAGGTCAGCAAGGCTGCGAGCAACCGGCTCTAGGCTAAATTTTTCGTCCCACCCTTCGGGTCTTCCCAAATGCGCGATCAAAATAACTTTGGCATTATGTTGCGCGAGATACTTAACAGTCGGGACGGCATCCCTGATGCGCGTCTCATCTTCTACTCTGCCGTCTTTAAGCGGCACGTCAAAACCCGCGCGCACCAAGACGGTCTTGTTTGAAACATCGAGAGATTTGAGAGTTCGTAGGTTCATATTAAGAGTTTGGTGATCCCTGAGCCTGTCGAAGGGTCACCACCTACTCCATTCCCCCCGAATTAATTTTTCTTTTTTTGCCCTGGTCCAGCCTTTGATTTGCTTCTCTCTTAAGCTGGCTTCTTCAAAATTCTCGTATTCTTCCATATAGACGACTTTCTTCGGTGTGTGTTTAGCTGTATATTTGGAACCGAGTTTTGATAAATGCTGCATCCAACGATCATCAGGATTCCATGTTCGGCCAGTGTAATAAGAACCGCCCACGCATTCGATAATATAAACATACCATTTCCATGTCATCTTTTTGTTTATGGCTTCGACTTCGCTCAGCCATCAATTAACTTATTGCAAATCATGAAATACTTATTCAATAAATCTGAAGGTGGAGAGGATTTGATAAAATCCTTGACGGTCTTCAGAAGATACTGGAGATTCCGTTAAAGTGTAACAAAAAATCGATAGCCCATTAAATACAGGCCCTGGAAGATTGATTAGAGCTCTTAAAACTAAATCAAGTGAATATTCGTCTTCATTGCTTGCACTTGGCCTTGTGTCAAAAACCAGTGCTTTGCCAGTGCTGATGTCAATAACGTCATCGGCGACAATTTCAGTGACATATTTCAGGTTTGGGGCACGGATTGTTTCATCAGGCCAAAGGGAATAGTAGCGGCCGTTTTCTTCACTCCATCCTGCAAAGCCATAAAAATCTGGGCCACTGCCGTATCCATAATCAGTCGTAACGCCGCCAAATCCACATTTCTCGTTTCCCGTAAAGTTACCCACGAATCTACCGCCTGTATCTGGTTTTTTAAGTCCTCTAACATATACAAATTTAGAATCCGACGCGAATGCTTCTCCAAATTCAACTTCTCCCCACGATTTTGGATATTGAAATTCAAATCCGTACTTCTTCCACCCTGGTGATTCAGTTCCAGATTTGTCGGTCAAGATTTTCACCGATCCAATTACGTTCACTATATTTAACTTCTTGACATCCATTCCTGCTGGTGCATCTTGTGCGATTGCGTAATAAAAATTATGAATGCCATCAGTATTAAGATATGTGTACCCCTCTGATAAGAAGCTGCCGGATGCCTCTTTCAAAAAAACACGAATCTTGAATGCCCTAAAATAGTTTTCTGAAATGTTAGAGGCGGCTATAGGAACTGCAAAAATAAAATCTTTGCCAGCATTATTTATTAATTGCTCTTCAAACACCGTGTAGTCCTTCCATGCATTCCACGAATCAATCCACGCAACTTCAAACCCATACTCCTCATTGCGGTAAGTTTGCCAGCCCGCAAACTCCCCCTGCCCCTCTTTGGAAAAGAGGGGGGACGGAGGGAAGTTCTGGACAACGCTTTGATCGTCGCGAAGCGACTCTGTCCACACCCAATACCCCACCGCAAACGCGGCGAGTAATATTAAGATAAACCAATAGGGGAAACGAACGAACCTATTCATCTTTTTTTGTTTTGCTCAAGACGATTCTTTTTATTTCGTCTGCGTAGGTTACAGCCTTCTGGGCATCATCGAAAGTAATTCCTGTTTGCGTTTCGCCTAGTGGGTATCTGGCTTGAACGTAAAACGTCGAAAGAACACTAGCCCCCTCCACAATTCCCGAAAATGGGCGGCCTTTATCTCGTGTAAGCTCAATAAGCCGTTCCAAATCATGAACCTTTTCAAACTCTTTTGAATCAAATATCAAAAACCCTTTCAAATACTTCTCTCCGGCTTGCTGTGCCAGAAAACAAATGTGTGAAAAATATTCTTTTCGATTGAGCAGGTCCTTTGCAAGTGAAAGATCTTCTTCCGCTTTCTTAAACCATTCTTCCGCCAATTCCCTATTATTTCCCATACAAAAGTTTTCCTTTGGTCAAAATTCTTTTAATAAAGAAGTCTCCCTTTTGCAGTCGCGTTTGCACCTCATCGGGAGTGTAAGAAATGACATCGACAGCGATACCGGCTGGGAAAATAGCTCGCCTAATTTTGACATTCCTATCCAATCTTCTTTCACTTGAGCGCTGGATTACAAATAAATCCACGTCGCTATCCTTTGCGGGTTTGCCCCACGCATAAGAGCCGAACAAAATAATTTTCTCCGGGGAGAAGTTTTTGATAATTTTTTTTACAACTTTATCGATTTTCTCCTGGTTGCTCATATATGAATTTTATCAAAATATAGGTAATCAGTACAATCCGCGTATCTGCGCTTACTCAATACCCCACCGCGAACGCGGCGAGGACTATGATTAGAAGCCACAATATGGGAAACGGATTGGGTGATTCATAAAGTCAGGTTATCACTCCCGCGGAGGCGGGAGTCTAGGTCTGGATTCCCGCTTCTGCGGGAATGACAGTCTTTTTTGTTCTTTCGTTCTTACGTTTTTATGTTGCTTTGTTACAACTTCAATCTGCTCCACCAATCTATGCGCATACCCCCACTCGTTGTCGTACCACGCCAAAATCTTGACAAAATCGCCATCGACCACACGGGTCATCGGCAAATCAACAATCGCCGAGAAATCGCTTCCGATGATATCCGAGGAAACTATTGGATCTTCCGTAACCCCAAGAATGCCTTTTAATCTCGAACTTACAGCGGCACTTTTGAAAGCGTTGTTCACATCGTCAACCGTCACCCTTTTATTTACCAAAAAAGTAAAATCGGTGAGAGAGCCTGTGATTGTCGGAACTCTGATCGCAATCCCGTCGAATTTGCCTTTGAGCTCTGGTATTACTTCACTGACTGAAATCGCTGCGCCGGTGGTCGTGGGCACAATATTTTCTGCCGCAGCCCGGGCCCGGCGCAAATCCCTGTGCGGGCCGTCCTGCAAATTCTGATCCTGCGTGTAGCTGTGGATGGTGGTCATCAGGGCCTTTTTGATGCCGAAGTTTTCCAAAATCACTTGCGCCACCGGCCCCAAACAGTTGGTCGTGCAGGAGGCGTTGGAAATCACCTCATGGCCGTCAAAATCTTTATCATTCACTCCCAAAAGAAAAGTTTTGACTCCTCCGCCTTCTGTCGGAGCCGAGACAATCACTCGCCTGGCCCCGGCCCTGATGTGAGCTTTGGCCGCGCCGTCTTTTGTAAAACGACCGGTGCACTCAAGTACCGCGTCAACTTTGAAGCGCCGCCAAGGAAGGCGGCCGGGCTCTTTCTCTGCCAGCACTGGAATTTTCCTTTTATCCACTATCAAGTAGCCGTTCTCCCATGACACCGACTTATTGTAAACCCCGTATGCCGTGTCATACTTGAGCAAATGCGCAAGCGTGCGCGAGTCTGTCAAATCATTGATGGCGACAATGTCAATATTTTTCTTTTCGCAGGCGATTTTGAACGCGCATCGCCCGACCCGTCCGAAACCGTTGATTGCTACGCGAATTTTAGGCATAAATCTCCTTTCGCAAAATCCTAAATCCTAATATCTAAATCCTAAACAAGCTCTAAATCACAAATTTTTAAATTTCCAAACGGTTTGGAAGTTCGAATTTAGAATTTGTTTGGGATTTCGGATTTCGTGCTTAGAATTTAAAATCATATTTTTCTTGGTCTGTAATTCCTCGGCGCTTTTCTTAATAATTTTAGCAATTCAGGTTTTGTCAAAAGCCCGCGTTGCGCGCCTATTTCCTGCACGACCGACATGGAATTAACCGGCCCCCATCTCAAAGCTTCAGGCACAGATTTGCCATAAATCAGCGCGGCCATAAATCCCGTAGAAAAAGCATCCCCAGCACCCGTTCGCTCAAACGGCGGTTTGGGGTCAGGATACTTGGGTATAAAATATTGACTTTGTCCATCTGATGCATAAGCGCCATCCGGCCCATCAGTTATTGCCACAATCTTGGGCCCAAGCTTGTGTAACCCTCTAAACAAAGTTTTAATATTACTCCCTGAGCCTGTCGAAGGGTTTAACTTCAAAATTTTTGCCGCTTCTTCGCGGTTCACGAATAGTACATAAGAACGGCGGTAAATTCCCCGCAATTTTTCTTTGCCTAATTTCAGCTGAAAAGTGCCCGGGTTGAAGCCGACTTTGATTTGCGGATATTTATTCAAATACCTGCCAAGCTTCAAATGAAAGGCCAGCGTATGCTCGCCCATGGATGAAAAATATATCCACGGCGGTTTGCCGATTCTTGACGGCTCCAGATAAGAAAAATTATTATGCTTTACGAGGATTGTCCGCTCGGCCTGATAATTTAGAACAAAGTGGTAATTGGTCGGCAAACCACGATTAACTTTTACAAATTCTCTGCTCACCCGCTCTTTTTGATAGACTTCCAGAATTTGTCTCCCGAAATAATCTCCGCCAATTGCGGTAAAGGCAGCACTTTTAAGCCCCAGCCGGGCCGCGCCCACCGCCAAATTTGAAGCATTGCCCACAGCGGGCACCACAGTCAAGGATTCGTAAGGCACTTTGTCGGCAAAAGAGAGGCACAGCTCGCAGTATTTATGCCCCAGCTTGCAATGTATGGATGCTTCGCTTAGCTTGATAAAAGCGTCAACCGTCGTATCGCCTATGGAAATGATGTCGTATTTTTTAGCCAATTTTGTTTCTTTTCCTGTCCTTGTCATTCTGAATCCGCCGAAGGCGGAGAAGAATCTAGATCCTTCGTCGTCCGCCGCGAGAACGGACTCCTCAGGATGACCTCAAATTTTAATAACATACATAGGTCAATTATAACACAAAAGTGGCAGCGCCGCTAAAAAGTCCCTCTCCTGGCGAGGAGAGGGATTAAGGGTGAGGTTTTCACGAGATCACCTCCCTTAACTTCTCCAAAACTCCCTCCAAATTAGTGTCTATTTCATTATTCCAAAACCGCAAAACTCTGCAACCTTCAACATTTACCAAATAATTTTCTTTCTCCATATCCTTTTTCTCTATCTCGCTTTCGCTGTGTTGTCCACCATCTAGTTCGATCACGAGTTTCTTTTCCGGACAATAAAAATCAACAATGTAATCTCCCAATCTGGCCTGCCTTTTGAATCTTAGTCCCAAAAGACGTCTGTCTCGCAAATGTTGCCACAATTTGTATTCCCAAGGAGTTTGGTTTTGCCTAAGATTCCAAGAAATTTTGATAAGGTTCTTAGGGACTATTTGCATTTTACCTCATCCGTCCTTCGGCCACCTTCTCCTCGCCAGGAGAAGGCACTAATCTCTATGATCCTCCCTCTCCTGACAAGGAGAGGGTTGGGGTGAAGTTATTTTACATTTTGATTTTTCAATTTTGAACTTCTATTTCTCCCCCACCTCACCAAACTCAAAATAATCCAACTGACCAAAATCCAAAAAAACAAATTAATCCACACTTCAGCATCTGATATATTAAAGGTCATCAAGTTAACATCTAGCGGCAAACCGGCGCAGGGATGGGGCATGGTAGGCGTACAAAAAGCGCCTTTTGGGCACCAACCAGCGCAAACCGACTTATAAGTTACCAAATAAACAAACAAATTGGTTAAGGCTCCCAAAGCCACGCTCCACCCCACCACATGCTTTTTTGTTGCAAGACTGAAGATTTTCATGTTTAGATCTAGACAACAAACCCACGATCGTGGGTTTGTTGTCTCGCTACCTTTTTCTTTTCAGGACTTTCAACACCGCCTTTTTTATGCTCTCCTTCCCCATGCCGTATTTCTCAACCAATTCCCACGGCTGGCCGGACTCGCCAAAGGTGTCAGGCATGCCCACACGCTCCACTGGTACTGGATACTCTTCGGCAAGAACTTCCATCACAGCGCTTCCCGCTCCGCCATTTATCTGATGCTCCTCGACTGTTACGACTGCCCCGCACTTCTTGGCCGCTGCTGTAATGGTCTTGCGGTCAATCGGCTTAATCGTATGGTTATTGATCACCATCACATCAACGCTTTCTTTTGATAATTCTTCAGCGGCAAGAAGCGAATGATACACAAGCATGCCTGCACCAATAATCACCGCGTCTTTACCATCACGAAATATTTCCGCGCGCCCGATTTTGAAAGGCGTTTCTTGCGTCGTGAACTGCGCCGATTT
The DNA here is from genome assembly GCA_964396685.1 of uncultured Candidatus Saccharibacteria bacterium. Lineage (GTDB taxonomy): Bacteria > Patescibacteriota > Doudnabacteria > UBA920 > 2-01-FULL-46-14 > CAYNFS01. The sequence goes on along the minus strand of CAYNFS010000006.1, from coordinate 48,853 downwards.
CTCCCGACCAAATCTGACATAAGCCGGACCCTTTATTTCCTGGGCAATTGCTATTGTCGCTTTTCTTGTCTCTATCGCGTCGCAAGGAACGACCACTGCGAGATTGGGTAAAGCTCTAACCATCGCGATATCCTCAAGCGCCTGGTGCGTTGCTCCATCCGGCCCCACGGATATGCCCGCGTGCGCTCCGGCCACTTTGACATTGGCCATAGAATAACAAACCGAGACACGTAGTTGATCCCAATTCCGTCCGGGATTAAACGTCGCGTAGGATGAGACAAAGGGAATCTTGCCGGAGAGCGCCAAACCTGCGGCAATTCCCATCATGTTTTGTTCAGCCACGCCGACCTCGACAAACCTTTCCGGAAATTTTTCAGCAAACCAGTTGGAGCGCGTGGATTCCGACAAATCCCCGGTCAGAACCACGACATTTGGGTTATGCTCGCCCAGCCACACCAAACCTTTGCCGTAGCCGTCGCGCGTGGCAACCTGCTCGATATCGGGACTTAATAATTTTTTACTAAGTTTGGCTTGAGGGTGAAACATATTATTTCCTTACCTCACCTGGCCTCTCCTTGTAAAGGAGAGGGTTGGGGTGAGGTGTTTAATTATTCAATAAATCTGAAAGTAGAGAGGATTTGGTCATAAACAAAATTGTGATTAGTCTGATGTGTTGGGTAAGATAATTCAATCAAATTTCCGCCGCTGAATGTGTAAATATGTACCCATTCTCCTATCTCTGAGGTCTTGACTTTAAGTGCTTTATTACCCTCCGCTATTCCAATGAATTCTTTAGATTTAATATCCAAATCTTTCAAGTGTTCATCAAACCAAATTTCCAAGGTCGGAGTATTATCTGGACGTACGTTTATACGGAAAATAGCGGTTCCAATCGCGAGGCTCATATCAAACGGCGTTTCCTCAAAATTGCTTAATGATACTGAGCCTTTTAGTTGGTCACTAACATACCAATCTCTTGGATACTTCACCTCAAACCCATACTCCTCGTTGCGGTAAGTTTGCCAGTTCTCGAACTCCCCCTTCCCCTCTTTGGAAAAGAGGGGAGGTGGAATAATTTCATTATCAAACGTCCAGTTGAAGGTGGCCTTGGCCCAGGATAGGTAACCTACGGCAAACGCGGCGAGGAAAATGATCAGAAACCAGTATGGAAAACGAATTTTTTGATGCATATTAAAAACTCGTACGTCAAATTAGCCGATAAATCGGCTGACTACTACTACAAATTCGGATCATTCGGATGTAATTCGTAAATTAGCGTCGCTTTACTGCCCGCCTTTGTGGTAAATCGCGCCCAATTTCAGCCAAATCGCAATATACAAAAGCCCGGAACCGGCAAAATACAGGTCTTTGTGGTCAAACTTATCGAAAAGCAACTGATCGCTTCCCTGCCAGAGCATGACCGCGGCAATGATATACAAAATTACGCCAATAAACCCCGACCAGATGCTCCACCGGGTTAGTTTTTTGGGGTCCATGTTGTCCATTTTTAATCACCTCCCTCTTGGCCGATAAATCGGCAAGCTACACATTTGTAGCGCGCCCATTTATGGGCATTAATTATTGATGTTCACTGGTTATTCTTCCTCTCAAAGTCCGAAGCTGGTGAAGCGCTTCCTTTGCCTGTTCCTGGTTCGGCGGAATCCCGTGCCATTTGAAATTCTGCTCCATGAAATCTACCCCTTTTCCCGGCACGGTGTGAGCCAAAATCATTACCGGCCGCTCAAAAATGCCGTAGGCTTGGTTGCAGGCCTCTACCACCTGCCTTATGCTGTTGCCGTCTATTTCAATCACGTGCCAGTTAAATGATTCAAGTTTTGCGCGTAGAGGCTCAAGCGGCATCACGTCTTCTGTGAAACCGTCAATTTGAATGTTATTACGATCCATAATGCCGGTCAAATTGTCTAATCTGTGCTTGCCGGCAAACATCAGAGCCTCCCAAATCTGCCCCTCCTGAAACTCGCCGTCCGAGAGCCCGCAAAAGACTTGATATTTCTTGTCATCCATCTTGGCCGCGAGTGCCATACCTATCGCCTGCGACAGCCCTTGGCCCAAGGGGCCTCCGGAATTTTCCACGCCTGGCGTGGCTAAATTATGAGGATGCCCCAGCATCCTGGTATTGAGTTTGCGCAAAGTCGTTAAAAATTCTTTGCGCGAAAAATAGCCGCGATTTGCAAGAGTCGCATACCACACCGGATTGATGTGACCGTTGCTTAAAACGAATCTGTCTCTATCGGGCCATTTTGGCTGCTTGGGCCTTATATTCAAAACGTGAAAGTATAACGCGGTAAAAACCTCAACCATGCCCATTGGCCCCGCGCTGTGCCCCGAACCGGCAGTTACCAGTGCTTGAATAATATCCTGCCTGATTTGGTTGGCAATTTTTTCGAGCTTTTTAACTTTTGTTTCGTGAATATCTTCGCCGATCATTTTAGTTTCTGCAAAAAATGATGTATTGTTTTTTTAGGATCCGGAGTCTGCCAGATGCCGGAGCCTACCACGATGCGATCCGCGCCAAATCCCACAATTGTCTCAAAATTATCCAAATTTATCCCGCCGTCTATTTCTATTATTAACCCTCTATGACGGTTTCGTAAAGTTTTAAGCCTCCCCAAGCTGGCCCGCAAAAAATTCTGCCCCTGAAGCCCCGGATGAACGCTCATCAAAAGACACAAATCAACCTGGTCGGCGAATTTCTCAACGACCGCAAGCTCTGTCGCAGGATTAATCGCCAAACCCACTTTGAGATCCAGAGACTTAGCATTGCCGATGGCTGTCTCTATTTCAGAAAAATTTGAAAAACTTTCAAAATGAAACACGGCTGTTTTGACTCCCAGGTGCTCGAGCTGATGGAAAAAGCGCTCGGGGTTTTGGACCATCAGATGAGCCTCGATTTGAAGCTTAGTCTCAAGCGTCTGCAAATCATGCGGCAGAATCGTTTTGTTATCCACGAATTTGCCGTCCTCAAAGTCAATCTGGATATCCGTGATACCGGGAACAGACTCCAGAAATTTTATTTTTTCATAGACCTCTTCAGGATCGCGGGTTAATATCGCGGGAACTAAAGTTGCCATGAACTTGAGAAATTACAAATTACAAGCACCAAACCACAAACAATTTCCAATCTCTAAATTCCAAATTCGAAACGGTTTGGAATTTAATTATTTTTCTCTATCTCCTCAATCTCCTTAATCCTTCTCTGATATCGCGCTTCGCCGCCGAAAGACGTATCCAAAAAAGCCTGGACGATTTGTTTAACCTCTTCCTGCGATAAACTATCTGCCGGCAGGCACAGAACGTTGGCATTGTCATCATGGCGTATGGCATGAGCCACATCCTCATTCCAGGCTTGCGCCGCGCGGATTTTATTAAACTTATTGGCGACAATGCACACTCCAGCACCCGAGCCGCACAGCAAAATCCCGCGGTTGTTTAGATCGGCAGCAACCCCTCTTGCCACTCTCTCGGCAATCATGGGGTAATCCACCGGCTCCGCCGAATCAGTACCCATATCGCGCAACTGGTAACCGCGACTAGTCAAATACTCGCGCAATTTTTCTTTTAATTTATACCCTCTATGGTCTGCGCCCAAGTAAATCATGTTATTGAGAAAAAGCTTTAATTATTTGCAAAAATTCTAGAGCCTTAAGCGAGGCTCCTCCCACCAAAGCGCCTTCTATGATTTTTGCTTTCGCCAAACCCGAAGCATTTTTTGAATCCACGCTTCCCCCGTAAATCACGCGGGCCTTGGGCGCTTGGGATTTGATAAAACCGATAATTTCTGCGGCATGCGCCGGTGTTACCGCCTGTCCCGTGCCCAAGCCGCGGCTTATCGCCCAGACGGGCTCGTAGGCAATCGTCAATTTCGGAGCACTGCTTGATAATCCCGCAAGAGCCGCCCCAAGCTGTTTTTTTACAATCTTTTTGACTGCGGCGTTTGAATGTTCTTTTTTAGTGCCTGCGCCGACACAGAGAATCGGCTCAAGTTTATGTTTTAGAACCAGTTTGAGTTTGCGGTTTATGAGCTTGTCATCCTCGCCCATTGCTCTTCTTTCGGAGTGGCCGACTATCACGTATTCGGTTTTGAATTCCCGCAGTTGCCCTACAGAAATTTCGCCGGTAAAAGGGCCAGACTCTTCAGCCGCGACATTCTGCGCGCCAAGATGAGCAAAATGAATCGCGTGGCGCACAGCCGGAAGAAACACAAAAGGCGGGCAAATCGCAGTCTCAAGGCCGCGCCGCTCAATGCCCAAAAGGCCGTGTTCTATTTGAGAAGCCAGGGATCTCGCTTCTTCGATAGTTTGCGGATTTAACTTCCAATTGGCAATAATTATCTTCATATTTTTCTCCCCTGTAGAGGGGAGATGCCGAAGGGCAGAGGGGTCTTAAATAAAACCTGTTCTCTAATTTTTTCGAGGACTGCGGATAAATTTTCTTCTATCTCATTATTCCAAAACCTTAAAACTCTGAATCCTTGGGACTCAAGATCGTGTTGCCTTTCAGTATCCATTCTGGATGCTTCCACTCTGTTGTGGTAATTTCCGTCTAGCTCAATAATAAGCCTCCTGCTGGCACAATAAAAATCAACAATATAATTTCCCAATCTTACTTGTCTTTTGAATTGAATTCCATAAAAACGATTGCCTCGAAGATGTTGCCACAACTTATGCTCCCACGGAGTTTCGTTTTTGCGAAACGATCTTGAGAGTTTAATCAGATTCTTTGGGATAGCTTGCATGTAGATCGTATTCTAACTCATTAAATTTTCCTATACCAATCGTGATAAGGAAGCAGTTCTTTTAATTTAACGACTTCGTCCTTAGCCAAAATCACATCTGTTTCTAAATTTCCTTCATCAATTTGCCGGATAAATTCACGACATCTCCCACAGGGTGAGAGGATAAACACATCGTCCTTGTTGTCTTTCCATACACCCACTATTTTTCTAATTTTGTACTCTCCTGCCGTAATCATTCATCCAATCGCATTATGTTCCGCACAAAATCCCATACTGGAACTCGTATCAATACAAACACCTAAATAAAGATTGCCTTTATCTGTCAATAAGGCACAACCAACATCCCCTATCAAAAATCCCTTAACTTTTTTTGATTTTATAACAGATACTGCTTTTTGGATGAGTTCTTCGTCAGTCATAACCCCTCTCCGGCTCTCCCCTCGTCAGGGGAGAGGGCAATAAGGAAAATTATTAATGGAAAAATTTGGCGGCCTTCTCCGGCGGCATGACATTCACATATACTTCGGTACCAAGCTCAAATCCCGCCCAGACATTCACCCGCGGCAGGATAACAATATGCCAGTGGTAGGACTTGCGGTCATCATGTGTTTTGGATTCTATAGAGTCTGCCGACGGCAAGGTGTGAATATAGTAATTATACGCCGGATTACGCATCCTGTCATAAAGCCTCAAAAAAACTTCCTTCATGACTTGGGCTAAAGCTTTCCTTTCGGAAATGGTAATCTCGTGAAAGCAGGCTCGGTGTTTTTTGGGCAAAATATGAATTTCAAAGGGCACCTTTGAAGCGTAAGGAGCTATTGCAAGAAAATCAGGGTTGTCAACGATTACTCGCTCTTGTTCTTTAAGTTCGTACAAAATCATCTCGCAATACACGCAAGATCCGTTAACTGCAAAATACGTCCGCGTACCGACAAGCTCCCCCTGGATGCGTTCGGGCAAAAACGGGATGGCAAAAATCTGCGAATGAGGATGCACGATCGAAGCGCCGGCCTGCACGCCGTGATTCTGAATGATATGCACGTAACGCACCTCTTCGTGAAGCTTCAGGTCATTTATACGGTCAATGTAAACCTGCAGAGTCAAATCAACAAGCCCCACCTCCTGCAACGCCGTCGGTTTGTTGTGAGAGGCTGTTACAACCACTTCATGATCCCCAATGCCAGGCCGGTTCACATAAAAATCCTCCTGTTTTTTGCCAATGATGTGACTTACGGCTTCGTATTTGTTCGGCACCACTCTTATACGCCATTCCCCTTTTGCCGGATAACGCGCGATCTCCCCAACTGTTTGGGCCTCGTTCCCAACGCAAAAAACGCAAGCAGGAGAGTGGCTTTCAAGGTTTTCCGGAGCGGCCGTAAGCTGCCCAAAATCAGTGGGGCGCTTGGCGCGGCCCTCGGCTATTAAAACCCAGCCCTTGGTGACAATGTCCTGGCGAAATTCGCTCACTCCAGAAATTTAATGCTTTTGATGATTTTTTCAAAAGTTTTGGCTTGCCCAGCGATATAATACAAACGGCCGTCAACCTTCACGAGCAATATATTGCTTAAAGCGACATCTTTGGCATCCCCGCTTTTGAGCCAAGCTCCTTGATACCCGTCAAGGCTGATTTCTTCTTCATCCAGAACAACGTCCAAGGCTTTTCTGATTGTTGATTCATATTTTGGATCGGTGACCGCGATATATACATTCTCACCGTAATCCGCGGGGTTTTGCAGGGAGACGCTGAAAGGTTCGGCCGGATCAATCTCAATCTGCCAAGAGGCTGGATAGCGCAGCGAAATCCCCAGAGCTTGCGAAGCAAAAGTTTTCCAGAGTCTAACTAAGCTTCCGGTCAAACCTGCGGTCAGCTCGTCCAGGCTTTTGATTGTTTCGACTGAAGCGTACAGCAAAAGAAACGCCGCAGTAAGCAAAATGACAATTGTCCAGAAAAACCAGCGATTGGGATGAATTATGCGAAGCATACGAACGATCAGACCCCCACTCTTTCTCCCCCTTGCTAAGGGGGAGATGAAGAGGGGGTAGAATTTCTAAATTTCTTGAGATAAGTTTCAAGTAAAAGCTGGGCGCTCATGCTATCGATCAGGTTTTTGGATTGTTTCGCTTTGATTTCCTGCTCCCGAAGTTTTTGAGCCGCATGTCTTGTTGAATAACGCTCGTCCACGAATTTTATTTCCGCCTTTGTTTTACTTTTCAACCAGTCAACGAAAGTCCGTACTTTTTTTGTAGTTTTGGTTTCCTGGCCCGCAAGCCCCCTCGGTAAACCAATAAGAATTATGTCGACATCATTTCTACTTATTAATTCCGTCAAATCATCAATCTGATTTCTTGAAATGTAAGGCTGGGGGAATGCAATCTTTTTACTCTCGTCCGACAGAGCTGCCCCCAATCTTTTTTCTCCATAGTCTATAGCCAATATTTTCCCCATGAGAAATTTCTTTACTGCGCCTCGCCGAGGATTACGGAAGCCGTCTTTTCGGTCTTTCCCGACAGGATCTTCAAAATCACCCGATCCCCGGGATTGTATTTGCGCAAAATGTCCGCCAGCTGATTTTCAGCCGTGATCTTGACACCGTCCAGTTCCAAAATGATATCGCCTGATTTAAACCCCGCTTCTGCCGCAGCGCTTCCCGGAACAACTGCCGGCTCGGAAGCCGTATCACCGGGCACAATCAAAGCGCCGTAATCAACCGGTAAATTCTCCTGCTTGGCAAAACTTTCGGTAACAATCCGGTAGCGGACTCCCAAGAACGGGCGCCTCACTTTCCCGAATTCTTCGACATCACTGATTACTTTTTTCACCTGATTTATGGGAATGGCAAAACCGATTAGCTGGGCTTGCTCGCTTACAGCCGTGTTCACTCCGATCACTTCGCCCGCAAGATCAATAAGCGGCCCGCCGGAATTTCCGGGGTTGATGGCGGCGTCAGTTTGAATCAGTTCAGACAATTTTTCGGTAGCGCTTCCGCCCGAAGCCACAATATTGCGGCCGATGCCGGAAACGACGCCGGTGGTCACGGTGTTCTGAAATTCTCCCAAAGCATTTCCGATGGCAATCACTTTTTGCCCGAGCTTTATTTTGTCTGAATCAGCCAAAGTCACAATCGGCAAATCCGCCGCTTCAATTTTGACAATGGCCAGATCGTTGAAAGGATCGCTGGCCAGAATTTTGGCCGTGTACTTCTGATTATCCTTGGTGATTACCGTATATTCGGCCTTGGAATCCGCCACCACGTGCTTGTTGGTAACAACCATGCCGTCCGGCGATATTATAAAACCTGAACCGGCGCCGACCTCAAGCTTTTCAGTTTCGCCAGTGGGTACCCCAAAGAAAAAACCGCCGAAAGGCGATCCCATCTCCTCAAATTTCGGCAAATCTTTTGTAACCACTATGGAAACCACGGCGGGATTGACCGCTTCCACTGCGGAAATGACCGCTGATTCCTCGTCCAAAATGATTTTTCTGGTTTCGAGAGCCTGCCCTCCCGCAGGCTCGCGCAAGATATTTGTTTGGTACCAGGGAACCACAAACATTGCCCCCGCAACTCCGCCCAAGGTACCAAAAATCAAACTCAAAATCACTGCCCAGCTTGCCACTCGACGACTTTGCTGGTTGCGGGCTTTGGCTTGTTCTAGATCAGAAATCAATTCTGTTTTATTTTCTGACATGAAAGCAAAAAGGCAAAATTAATGCCTTTTAAGTATAACACTTCGTGTTATTTAGTGTCTATATTCGCGTCTTTTCGTTTTTTCTACGGCGCGATTTCCCGAATCTGCGGGATCCTGGCGGCACCAGTTCTTACCGGAATCAATCCCGTGCGCACCGTGTAGGTCAAGCTCTGCGGCCCATTGTTGTTTTGCGCATACAAGAATTGCGCCCTGTTCTGCACAAAATCCAAAGTTTGGGTGGAACTGGTATTGATTTTGGCATCCAGCTCCAAAATCCAGTTGGTGTTATTCGGCTGTTTGTCGCCCAAATTGGGATTGGGGAAATTCCAGGTGATTATATTTCCTTCAACGCGCTCGCTTAACGTATTGCCGTCCAATCTCCCGGATCCTGCCTGATACTCAAGATTGGAGGTCAGAGTGTCGATCACATACAAATCGTAAGCCGGAATGGTGCCCAAATGATTGTCAATAATAATTCTAAAGCGCAGGATGTCGCCGTTTCGGATCGTCTGGCCGGCATAGTTGACAAAGCCAGACCCTTGGTCGATTCGGTAGAGGATTTTGCTTGAGGCGGAAAGATTGGCAATGCAGACCACTACGACCACGGGGCCCACGGCATTTGAGGAGGAGACGGTTGAATCGCCCACGTTGTTGTAGGAAGTGACAAGATAAGAATAAGCTTGGCCTTCGGTGACATTCGTGTCAGTGTAGGTGGTTACATTGGCCGCTGGCGAGGCTATTTGATAATAAGTTACGCTGTTGTACACAATTGTCGCGGGATTGCCGCCTGGGGAAACGTTCCGCCAGACGTGAAAGCCGGTCTCATTCGTGGAAGCATCAGTCCAGGAAAGCCTGATTTCGCCGCAAGTGGCGTTTGAGGCGGCAAGATTGGTTGGCGCAACAGGCGGAGAATGAAGCTGGCTTTGCGGGACAATGGCTTTGGCCGTAGAAAGAGAAGACCAGAAAAGCTGGATAACCGCTCCGCCGCCGCTTTCGTAGAATTCCAAGGTAATATCGTATTTTTCCCCCGAGGTCAGGGAGATAGTACCGCTGTCCTCGGTCGGGCCATGATTGGTCCAATTGTTTATAACCTGCTGGTTGTTGACCCAAAGTCTCACCCCATCGTCAGAGTTAGTGTAGAAAGTGTAAGTTTCAGAACAGCGAGGCTCTACCTGACCTTGCCAGCGGATTGAGAAAGTATCTCCTCCCCCGGCATACAAATTACCCAGATCATCAGCCGGATCAAAGTTGACGGTGGTGTCGGTGCGAGAGGTCATAAGCGTGTTAAAAGCGGTGCCGTCGTAGTAAGAGCCTCTAAGGCCGTTGCCCGAGCCTGCCGCTATGCAGGAAGTTACAATAACCCGGAAATTGTCGTCTCCGGTGTGAGCATGACCGTTGTAAGCACCCGTAAAGCGCAAGTTGCTTACCGTGGTTTGGGCTGTCTCTGCCGCTGAAAAAGTGAAGCTCACAGAACCGCCAGCCGCGCCCGTCTGGGTGGGAGGCGTGATTGACCAGCCGGAAGGAAGGGAGGCCGCGGCAGGCGGTGTCACAGTAACGAGCATTGTTCCGCCCTGAACAGAGGCAATATTAACCGTAACAATGGCGGATTGACCTTGGGCAATGGTGACGCCTACCGGCGCGATGCCGAAATCTCTCACGGTGAGGGTGGCCCCGGTCAGCGAACAGCCGGTGGCGCCATTTGAGGCAGTCCAGCCGGAACCAGTGATTGAAGAAGTGCCGCCGTGCACGCTGTTTAAGGTTGAACCAGAGACTGTAGCAACACCTGTGTTGCTTGAAGAAAATGTCCCGCCACTCCATCCCGCAGGGGCCGAAGCGGTTGAGGTTTGGGTGACGTCAATGCTAGAGGGAGAAAGAGCGACGTTATTGCCGCTTGCAGGACAAGTGGGAATGCCAAAGGTGGCGGTAACTGTCCGGTTGGCATTTATTGTCAATGTGCATTGGTTACCGGAGGTTGAATCGCAGCCCGCCCAGGAAGTAAAGCTTGAACCCGCGGCGGCTGTGGCTGTGAGAGTCACTATGGTGCCGGAATTGTAAGGCTCACAGCAGTCTGCCCCGAAGTTAATGCCGGAAGGACTGCTGGTGACTGTGCCCGAACCCGTGCCGGCTTTGGCGACCGTAAGAGTGTAAGAAACACTGCAGTCTAGAGCCGCTGCGGATGCGGTATTGGAATTTCCCGACTCTCCGCCGGCATTATAAGCTTTCACTATATAAGAATAGCCGGTTCCGGCGGTTCTGCCTGCATCAGTATAGGTTGTAACATTAGTACCCACGATGGCAATGGCGATTCCTCCCCGATAAATTCTGAAACCGTCTTCGTTATTGGAATTGTCAGTCCAGGAAAGCCTGATTTGGGAATCAGTGCCCCCGCATTGGGCGGTGGCCGTCAAACCTGACGGCGCTGTGGGAGGAGGGGCTGAAGAATAAAGCTGGCTTTGCGGGACAATAGCTTTGGCCGTTGAGGGAGACGACCAGGAAAGCTGGATCACAGCTCCGCCCGTGTTTTCGTAGAATTCCAAAATAATGTCATAGCGCTGGCCCGCAGTCAAAGAAATAGTGCCGCTATTTTCAGTAGGGCCGTGGTCAGTCCAGTTGCTGATAATTTGCACGCCATTGACCCAGAGCCTTACGCCATCGTCAGAGTTAGTGTAGAAAGTGTAGGTTTCGGAACATCTGGGCTCCACCTGGCCCTGCCACCGCACCGAGAAGGTGTCTCCTCCCCCGGCGTAAAGATTGCCCAGATCATCAGCCGGATCAAAGTTGATGGTGGTATCGGTGCGAGAGGTCATAAGAGAGTTGAAAGCCGTGCCGTCGTAGTAGGAGCCGCGCAAGCCATTGCCCGAGCCGGCCCCGACGCAAGCGGCGACGGGAGCAACAGTAAATACCAGTTCCGGACAATTGTTGAACTCGTTTGACTCCGCGACTATATACGATCTATCCACGCATATGCTGTATTTGTGCGTTCCGGCGGTGGCGGTCCAAACGTTTGACCATGTTTCATTTTCAGTGGCTCCGACAGACAACGGCCCGGTTGTGTTGTCCGCGGGCACCACATCCCATGTGCCGTCATTGTTTATATCAACAGCCATTCGGGTAACGGTGTTGACACCGACATTTGCTCCTCCGCCGTTGCGCACTGTTCCGGAAAAGGAAAGGATTGAGCCCGAAGTCAAACTGCCCGTTACTTGAAGATTCTCTCCGATTAGATCCGGATAAGTTATACTGACCAAAGCGTTATCATTATCTGCAAGGCCGCTGGTTATCGCAATGACATAAGGGGTTGCATTGCTGGAATATGAACGAGTGACTCGCAAAGAAGATGAGAAAGAACCGATAAGTTTATAACCATTGCTGTTTGATCCGCTAGCAGGCAATGCACCGCAATTCGCTTCAACAGAAGCGGGGTCAGAAGGGTTAGGGCCGGGATTTGGACAATTCCACCAAAGGTAATAGTCAAAAAAGTAAGGAATAATATTATTCCATGATACGATTGCGTCTAAAGTTTCGGTGTGCGGCGAAGGGCCGCTCCCCGGCGAGGCCGAGAGGTTTACGACCATTGTCCCTGGAGCTGGCTGGCTTGTTACGGTAACATTGGTGGAACAGCTCCAGCTTGCTGTGGCGCTTGAGCAATTCAAAGCATAGGCCGTATCGGAGCTTAAAGGACCATAAGACTGGGAACCCCCGGTCACGGACTTGTTGCCTGACCAGCCGCCAGAGGCCGTACAGGAGGTCGGACTACCCCCAACTGTCCAACTCAAGGTTCCCGAAAGCGGGGCGGTACCTGATTGAGGGCTGGCAGAAAGCGTACAGCTGTCTTGAGCCGCTCCCTGCACCGTAAGCTGGGCCGAGGCCGAATGAGACAGGCTACCGGAAATGCCGGTGGTTGTGAGTGTATATGTTCCAGCCGTCGTGGAAGGAGCCGTCTGGACCCGGAGCGTTGTTTGGGCTGTACCTCCGGCGGAAAGCGTCAGAGTGGAGCTGTCTAGAGAACATGTGGCATTGGGAGGGCAGCCTGACGAGCTCAAGCTTACGCTTCCGGAAAAATTATTTATGGAAGTTGCGGAAACGTTGTAAGTTTGATTGCCGCCGGGATTAATTGAAGGACTAGGCGGACTCATGCTCAAAGAAAAATCACCGCTTCCCGCAGGGTTAACCGTTAAACTCACTTGCTGGGAATGAGTGTGGACGCTGTAAGTGCCTCTGATGGTAACAGTGTAAGTACCCGGAGCCGTTGCTAGTGACGTTGGGATTGCGAGGATGGAGGAATAAAAAGGCGTGCCGGAAGAAGGAGACAATGTTACCGGGCCAGGGCTGGAAGGAGCGCCGGATTGAGAAAGACTAACACTTTGAGCAAAAGAATTAACCGGGTTGACATTTATTGTAAACGAAGCAGGATTACCCTGCGTTACCGTCTGGGTAACAACAGGGGCGGTGACCGTAAAATCCCTGACGGTAAAAGTGGCCGGGCTTAACGGACAATTGGTCGCGCCGTTGGATGCGGTCCAGCCGGACCCTGAAATATTGGTGGTTCCTCCCTCAACTGCAGAAATAGCGCCAGTTGTCGGATTAGCAGTGGCGACTCCAGTGTTGCTCGAGGAGAAAGTGCCGCCTGACCAGCCAGCCGGGGCGGAAGCGGTTGCGGATCCTAAGACGTCAGCACTGGCAGCTGAAAGAAAAACATTGTTGCTAGGACATGTTCCCGGAGCAACAGGTGAAACCTGATAAGTTACGGAAACCGTCTTATTTCCCGCATTTGACTCGCTGAAAGTGATAGTAGCATTATAAGTGCCAGGAGAAAGATTAGTGCTGACAGAAACTTCCACGCTGGCCGTACAGGGATTACAAGGCACTCCAAAAATAAAGAGGTTTGATGGATAAACGCCGAGCCAAGATGCGTTATCAGATATTGAAATATTTACAGCCTCACCTTCGTTTGTAACAGTAATATACTGCAAAGGCGGTGGCGTCCCGCCCTGCTCGGCCGAGAAAGATAAAGAAGTCGGGCTAACCGAATATTTGTATGAGAGAACATCAATGTTAAAACCCGAAGACAGGCTGAATTGTCCCGTATCATATGCTACACCATTATTAATGTAAGTAAAGGCAACCCTTGTATCTAAGTTATAACCCTGAAAGCCAGAATTCTGAATTATCAATGTGCCCGATCCGGAAGCTGTTGAAGTCTGGCCCCCTCCAGGCCCATATGCTGAAGCATTGCTCAAACAAGCCACCCACCCGTCAGTCGTAGGTGAGGTACATAGTGCATTGTATCCATTAATGGAGCTGATATAAGATCCTAAAAATGCAATCCCTGTTACATTAGCAGGTTTGCTTACTATCGAAACAGTGGCGCTCCAACTGAATGTAGGGGGAGGGTCAATGCCCTGGCGCAGGACAATATTCTGTGGAATATCAGGGGTGACTGTTAACGTATAACATACATACCCTCCAGTAGGAACCGGGGCCTGCGCGCAATTCAGCGGATCCGGGGCAGGATCGGCTGGAGGATCGATGGTAATTTCGACATCGGAACCGCTAGAAATCGGCGCGGCCTGAACAGGCTGATATAAACTTAGCGCAGTTAACAAAACAATTCCTCCTATAATTATGGTTTTTTCTATTTTGCCTGACATCCAGACTTTGGTTTCAAAATTAAGTTAATTCCTTATCTTTATTATACTCACATTTAAGCAAATTGTCAACTTCACAAAAGATATCTAAAAGAATATAATAAACTTCGCTTGAACTTTTCAGAAAGAAGGAGGAAAAAAAGGTGAAAAACCTAATAATATTTTTACTACTAGGTCTTTCCACACGCACTTTTGGACAAGAATTAGAGATTGATCCAGCCATCGATCAAACCCGGATCGATTTACAAGGCTGGTGGGCGGATCTTCGTGCTCACTACCAGGAGATCACCACCACTCCTGAAGCACTTCCCGAAAGGATACCTGTGGTACCATTTCTGAAGGCTGCCGATTGCCTCATACGAAAGGAGGTATCCTTTGACATCTATGCTCTGCCGGGCGGTGTATCAAACTACTCGTACCCGGCGTATCGGAAATTGACGAGAAGTTTTTTCGAAAACTTCACCACCCCGTGCCGCGGCACCCAAGACAGCGATCTAAATTCACAGATCGCGGAGGCCAAAACCGCCTTGTACTACCGCAAAATGTATAAGCTAAACCCGGTGAATTATCCCTACTATTCAACTGCGGTTTTAAACCACGGCATGAATGTCAACGATCCGAAAGACGTGGTGGCGGTTAACCGATTCTTCCTCTACGCTATCAGGATGTCGGGGGCGTTTGAGCTTCTCGCAAACAAAATGGGCGGAAGCCTCAAGCCGGCAGATGAAGAACTCAACAAGGTCTTTAGCCCGTACCGCCGCAGACCCTACGGTGGAAGATGGGAAGCCTTGGTTGCGATTGACCGAGCTGGGGGAAAGATCAACGGGGTCTTGCCCTCAACCTTCATCAACGAATTTGCCTCGAACTCTTATCGGCCGCAAGACGGGATGTTTTTCAGGGTTTATGCCGAGCGCAGGCTGGATGAGCTGGCACCCCAGGCGAGAATCAACCCCTCAAGACTGTTTTTCGAGCTTGTTAACAGAGTCGATGGCCAGTTCAAGTTCTTTAAGGACTGGCCAGAATTGACAGGGGGGTGGAAAATCCAGTACGTGGTAAAGAACGCGTCCGGGGGAACGGCAGCAACGGGCACCATTCCCTTTACGGTTGAGCCTGCGGATCCTTTTTATGCAATCCGCGACATCCAGTTTCCGGTCGATGCTGCGACTATATCTGATACAACCCGAAATGCAGGTGCATACCAAATCCATGCCTGCATTGTCAAAACCGGGGCTGGTTGTGATCCAGACCCCAAGCTCTCGGATACCACCTATACGTTGCTTTACCCGGGGAGCTGGATTGCCGTCCCGCGGAAGATCTTCGTCATCGCCAACGGCCCTGGATACTATGATCTCTCAGACACACAGCTCTCTCTGGTTGGTGATGGCGGAGAAATAGAGAGATACCCGGGATATGTAGTTGTTTCAGGTCTCGATGAAGCGGCCCTAACCGACGGGAAGGTGCAGAGGACCTTTCAATCGGATTGGGGAGAGGCTGTAGAGTACCTCTTCGCGACGCGAGACCAGCCGAGTCTGTACACGGCTACCAACTCGGCGACCTTTGAGGCTGGACCTGCAGTCCCCGGTTCGATCCTGACGCTCTGGACCTGGGGTGCAACCCACACTGATCCGGAGGTCTCCCAGAGTTTTCCTCTGCCAACCGTCGCTTGCGGTGGAAGGACAAAAGTTGAGTTTACTGATGAAGATGGAAAGACTCTCCTTGCTCCATTCTTCTACTGCTCTCAAACTCAACTGAACATCCTCACGCCGAAAGACCTCAAAGGGCCCAGAGCAAAGACCAAGGTCATTCTCGGTGAAGTCTCCAGTAACGAAATTGAGCTGGAGGTCAAAGATGCGTATCCGCGCATCTTCCTGATGAATGCCGAGACAAAAACCGGGGCGGTCATCTTCGCCTCCGGACCGAACGCAGGAAAGGTGGTAACGTCAGCCCTGCCAGCCAGACCTGGGGATGACCTCGCTGTATTCGCTACCGGCCTGGGAGAAACCTACCCTCCGCTTCCAAGCGATGGCCTTCCGGCCGCCACGACAGAGCTGTACCGAACCGTCAAGCCGGTCACGGTTCAGGCTTCAAACGGCAATTGGGAAGTGGGCTTTGCGGGGCTTGCCCCCGGGTTTGCGGGGCTTTACCAGGTAAACATTAAGGTTCCGCAGATTCCCACCGGCACGGTGGTCCGGTTAGCTCTCGTTGTTGATGGCAAGGTCAGCAACGAAGTGCTGATCCCCGTGCAGTAGGGAGGAGACTTTGGGTCTTTCGCCGCCTACGACTAAAAAGCCTTCGGACAAGTGTTCTTACAGTCCGAGGGCTTCTTTTTTACTTAAAAATCTGCGGTTTGAGATTGCGGGCCTCTTCAACGAAAAAATCCTTCCATTCCTGATGGTTAATTTTTTTGATCATGCGGGGATAGTCTGTAGACTCGGAAGCGGCTAAAAATCTTGAGCCGAGTTGTACCGGATCGATATGCCAGTCGAATTTAGTTTTCGCAAAAATAATGAGATCCTCAAGCTTATATTTTTTCTCTTTCAATATAAAATAAATATCCACAAAATCGCGAGCCCGAGGCTTCATATAAACCGTATGAACTTTGTTAACCGCAATATCCAGAATACTGTCTAGTTGCAGATTCTTGTATTTAATTCCTTTTTCAATTCTAGGGAAAGGATAATAGTTAAAATCAACTTTTAAAATATCCTTGCCAGAGAAAAATAACTGAAAAGTATGCAAACCCAAAAACTGCCGATAATCCACTTTTTTGAGCTGCAATTTTTTTTGAATTCTGCCGATAAATGAACGGATGGAAGGCAAGTGAACTTCTCCCTCGGAAAATAAATCAATATCTTCAGAGTAGCGATGAAACAGATAGAATGCACTTAAAGGGGTTCCTCCGGTAAAATAGTACCTCTTGTAAAGATACGATTCTTCTGAAACTAAATCTAAAAATCTAATCTGTTCTTGAGTCAATATTACTTCTTTCGCGGCCATAACAAAAATTTAAGATACTCCCGGGTAGGATCGTCCATAAAAAGCTTATTCCAATACCTACGTACCGAGCCTTCATCCAGTTTGTCCTCACCCAATCCATAATTTATCATCTGCTCCAGACGCCAAATCCGGTATCCCTCCGGATCCTCTTTTTTGAATTTTTTTTCGTCAACAGACCAGTTGTACATGCCCTAATTATAGCTGATTTTGTGAAATTTATCAATTTACCCCCACACCACAATCCTTTGGTGTTGGGGTAATAGGAGAAAATGACAACTATCCCACGATCGTGGGTTCCTTGTCAAATCAAAATCTTACCTCCATGTAAAAATCTGGCTTTTTAGTTACAGAGCAGTTTCTTTTCTTCTTCAAAACTTTACAAGAAAATCCAGCAGGAATTTGCAATATTCGGCATACTGTTTAAGCGCTTCTCCCGCCGAAATTCTAATTTTTTCAACATCTACGTTGTCGTACTCGTGCACTAAAATGTTTCTCAAACCGGCTGAGGGGGCAATTTTTTTGGCAAACTCGCGCGAATAGACGGAAAGTCCGGCTAAAGCTAAAAAGGTGTCCTCATATGTCCTGACTGTTTCACTGCCTTCTCCCAGTTCCGCCAATAGGTGCCGATTCACATCAATAGCCCTGGTCACTATCCGCTCCAAGAGGCGCTCGGTAGCGGCGTATTTGACAGGATCCTTTGTCAGCTCGGCCAAAGAAAAACGGCCCAAAGGCTCCAAGCGGGCAAGATCTTCCTGAATTAATTTTATTTTGCGCAATACAAAATCTTTATTTAACATATAAAGCGTTTAGATGATCCTGAAACCTGTAAGCAAGCTGACGTTCCAGCTCTAAAAGAGGGCGAGCGTCCTCCATTGCCCGCAAAGTATAGGCTTTATATTCCTCATAATTGACAGGACTGCCATAGAGAAGTCTGCCTGTGCGAGTAACTTCGTATCTGAACAATGGATCAATTTTGTGAAGAGTTTTCAAATCCAGATCAGCTCCTTGCGTCAATTTGAAAACGTCGCTTAGTTCGCCATGGAGTTTTAGAAGTTCATCGAAACCAATATCATTTTTCCCCAAAACCGCAATATCTAAATCACTTTCCTTGTGCGTAGAACCAATGGCAAAAGAGCCGTGCAAAATCACGAACTTAAGCCCAAATTTGTTAGCCACTTGAGCCAGCCGTTTTTGGTCATAGCGTATTTTCATATCTCAAATTATAGCCGATTTTGCCGGATTTATCAAATTCACCCCCACACCACAATCCTTTGGTGTGGAGATAAAAAAGGCCGATGCGAGCACTTTTTGCTCCTCAAATGGTCTCCTATGATATATGCCGGCAGCGCATCGCCGCCCTAAAAATCGAGAAAAATGACAACTATCCCACGATCGTGGGTTACTTGTCAGGGCAAAATTTTTAAAGACCTGAAATGTTTTTTTAACTCTCGATCTATGTCAATATAATCCGCCTCGGCGTAGGTCGTAAATTTTTGAACATTGTAATAACCGGCTATAAACTCCAATTCCTTGCGACAATCAAAGGGATAAGCAAAAACGCTTCTTTGAATGTTGTATATCCCCAAACTTTTCAATTTTTGTCTCAGTGAGTCGCGGCGCGAACGTATCTCTTCCGGAATGTCAAAAATAAACAACCGCCATTTGCCGTCCCATCTTCTGTTTCTGGGCAGCCGCAGGTTTGCCAATTCAATTTCCTTGTATCTTTGCCGGCCTTTTTTGAGGATTTTAACCAGCCACCCCTTCTCGGTTTTCGTAAGCGCCACATAGCCTTTCTTCTGGAGGCGCTTTGCTTCTCGGTTGAAATCGCTTTTGCGGAATATATAACTAGCCACGCCTATGCCCAAGAAAAAGGCTGCGATGCCGGCTATGGGGGAAATTAATACCGTAGTTCCCAAAACTGCGGCGCCCAGGATTTTCTCCGCGATTTTTTCTTCCTCTGGTCTGTATGGGGCGCCTTTTGGATACGCTCTCATGGTCTATTATGTCTGTTATCTTAATTGAATTATCCCGGTAATAATTTCAGTTGGAATCTATCTCAAAATTGGTTTTTGTCATCCCCGACCCGATCGGGGATCCAGAAAACTGGCTTATTTACTGGATTCCCGTTCCCCGATCAGGTCGAGGACAAGTTTCGCGGGAATGACAAAAAGGGGCTAAAATTGATTTGGGGTAGGTTCTAATAATTATGACGATACAATTCTCTAAGACAACTATCCCACGATCGTGGGTTCCTTGTCAAGCTTGGGTCTTCGGGGAAGCGGGGTGGAAACGATCAAGAGAAACAAATGGCCAAAATCGTTCAGTCGCTTTCGCCAAAGAAATCTTTGAAAGATAAAAAAAGAAGGCCGGCGTGAGGGTGATAAGTCTTGTTCAGACTTCACTCCTCACGGCGGCCGTAGATGTTTTGTTTGCGGGGGCGGCATGGCTCCTCCTAGCGGGAAGGGGAGAAGCCGAGGAAGTGCCGGATGGGGTGGCGCGGGTCGTAAGCCACCCCATTCACGGTTATGCCATTAACCGTGGGGGCGGCCAAAACCGGCCGGCCCGGGTCGAACGAGTTGTTGGAAAGTCTGACTCGGACCCAGGGGAGATCGAGGGTTCCGCCGCGGATGAAAGGTTGATTCGTCCATTCCGAAGCGTCCTGTGGGACCTGCTCAAAAACCACAGGCAGGATCTCCGTCCGGTCCTCCTCTCGGACCTGATAAAGGTACCCGGCCGCGGCGGCGGCCCCGCAGAGGTCACCGCGGAAATAGAGATGGCCCCCCGCGACGATACCACTTGACTGCACATAGGGCGTACAGCCAGATGGCCGGGCAACTTCCCCGACGTCGAAGCGGACAGTCGAGAGGAATCCCCCCTCGATTGCCTGCTTCGCCGTGAGCTTGTAGCTCCCGGCATCAAGCCGAGGAGAAGTGACAAGCTCACGCTTGTCCAAGCCGGAGCCGACAGGTCGGCGGTTGACCCGCCATTGCTCTCCAACCTGCTCCCAACGGGCGGCGCGAGCCTCCCACCGCTCGAGGCTGAACCAAATCTCGTCGGAAATGACGAGGCCCTCCTCCAGCATCTCGACAAGGGGAGGCGCGGGGCAGTTACTTCGCCCCGATGCGAGATGGACCCGGACCTCTTCACCCGAGGCGAAGAAAGACCGATCCACCTGCGGGAGCACGCAGGGAAGGTCCCCACCGGCCAAAACCACGCCCGTGCTCAAAAAAACGAACACGGACAAAAACAACACAAAACGTTTCAAGTTCAAGTTCATGTGGATCCCTCCTTCAAACCCCCGATAGTAGCATACGCGGGGGCATAATGTCAAGATTGCCTGTTGCGAAGCTCCTCGTCCACTGACGGCACCTGGAAGCCATCGTTGGCCCGAGAGAATATCACAAGTGAAACTACCACCAGCACGCCGCAGACGATGCCGCCTACTATCAGCAGTAAGGCGGCAAAATCCGGTGCCCACCACAGCAACAAAAAAGCTGTGGCAATCCCCAAAAAAAAATCCTTCATGTGCGCCCTCCTTCGCACCCGCACCATAGCACAAACGCTATGGTTTGACAAAATGCCGGTAGCTGGTCGGCGTAATGGTGATCTTTCCATCCCACGGGCGGTACTCAATCCGGTTCACCAGCACCTCGATCCCGTTGAGAAAGAGGGTCTGCACAATGACCCGCCGGAAGTTTTTGGGTATCCCCTTTTCAGCCGGGGACAAAAACCCTATGGTATCCGTAAAGTTCCCCTCGCGGTCCACCCTGTACTCGCGCACCGGAGGATCGGAGAAAAAGCCTAAATGAGTCTCCAAAGCTTTTTCAACGCGTGGCTCTTCACGAATCCAGGCCCGCGAAACATCAGTCCCGCCGCAGTGCGAGACGACCCGGTACCATACCTGCCGATACAGGCCAAGCACATCGGGATATTCTTCTCGGCCCTGCGGCCCAACCAAGAAGAACACCTCTCCCTTCTTGCGCTTCCAGTCCCCCACTTTCTCCACGGGGGCGATTTTTATGACTCTAACTCCCCAACAGAGAGAAGAGTCCGTAAAATAGGCAGTCCCCTCCACAAGCTCCGAGGGAGGCTTACTCTTGCCCAGAGCCATCTGGAACAAGACAAAATAAACCACCATCATCCATCTGTTCATGACATCCTCCTTCCTTCCCACTATACTCTCGTCCGTAAACCCCGTCACCACGGCTTTTTGAGCCGTGGCCTTTGGAATGATATACCCTTCGGGAATATTTGACCATTCATCCACGGGTTTACACCCGGGGCTTTCTGGTGACGGGGTAAAACTGATCAATGTAAAAAGCCCCGGCTCTGGCCGGGGCTTTTTAGAATAATCTTCCTATTTCAGGCCGAAATACTGTTTGCCCCCACACCCGCCAGGGTGCCGGGGTATACTGATTTTGACGACTTCTCCCGATAAGAAATAGTTTTATTGCAAACCCAGAAACTCTGTCAGTGCTTTTGGGGCCTCAATTTGGAAAAAGGCTTTTATCTGCTCCCAATTGGCCGGAAAATAAATTTCCGGCATGGGGTCGACGTCAGCATCACTAAAATAGGTAAGAGATTTCAAAACGTGATGATAATTATGCGAGACGTTTGGGTATTGTTTGGGCAATCGCTTTACGACATCAGTTAACGGCTCACGATTGCGGCAATGCCAGTAAAGGTCGACAAAATCTCTTTTGCGGCCGCGCTGGCTTA
This sequence comes from uncultured Candidatus Saccharibacteria bacterium, assembly GCA_964396685.1. Classification (GTDB taxonomy): domain Bacteria; phylum Patescibacteriota; class Doudnabacteria; order UBA920; family 2-01-FULL-46-14; genus CAYNFS01. Next base: position 27,046 of record CAYNFS010000006.1, on the reverse strand, counting down.
TCGCGACAATTTTCATAACTGCAACGTCGGCCTCGTCCAGCACTTTGACTGTTCCGTAAGGATGAAGCGGTTTTTGAGGAACAAAAAAGGGATAGTAAATGAAACTGACCTTGGCCTTGTGAAGCGCGCCGTAAACCGTGCCTTCCCGGAGCATGGAAGTCTTCCAGTATTTTTTAGGAAAATTTGCAACAAGTTTTCCGTGGTCAAATTTTTTAGGAGAAAAGAAATCTAAATCCACAGAGGAGCGATGCCCAACCTGCAAAGCCATAGCGGTTCCGCCGGCCAAATACCACGCAGTCTGCTTCAGCCATTTTTGCGTCGCCAAGAAATTCAGCGCCTTTAGGGATGCGGACGGCAAAACCTCGAGACGCCAGTTTACCCCGTCACCAGAACGCCACGAATGCGAACTCATCGATGAATGGTCTGACAGGCGAAGCGAATTGCCCCAATGCCGTGGGCCCAGGCCCATGGTGATGGGGTCTAACTTTTTACGGTCAAGAGTGTCCATAGGGCCCTTGTCTGTTTATTTAAACCGCGGGAATTTAAGACCACGTCACGGATGAGACTTACGGGATAATAGCCCCACATCCATTTTACATCACTATCATTCCCAAAATCCAAAATCCGCTCGATGACGTAACGGGCGTGTTTTTTGGGATCAATGGTCTTGGGGTCCACGTCCCAGAAAAGCGACCGCCGGAAACGGATGACTTTCTTTTTCTTGCTTCTCTGTCTCCTGTGCATGCAATAATTATATCATTTTTTGCGGCTCAAAGAAAGCGCCCGCGATTTGCCGCGGGCGCTCTAAATTTAGCAACTATTCGTGTGTATTTACCCCGTCACCAGAAAGCCCCGGGTGTAAACCCGTGGATGAATGGTCAAATATTCCCGAAGGGTATACCATTCCAAAGGCCACGGCTCAAAAAGCCGTGGTGACGGGGTTTACGGCAGGTACGCGACGCTGATGTCCACTGTTTTAACTTTGGTCACGGAATTTTCACTTATGTTCACCTGTACCACTATATTATCTTTCTTCGCCGAAACGACTTTGAGTGAGGGCTGATCCAACGTGGTCAAAATCATCCAGCCGTTTTTCGTGAAGAAGTCTTTGTAAAGCGCGTAATTGGCCGCGAGTGTTTTGCTCGTCTCGAAAACCCGCGTGGCCTGGAAGCGGCCATCTTCGGTTTCGGCATTGTAATTCTGCACAATTTTGGCGCCTGTCTCAATCGGGATGTCTGCGGGAAATCTTTCCGGACTTTCGGTGACCGGCACTTCGGTCTTTTTGACCTGCAATTGGGGCGTATCGGTTTTCTGGCCGGTTCCCGGCTCTGGCGCTTTTTTGGGCAGTTTAACCGTCTGGGTTACGATGATGGCTAGGACTATTATTACGCCTATCCCCAAGGCTTGCCAGAAGATTTTATTGGTTTTAGGGATCGGACTGTTGTTGCTTGGCATGCTTTTTGTTTCTTTTTTAATAATTATTGCTTATTTATATTCTACTTCTTTTGCAAAGCTTCGTCAATCTTGGAGGCAAAGACATCGTAAGGGAGCGCTCCCACGATTTTCTCGCCGTTTATAAACAGAGTCGGGGTGCGGTCAACTCCGTAATTCTTCCCCCGGTTGGTTTCATCGCGCACGGCCTTCTCATACTTTTTGGAACCAAGGCAATTGTTGAAATCGCTCTCTTTCAGACCAAGCTCTGCGGCAAAGTTTTTCAAACTTGCCAAACTAAACGCTCCCTGGTTCTCGCCATTTTGATGAGTGTACAAGTAGTCATGATACTCCCAAAATTTACCCTGCTCGCCGGCGCACTTGGCCGCTTGGGCCGCGTATTCTGATTCCGGCCCCAAAAATGCAAAGTCATTAAGATAAAATCTAACTTTACCCGTGCTGATATAATTCTCTTTAAGAAGCCCCAAAGTCTGGCTAAAAAACCGGCCGCAAAAAGGACACTGAAAATCAGCAAACTCCACGATGGCCACCTCTGCTTCGCGATTCCCCAGCATGGGCAAGCCCGCAGTCTCAATAGTAATTTTTTCTCCGGCGACTTTGGGCGCTTGCTGCTGTGCCGGCTGCTGCCTGTTCGGCATCCCAAAAGAGAGATAAATTGACGCGGAAACCATTAAAAACCCCAAAAGGATCGCAGTGGGTACACCGTACTTACGGACAAATTTTGAAAAATTGCCAGCCCTGCGCCTGTGCAGTTCGGTTATTTTTGTTTCTATCCGTTTTCCGTCCATATATAGTTTAATTTACCAGATTTTAAATTTCTGTCAAAACCAAATAGCCTTCCGGCACCACAGCCACTGTGTGTTCAAAATGCGCCGAGAGACTTCCATCGGCTGTAACCACTCTCCAGCCATCGTCCAAAAACCGAATGTGATAATCCCCCGCTGTCAACATCGGTTCAATTGCCAAAACCATGCCAGGCTTAAGCTTTTCCAAGGTCCCGGCTTTGCCGAAATTTGGCACGTCCGGCTTTTCGTGGACCGCATGCCCGACCCCATGGCCGATTAGTTCCCTGATTACGCCGAAACCCGCCCCTTCGGCGGTACGTTGGATGGCATTGGCAATATCTCCAATCGTATTGCCGGCCCTAACTTGTCCGATCCCGTTTTGCAGAGCTGCCCGAGCAACTTCGATGAGCTTTTTTGCGACCGCACTTGCTCTGCCCACGGGTACGGTGACGGCGGCATCGGTATAAAGACCTTTATATTTTATCCCCAGATCCAAACTAACAATGTCGCCTTCCCGCAAAATCCGCCTGGGATCGGGAAAGCAGTGTACGATCTCATGATTTACGGACGTGCAGAGGGCCGCGGGAAAAGCCGGCATGCGCGGGCTAATTTTATAACCCAAAAAAGCCGGCTCGGCCTTGGCTCGGGCGATACTGCTTCTTGCCAGACTTTCCAAATCCATAGTAGAGATTCCCGGCTCCACAGCAGACGCCAAAGAAGCAAGAATACTGCCTAAAATCCTGCCTCCCTCATGAAGGATTTTGATTTCTTCTTTTGTCTTTACAAGAGCCATCTCTGGTACGCCGCGATTACTATTTTAATTACTGCCTCCAGATCATGGACCCCCGTGTCAATAAGAATATCAAATTGCGTTTTATCATTAATGTCCGCGCTGTATAATCTTTGGTAGCGCTTCTGTTCGCTCTCTCTTCTTTCAATCGTCTTTTTGAGAACCTCATCAATTGACGATGCAGTTTGACTGGTCCTCCCTTCTTTTTGGATATGGGCAAATGTGCGCTCCGCCGCGGTTTTTGGATCAAGATCAAGAAAAACTTTGAAAGATTCAGGAATCCAGTGGAAGGCCATGCGCGAATCCATAACGAGATTGACCTTTTCTCTGCCAATTCTTTTGATAAGCTCGTCAACATCTAAATCAATCTTCCTTTGCTTTTCCGCGGCATAGTTGAGCTCTTCAACCGTGAGCCCCCGCCCTTCGGCCATTTTTCTGTACAAATCGCCGGATGAGAAATGTTGGTATCCAAGCCGGTATGCCACTCCTTTTGCGGTGCTTGATTTCCCGCTGCCCGGAAATCCAGTGATGGTGATGATATGTTTTTTCATGTGATTGCTTCGCCGCCGTCCGCTCTTGAGCGGATGGGACCCTCGCAATGACGGCCTATTTTAAACCCAACTTCTCCAAAATCTCCTCATGCACCTCCTCAATCGTGGGCGAACCGTCGATGCGGATAACGCCATGGCCGTCTTTTTCAATTTCTTTGATCACAGGCAAAACTTCGGATTTAAACCAGCCCAATCTCTTTTTCACTGCCTCGGGATAATCGTCATGGCGCTGCACTAGCTTACCCCCGCATTTCGGGCACTTTTCAAACTGACCGGTTATGAAAATTAACTTGCAATTTTCACAAATTACCCTGCTGCCCAGCCTTTTGACCGCTTCTTCTTCGGAGAGCTCGATGAAAATTACACGGTAATCCCCACGATTCAGCTTGGGCCAGAATTGCTTCATCAATTCATACTGTTCAAGTGAACGCGGAAATCCTTCTACGATGATTCCTTTTTGCGGCGAAACTTGTTTTAATTTTTCCTCAACAACGGCAGCTACGTCTTCCGGCTCAACCATGAGACCTTTGTCAATCCTTTCTTTCACTCTGCGGCCGAGTTCAGTGTCAATCTGCGCTACCTCGCGCATCCACTCGCCCGAGCTTATAAAAGCCAAGCCGAATTTTTCTCTCAAAAGTTCGGCCTGTGTCCCTTTGCCCGAGCCTTGAGGCCCTAAAATTATCAAATTAAAAACCTTCATAATCGCGCATCGCAAGCTGCGACTCGATTTGTTTGACGGTTTCTATGACAACGGCCACGACGATCAAGAGGCTAGTGCCTCCAATAGTTAGAGCCTGCGTTTTAGTGACCAACTGCATCAAAAACGGCAGAACGGCAATCAGCCCCAAAAAGACAGCGCCGGCCAGCGTGATCCGATTCAGCACGCGGTACAGAAAATCCGCGGTGTGCCGCCCGGGACGCAGTCCAGGAATGAAACCTCCCTGTTTTTGGATATTCTCGGAGATGTTTTCCGGGTTGAAAACCACGGCCGTGTAAAAATAAGTAAAAGCCACCACCAAAATAAAATAGGCGATCCCGTAAAAAGTCTGGTTCTGAAAAAGTGCGGTAACTTTTCTGGCAAAATCGGCTATGACTTCGGTTCTCGCGTTGACCAAAAAGTTGGCAATCACTCCGGGAAAAAGCAAAACGGAAATTGCAAAAATGATCGGTATAACCCCGGCTGTGTTTACCCGTATCGGCAAATGCGTGCTGACTCCGCCGTAGAGTTTGTCGCCGCGGACCCTTTTGGCGTAAGAAACGGGAACATTGCGGGTCGCCTCGGTCATCACCACCACTCCCAAAATCACGACCAGGGCGAGCAGAATGAAACCCGCAATTGTGGGAAGCTGGGAAGGATCATTAAAAAGCCGGATGTTTCTTGCCGCCTCGGTGGGAATCCGGGCCACAATCCCCGCAAAAATAATCAGGGAGATGCCGTTGCCAATGCCGTATTCGGTAATAAGCTCGCCCAACCACATCAAAATCAGGGTACCGGCGGTAATGGACAAAAGAATGACAAGCCATTCGGCCGGAGTCAAAAGTCCCAAAACTCGGAGCGATCCCTGGGAGCCGCGCGCAAAAATCATCACCGTTCCAAAACCCTGAAGTATAGCCAAGGGCACCGTCAAAATCCTCGTGTACTGGTTGATTTTCGCCCTTCCCTGCTCTCCTTCTTTCTGGAGTTCGGACAGTTTGGGGATGAGGATTGCCAAAAGCTGGAGAATGATTGAAGCGGTGATATAAGGCCCGACACCAAGCATGGCGATGGAAAAATTGGAAAGTCCGCCTCCCGAAAAAATATCCAGAAGTCCAAAGAGCTGGTTTGACGCAAAAAATTGCTTCAGTGCCCCGACGTCAACACCCGGAATGGGAATGGCGGCCAATACCCGCGTGATACCCAAAAGCAACAGAACCATGAGTATCTTCTTGCGCAAATCTGCGAGCTTCCAAATTTGAATGGTCTTTCTAAACACTTTGGATGGCTCCCCCTGCCCGTTCAATTGCGGTACTGGCGCTTTTTGAGGCCGGCACTCCCTGAACGTTCAATTTCTTGAAAATTTTGGTTTTGCCAACGATTTTGGCCGCAAGAGCTTTGTTGTCTAGGAACCCCTTGGCTTTCAAGCTCTTCAAGGTTATAACTTCCCCTTCAGCAAACGACCCCGCCAAGGCCGTCAATGTTATAGTGGCAGACTTTGGGTGAATCGATTTAAATCCTTTGGCCTTGGGAATTTGGCGGATAAACGGCATTCTGCCTCCTTCAAAGCCGGGCGGAATACTGCCGCCGGTTCTGGCTTTCTGACCTTTGATGCCCCGGCCTGAATATGCCCCGCGGCCTGAACCCAAACCGCGCCCCACGCGCTTGCGCGGTTTTTTTCTAATTTTTGGCTTGAGATTGGATAGAGTTAAAACCATTGCTTTTTAAGCTCTTTAAGGCTTCATAAGTCGCCCGAACATTGCTAACTTTATTTGGAGAACCCAGCATCTTGCTTGTGATGTTTTTGATACCCGCCAGGCTTACGACCGCGCGCACCGGTCCTCCGGCGATAATCCCGGTCCCGGGTTTGGCGGGTTTGAGCAAAATCTTTGCGGATTTGTACTTGAGCTGAACTAGGTGAGGAATCGTCCCTTCCGCAAGAGAAACTGAAATCATATTCTTTTTTGCCTGGGCGCTCGCTTTGGCGACCGCGTCTGCCACGTCAGACCCTTTTTTCAAACCAATTCCCACTCTGCCGCCCCGGTCTCCCGAAACGACTAAGGCGCGGAAACGCATGCGCTTGCCGCCCGCCACCACTCTGGCCACGCGCCTTATCTCAACCACTTTCGTCTGAAATTCTTTTTTGACTACTTCCCTTTGGTAAGCCATAAATTCTGCTAAAAATTAAGTCCGGCTTTCCGTACCGTCTCGGCCACAGCTCGTACGCGGCCGTGGTATCTAAACCCTCCGCGATCAAAAACTATTCGTTTGATCCCGGCACCGCGGGCTTTTTCAGAAAGGATTTTGGCAGCCGCCAAGGCTTGAGCCTGCTTGCCTTTCCCCCCTTTGACTTCTTTGGTCGAAGCCCATACCAAAGTCTTGCCCGTCGCATCGTCAATCAACTGTAAAAACATATTTTTATGACCTCTGAATACCGAAAGCCTCGGCCGGTCCTCGGTGCCGAAAATCTTCGCTCTAACCCTCCGGTGGCGGATTATTCTTTTTTGGCGTTTTACTTGAGGCTTCATAAAAAATTCAAAGTTTAAAAATCAAAAATCTTATCCTCCAACGGCTTTAGTTACTTTGCCGGCTTTCCTTCTGACGACTTCATCATGGTATCTTAATCCCTTGCCCTTGTAAGGCTCGGGAGGGCGACGGCTCCTCAAAGATGCCGCGAATTGCCCCACGGCCTGCTTGTCCGCCCCGGCAACGCTCACGGTATTTTTTTCAACCTTGACTTCAAGCTCTGCCGGAATCTCAATCTCCACCGGATGCGAATAGCCGATATTCAAAACCAATTTATTGCCTGAAACAGCGGCTTTGTATCCCACTCCAACTATTTCAAGTCTGCGCTCAAAAGCCCGACCCGCTCCAGCCACCATGTTTTGCAAAATCGCGCGGAAGGTCCCCCACAAGGCTTTTTGCCTGCGATCATCCGGATTCTTCACCGAAACTTTAGCCGAACTTCCGGAAACTTCGACGTGCACCTTGGGATGCAGTCGTAAATCAAGCTCCCCTCCGGGTCCTTTTACTTTCACGGCGCTGCCTGCGATATTTACTTGGACGCCGTCGGGAATTACTATGGGTTTTTTGCCAATCTTAGACATAGTCTATTACATCCTACTCAAATTTTAAGTTCTCTTGTCCCTTAATCCTAATCGTTTTGTTCGTCTCCGTGATTATATTCGTTAATCCGAATGATGCGAATAGGTGTTTATTCGGAGCATTCGCATTCATAGAATCATGGTGCAGTAAAAGATGTCATTCGTATTAAGGCGAGAAGGGACTGGAAACATTGAAAAATAGAGTTCCGCTACCAGATTTGACAAATTACTTCCCCGCCGACCTTTTCTTTGCGGGCTTCCCTGTCTGTCATAAGACCCTTGGAAGTGGAAATGATGGTGGCGCCTAAGCCAAGGCGGTATTTGGAGATTTCAGAGGCTTTGGCGTAAATGCGCTGGCCGGCCTTGCTGACCCGCTTCATTCCAGCAATTGCCGGCAGACCTGCATTATCGTATTTCAAAATCAGCTTAAGCATCTTTTTGGCTCCTTCTTGCAAATTTTCCGTTTTTTCAACCCAGCCTTGGCTTTCCAAGAGCCTGGCCAGGTTGTACTTCAATTTAGAATAAGGCAAAACCACCTCTGGCTTTTTAACAGCCAAGGCATTTCTGATGCGAGTAAGCATGTCGGCAATCGGATCCATATAGTTATCACCAGCTTGATTTAATAATACCCGGGATTTCGCCGCGGCTTGCAAGCTCGCGGAAACAAATCCGGCACAAATCAAAATCCCGCATATAACCGCGAACTCGTCCGCACCGCCAGCACCGCCGCACCAAACGTGTGGAAAATTTCGGCGTCCTCTTGGATTTTGCAATCTGACTTTTCTTGGCCATTAAGGTTAAGTAAGATTCTCCTTGAATGGAAATCCCAGGTGCTTTAATAATTTATAGGCCGCTTCATCAGTTTTTGCCGTTGTCGCAATTGTTACTTCCAAACCAAAACCCGTCCCTATTTCTTCCTGTGCCATCTCGGGAAAAACCATGTGGTCGCGCAACCCCAAAGAGTAATTGCCGTGCCGATCAAAACCCTTTTTTGACAAACCGCGGAAATCCCGGCTCCTGGGCAAAGTGGCATTTATGAGCTTGTCGAGAAAATCATACATCCGCTTCCCCCGCAAAGTTACCATAAGCCCCACGGCCTGCCCTTGCCTGATTTTAAATCCGGAAATGGCTTTTTTTGCCCGTGTGACTTGAGGCTGCTGCCCCGTGATTTTGGCCATCGCTTTGATGAATTCGTCCAGGCTTTTCGGCTGCTGCTGCAAAAGCTTGCCAACGCCGGCATTGACCATAATCTTTTCAACTCTCGGTACCGCCAGATCATTGGCAAACTTGAGCTCTTGCCGAAGCTCTGGCAAAATCTTTGTTCTAAATTGCTGCAATAATCTTGTCATATTCTCTTCCCGCACTTTTTGCATATTCTAAATTTGGCGCCTTTTTCGTCTCGCTCATGCCCTGCCCTTGTTGTTTTTCCGCAATGGGGGCAAACCACCATCAAAACGGAAATATGAATCGACGCGGGCAATTGGACTTTTTGCCCCTTTTCACCGGCTTTTCTCGGACGCTGGTGCCGAATCTTGATATTCAGTCCCTCAACCACGGCTCGCAATGTTTTAAGGTTGAGCTTGGCCACCTTGCCTTTTCGGCCCCTCTCCTTTCCCGCCAGAACTTTTACTTCGTCTCCTTTGCGAATGTGCGTCATATCACTTCGGGTGCCAGGCTAATGATCTTGGTGAAGCCCAGATCGCGCAACTCTCTGGGAATCGGCCCGAAAATCCTGGTGCCTAGCGGTTCTTTCGAGTCTTTATTAATCAACACTGCCGCATTTTCGTCAAACCGGATATATGAGCCGTCAGACCGTCTGGCCTCTTTTTTGGTTCTTACGATAACCGCGTAGACCTTGTCTCCCTTCTTAACCTGCCCTTGCGCGTCGCAGTCCTTGACCGAAGCGGTCACAATGTCTCCCAGCCCCACGTGGCGCCTGCGGTTTGAGCCGGATACGCTAAAAACCGCGATTTCCTTCGCTCCCGTATTGTCAGCCACTTTCAATCTGGTTCTTAAATGAATCATATCCTGAAAATTTCTAAATCCTAATTGACCTAATTTCTAAACTTTTGGTCATTCAATCTTCTTCACTACAACCCATCTCTTGGTTTTTGAGTACGGCTTGGCCTGTTCAATCTCTACAATGTCGCCTATCTTAAGCGGCTCGCCTTCGTGATGCGCCTTATACTTCCTGTATACCGCATACTGCTTTTTGTACTTGGGGTGTATTTTTTGCAAAGCTACCCTGACCACAACGGTCTTCTGCATCCTGTCGCTCACAACCTCGCCTCTACGCTTTACTTTTGACATGTTGTCGCTCCTTGAGAACGGTTAAAATTCTGGCAACATCTTTCCTTGTCTCAAACATCTGGCGGTAATTTTTGACTTCCTTCCCTCCAATTTTAAAACGAAGCTCCAAAACACGCTCTCTCAACTTTGCGAGTTCTTTCCCTAGATCCTGATCTGACATTTTTCTAATCTCTCTTGTTTTCATCGCCTAAAAATTCAAAATCTTGACTCAAATTTGGTTTTAAGCGGCAATTTGTGGGACGCCAGTCTCATCGCCTCCTTGGCCGCATCCTCGGAAACGCCGTCAATCTCGAATAAAACGCGGCCTCTTTTCACAACCGCTACAAAATGATCAACGGCTCCCTTCCCGCCCCCCATTGGGATCTCGTTGCCCTTGGCTGTTATAGGCTTATCTGGAAAAATCCGGATCCAAATTTTTCCGCCGCGCTGCACATATCTAGTCATGGCTCGTCTTGCCGCCTCGATCTGCCGGCTGGTCACCCACGCATTGGAAAGCGCCCGCAGCCCATAAGACCCGAAACTTAAATAGTTTCCCGCAGTGGCTTTTCCTTTGGTATGCCCTCGGTGATGTTTGCGATGTTTAAGTTTTTTTGGAATCAACATTGTCAAAAACCTCGCCCTTATTAATCCATACTTTCACGCCTACGGTTCCGTACGTGGTATAGGCCGTGGCCTTGGCAAAATCTACATTGGCACGAAGAGTATGCAAAGGGAGTTTGCCTTTATACAGCCACTCGGTGCGGGCAATTTCCGCACCGCCTAAGCGTCCGGCGAAGGCTACCTTTGCTCCCACAGCGCCCGCTTCCATGATTTGCTCCAAAGCGGCTTTCATAGCCCGCCGGTAGGCCGCGCGTTTTTCGATTTGTTCCGCCAAGGTATTCGCCCAAACTTGCGCTTCCAAATTGACGCTCCTAGACTCTTCAATCGTGATCTTAAGCTCGGACATAAGCGCGAGCTCCGCCTTGAGCTGTTTTTTGAGATCCTCAACGCCCACTCCGCCTTTGCCGATAATCATGCCGGGGCGGGTAGAATAAATGATGACGTTGAGCTCCCGGTTCAACCGTTCAATATCTATTCTGACAATTCCCGCTTTAGCCAGCTTCTTCAAGAGAAACTCTCGGACTTTAGTATCTTCCTGCAGATTGTTCGCGAATTTTTTACCGCGGGAAAACCAGCGGGACTTCCAGGTATCCGTGATTTTTATTCGCAAGCTGGTTGGATCCACTTTGTTTCCCATTTACATATTTCCTCTCCGGTCAAAGCCCGTATAATGCTTCCCTTTAATATCTTGCTTGGGCGGCACTTGAGTATTGTCTTCCGCTTTCTTCCTTTTAAACCTCTGCCAGAAGCTCGTTTTCTTTGGCTCTTCTTTGATTTCCGGCTTACTCTCCGCTATCTTTTCTTGATGAACGGGGGCGGTTTCCGGTTTAGTTTTTCTGGGTACGGCGGCCAGAGGCTTTTCGGAGACTCCGAGAACCAAATTTATGTGGCTTGTGCGTTTTCTCACCGGAAATGCGCGCCCCTGCGCCCTAGGCTGGTAGCGGAAAAACACCCGGCCACCGTCTGCTGTTAAATTTTTTATGTAAAGCCTGTCCGGCTCTATTTGGAAATTATGCCGCGCATTGGCGATAGCGGAAGCCACCAGCTTTTTTACCGGTTTGGCCGCCTTTTTGGTCAAAACGTCAAGCTGTATCAGAGCCTCCTCAACCGCCATATTGGCGACCAGACCCGCCAAAAGCCTAACTTTTCGCGGCGAAATGTGAATGCCGCGAGCCACCGCCTTCACTTCTTTAATCTCTTTCTTAATTTCCTCTGCCATAATTCCTGCGATTACTTCTTCACAGTTTGTTCTTGAGCGGCCGTGACCTTTGCCTTTTCTGCTTGAACTTGAGCCTGTTCTTCCTCTTTTGCCATTCGGCCCCCGTGACGGATGAACTTTCTCGTGGGTGCAAATTCCCCGAGGCGATACCCGACCATGTCTTCAGTCACGGACACCTCCGCAAAATTTCGGCCGTTGTGCACGCCGAAAGTGAAGCCTACCATTTCCGGTGTTACGGTGCAAGCCCTCGACCAAGTCTTGATGATAGTTTTGCTTCCCGGTTTCAAATTCGCAAGCTTTTTCAAGACTCGAGGATCAACGTATGGACCTTTTTTGAGCGATCTGGACATAAAATCAGGTGCGGCGCTTAATAATAAACTTATTTGACCACTTATTCTTCGGCCGGGTTTTAACGCCCAGCGCGTGCTTCCCCCAAGGGGTTTTGGGATATTTCAGTCCAATCGGATTGCGGCCTTCTCCTCCCCCGTGCGGGTGATCAACCGGATTCATGGCTTTGCCGCGGACCGAGGGCCTAATCCCCATAAGCCTCATTCTGCCTGCTTTCCCGATTCGCACATTGATATTGTCAGGATTTGAAAGCTGGCCGATCGTCGCCATATTTTCGGATGGAAACTTGCGAATCTCGCCCGAAGGCAATTTAAGAATCGTGAAATTTTCCTCCGCTGACATCACTGTGGCATAGTTGCCCGCTCCTTTGACAATCTGACCGCCCTTGCCTGCATCAAATTCAACATCATGCACCATGGTTCCTGCGGGCATATGTTTCAAGCGAGTCCGGTTCCCCGCTTTGATTTCCACTTTGTTGCGGGAACTGAAAACTTCCGCGCCGACGCCCACCCCCTCCGGCGCCAAAATATAACGTTTGTCGCCGTCTCTATAGGTCAGCAAGGCGATGAAAGCGCTGCGGTTTGGGTCATACTCCAGGGAAGTTACCCTGGCCGGGACATCAAATTTCTCGCGGATGTTGTCAATTAACCTAAGTTTTTTCTTCGTCCCACCGCCAATATGGCGCACAGTGATTTTGCCACTATTGCTTCTCCCGCCGCTTTTGGCCTTGGAGAAAAGAAGAGACTTTGGCGCCTGCGGCCTGCGCGACAATTGGGAATAATCAACAACAGTTGTCCTGCGTCGGGCCGAGGTAGTTGGTTTGTAGTGCTTGAGTGCCATAATTTTTCCGTAATATTATCCCACTGACTCAACTATGCCCGGGATCCGCTCTCCCGCCTTAAGCGTGATGATTGCTTTCTTCCATGCGGAGGTTTTGCCGACCGTCCTGCCGTATCGTCTCGTCTTGGCCGGCAGATTGACAATCCGCACACTCTCTACGGTGACGTTGTAAATGTTCTCAATGCTTTTCTTAATTTCCGGCTTATTGGCACCTAATGCAACCGCAAATACGTACCTGCCGGAGTTAGCCAATGCCGTGCCTTTTTCCGAAAGGATCGGTCTTGCCAAAAGCCGGTGGGCGCCGGTCGCTGCTGGCCTTGCGCTCCTTGCTTCCGTTTGCGGGACTTCTTTGGGCAAAACCTTATCCGCCGGCGGCAGGACCGGTTTTTCTTCCTGTCTCTTTTTGATGCCTAACTTGTCCAAAATACCCATATGTTATTTCGTTAGATAAGTTTTTTCAATTACCGGCAAAGCGTTTTTCAAAATCACTACATTGTCTGTCCAGAGCAACTGCAGTAGATTCAAGTTATTTGCCAAGCTTACCTCGATGTTCGGCAGATTCCTCGCCGCTTTGACAATTTTTTCGTTTTTTTCCGGGACAACCAAAAGAACCTTCCGCTCTGTCAAAATATTCTTGAGGTTCTCAAGTTTCTGCAAAAGCTCTCGGGTTTTTGGCGCTTCAAGCTCCAAGTTTTCCAAAACTACGAGCCGGCCTTGGGCTCGCTTGTCAGTAAGAACCGAAAAAATGCCCAAGCGCCTGGCTTTGCGATTTACTTTCTGATAAAAATTGCGGTTGGGGCGAGGACCGAAAGTGATCCCGCCGCCCCGCCACAGGGGCGAGCGGATGGAGCCGTGACGGGCGCGTCCCGTTCCTTTTTGCTGCCAAGGCTTGCGGCCTCCTCCTCTGACCTCGCCTCTGGTCTTTGTTGAAGCAACGGTATTTCTTGCATTCGAAAGCAAAGCCGTGGCTACAAAATGCACCACGTCAGGCTTAATTTTTTGCACAGCAAAAATTTTGGGATTAAGTTCCACTTCTTCTTGGGTTTGCTCTCCGGTTTGGTTGTAGACTTTGACTTTCATAGTCTTAAATCCAAATGACAAAGTCCAAATTTCAAATCAATGTCAAATCACTAAATTTCGGCATTTGGATTTTGGATTTGATTTGGCATTTGACCTTTGACATTTGACATTTCTTTTCCATACTCAACAACTTTCCCAATCTCCTTCTTCTTCCCGGTAGTTTGAACTTTAAGCAGTGCCCCTCTTGCGCCCGGCGTGCCACCTTTGACAAAAAGCAAATTTTTCTCGGGCTCTATCCCCACAACTATAGAGTGTTTCACCGTGGCCTGAGTCGCTCCCATATGCCCTGCCATCCGAAGTCCGGGACGCACGTGTTGCGGAAAACGCTGTCCGATGGCACCCACGGCGCGGGGGTGATCATGACCGTGACTTGCCGGGGCCCCGTGAAAACCGTGGCGCTTCACCGCTCCGGCAAACCCTCGCCCTTTGCTGATGCCAACAATATTTATGACTTCTCCGGGCTCAAACTGCGAAACTTTAATCTCCTGCCCAGCCATAATTCCTGATTCCTGATTCCTGATTCGAAATTCTTTCTTCCTGCTTCCCAATTGAATTTGTACTGCTTCATAGCCGTCTTTGTCCTGCGTTCTAACCAGGCCCACCTTATTCGGCACAGCCTCAAGCACCGTCACCGGAACCACCTTTCCGTCTTCGGTAAACAGCTGGGTCATATTCAATTTGCGAGCAAGAATAAACTTCAAAGCTTTACGAATTACGAATTTCTACCAATATACGAATCTTCGACTTCTCTCCCTCCCTCTCCCCATCTCCTGGGGAGAGGGGAATTCGTATATTCGGGATGATTAGTTATTCGTAAAGTGCAAAAAACTGGTCACGATCGACCAGTTCATCCCCACACCAAAATGTTTGCAACTTTGACATGGCTCTAAGATTTTCATTTATTCCCCTGCTCCCAAAGCTCTTTTTTAAGTCTTTGGTGTGGGGACAAGTAAAATCTTAGGATGACTGGTAAACCGTTATCTTAAGATTTCAGCTTTCTGGGCTTAAAAATCTCAAGAACCTATTTACCAAAACTTCAATTTTCCCTATTATAATACACTGCTCCGAGCTTGTAAAGGCACCTTTCTTATTCTGTCATTCCCGCGGAAGCGGGAATCCAGGCTTACTTCACAAACCGGAAAGTGGAGAGGATTTGTCCTAGCAGCGCCACTTCCTCAATTCCTTCAATCCCGAATGGATAAAATGGATAAAAAACAAAAATCGAATTATTTTTCTGAACATAAACAAGTCGATGAGTAAATACTTCGCCATCTACGCTGTATTGACGCTTTGCGATTAGCTCTTTTCCCTCTTGTCCGCCTACTCTCACCTCTTCTTCAACTCTTTTTTCAAATGGCTCGACAGTTTTCGGAAATATCCGAGAGCGAACGGCGTCCAAGCCGGCTTTAGTATTTTCGTAAACCCATATTTCAAAAAGCGCATTTTCACCTGTATATCGTTTATCCGAGGGGTAAAATGCGACTTGTCGGAGTGGAATAATGCCGGTCCCGCCAGATGTCAGTTCGGCAGTTCCCCAGTCCTCTGGATACTTCACCTCAAACCCATACTCATCATTCCTATACGTCTTCCATCCCGCGGTTTCGTCCTGCGGAGCCGGAGAAGGGGTAGGCGAGGGTGCGGGCGTTCCATTTTCTTCAGACCTCGGCACCACCACCACATAAACCAAAGCCACCGTGAGGGCGACGATAATTACCAACAAATAATATTTATTGTACCTCATTGTACCTCATTGTACCTCTTTGATGGGTCATTTTGGCTCAATTTCTGTCGCTAATTTCATCCCCACCCTCTCGGCAATCTGCTTTATCCATTCTTCGTGTCGTCTGACCGCGTTCTGCAGAGCCGCAGTTTCGGTTTTTGAGGTTTCGGAATTTTTTAGAATCTTGTCTAAACTCGTAGTATGGCTGTCTAATGTTTCTTTAACAAATCCCAGGTCCTCTTTTAAAGTACTGACGTCTTCGGCAACATGAGTTAACAAAACAGCCGTTCGGTTAAGAGTCGCGACTGTAGCATCCAAGGTCTTCACAACACGATCAAGTGTCTTATTTGTCCGATCAAGGTCTGTCTTCTTTGCGACGGTTTTCAGTACCTTGTCAAAATGTTCTTTTGTAAGCGCGGATTGTTTAGCCATGATTCAATTCTAATAAAACAACTTTATTTTGTAAAACGGAAACTGGAGAGAATTTTTTGAAAAAGATCAACTTCTGCTTTGATCTCCGGATTGAATGTTTTTCCCTGTAGAATCGCATTTAACTGGGCGATTGTGTAAATAGGCTCCTCGCTTTCATCAAAATTATATCTCGCAAAACTCTTGCTGATATCGTACCATCTGCCGTTCTCATAAAAAATATATTTATATTCTGAATATTCAGCTGGGTGTGGGCCTGCTGCAATAATTTTAAATGCTGGAATATCGTTGATCTCCACTATTTCACAGCTCTCGTTTCGGTACTCTTTATTTAAATAAATACCGAAATCTGCCGTACAGTTATAACCCGCAACCCTCGTTTTAAGCAAATCCTTTACTGCAAGTGAGTAGGGAAACATGGCGGAGTCCCCCACCGGCAAATTTTCTTCGATTGCCTGTTCAATTTCTGCCTCCCACTCGTTAACTGACTTGTCTGTAAAAATATCAATGCTAGTATTGTCAGCTATGCGGAACTTTATCCAATAAGCATTCTTGAAACCATCACCTACCTCACCTTTACCCGGATATTTGATCTCAAACCCATACTCATCATTTCTATACGTCTTCCATCCCGCGGTTTCGTCCTGCGGAGCCGGAGAAGGGGTAGGCGAGGGTGCGGGCGTTCCATTTTCTTCAGACCTCGGCACCACCACCACATAAACCAAAGCCGCCGTGAGGGCAACCAGTATGATCAAAAGCGCGATTCTGATTGTGCCTTTTGGATGATCATTATCTCTTTTCTCTTACGATTCCGGCTTTGTCTTCCAAGACTTTGACTCGTTTATCCAGCGCGTCAACTTCAAATCTCCATGCCGCTTGATCGAGCCGGAGCTTAATGTCCTCTTGGCCGATTTCTAAATCCTGGAGTTTCTTATCAACAGCATCAAAACCGTGTTTGACCATTCCAGCAACATTATCAATCTTTTTATCAACGCTACGCCCCAAATTGCCAATCTGCTCGGACAGGCTCTCCAGCGTTACAGGTTTTTTTGGATTATTTTTTGTCCCGTTCATAATCACATTTTAATCTCCACATCCACTCCGGCGGGCAGATTCAGGCTAGTGAGCGAATCAGTAGTTTTCTGGGTCGGATTGATAATGTCAATCAAGCGTTTGTGAATGCGCATTTCAAACTGATCCCGGGAATCCTTGTGCACGAAAGTTGAGCGCAGTACCGTGTACTTGGTCTTTTCCGTGGGCAAAGGCACTGGCCCCGTAACTTGGGCCCCTGTTTTTTTTGCCGTATCCACAATTTGCTTGGCGCTTTGATCAATCAGTTTGTGATCATATGCGCGGATTTTTATTCTGATTCTTTGAGTTGTTGGCTCGGCTTGGGTTACAGCTTTCTTGGCCTTGGGCATTAAGATTGTTGCTTATTTGAATAAAAATGAACGTCAAGCCGTAGTCTAACCAAAATCCCCATCTCTGTCAAACAAAAGGCCCGCCTCGTCGGCGGGCCTTGACCTATAAACTGGCATCTCTAACCTATTTGGCAATCTTCGTCACTACCCCGGCGCCAACGGTATGTCCTCCCTCGCGGATGGCAAACCTCTGCTGTTCTTCCAGCGCGACTGGAGCAATAAGTTTGACATTCACATTTACTGTGTCGCCTGGCATGACCATTTCTTTGCCCGAAGGCAAAGTCACATCCCCCGTGACGTCAGTCGTTCGGATATAGAATTGCGGCTTGTAGCCGCTAAAGAAGGCTGTATGCCTTCCGCCTTCCTCTTTGGTCAGCACGTAGACTTCAGCTTCAAATTCCGTGTGCGGAGTAATGGACCCGGGCTTGGCCAGCACTTGTCCGCGCTCGACTTCTTCCTTTTTGGTTCCCCGCAAAAGAATTCCGGCATTGTCTCCCGCGCGGCCTTCATCCAACGACTTATTAAACATTTCAATTCCGGTTACCACGGTCTTTTGCGTTTGACGAATACCCACGATTTCCACTTCGTCATTGAGCTTCACAGCTCCCCGTTCAATTCTTCCCGTAACCACAGTGCCGCGGCCTTCAATGGAAAAAATGTCTTCAATCGCCATAAGAAACGGCTTATCAACTTCGCGCACCGGCTCCGGAAAATACGAGTCCATAACCTTCAAAAGTTCCTCAATGGATTTTACTCCTTCCGGATCGTCCTCCAGGGCTTTGAGGGCCGAACCGCGGACGATTGGGACGTCTTTGCCCGGATATTCATACTTGGTCAAAAGTTCGCGAATTTCTTCCTCAACCAAATCAACTAACTCCTTGTCATCCACCATATCAACTTTGTTTAGAAAAACTGCAATATGCGGCACCCCTACCTGGCGGGCCAAAAGGATATGCTCTCTGGTCTGCGGCATCGGTCCGTCAGCGGCCGAAACCACCAGCACAGCCCCGTCCATCTGGGCGGCGCCCGTAATCATATTTTTGATATAATCCGCGTGGCCCGGCGCATCAATGTGGGCGTAATGCCTTTTTTCTGTCTCGTATTCAACGTGGGAAACATTAATCGTAATACCGCGCTCCTTTTCCTCCGGCGCGTTGTCAATCGAGTCATACGGCCGCTCTTTCGCCAGGCCTTTCTTGGATAAAAAACGGCTGATGGCGGCGGTCAATGTGGTTTTCCCGTGGTCAACATGGCCGATTGTCCCCACATTAATATGAGGCTTGGTTCGCTCAAATTTCCCTATTGCCATAGACTTTGCTTGAACTCCTTTCTTTAAAAAAATTTAGAAGTGATAATAATATAGCAAGTTTAAATTTTGGGGTCAAGCGGCTCAATTGTAATCTTCTCCAAGGTTGGCAAGTCAGCAATTACCTCTTCCCGCAAATCCTCCAGCTGGGCCGTGGTTATCTGCCTGTTTATCCGCTCAACTTTTTCCGCAAGTTTCTCGCTAATGCGCGGGGCCGCAAAATCCTCAAACTCTTCATAACTCATAAGCACCGCCTTAGGCTCCCCATCTTCAACTATGACAAACTTGCCCCCGATAAGCTTAACTAGACGCAATAAATTTTCGAAATCTGACTGGTTCTTAAAGTTTGACATTTGAGCTTTGAAATTTGACATTACTCATCTCTGCCCAACTCTGATTTTGACACCCTCTCCGATGATTTTTTCGGCAATATTTTTAGGCACCTCCGCATAATGCGAAAACTCCATCGTGTAGGAAGCCTGTCCCTGGGTCATACTGCGCAAAGATGTGGCATAACCAAACATCTCGCCAAGCGGCACTTCAGCGTCAATCACTTTGGCGCGCCCCCTTTCCGTCATCTCTCTGATTTGCCCTCGTTTGGAGTTCAAATCCCCAATCACGTCGCCCATGAACTCCTCCGGCACCACCACTTCAACTTTCATGATTGGTTCGAGCAAGACGGGATCGGCTTTTCGCACGGCATCCTGAAAAGCCTTGGAACCGGCGATCTTGAAGGCGATTTCCGACGAATCCACTTCATGAAAACTGCCGTCATACAAAGTCGCCTGAAAATCAACCACCGGGTACCCGGCGATCACCCCATTGTCAGCCGCTTCCATGATTCCTTTTGAAACCGCCGGAATAAACTCTTTCGGGATAATCCCGCCCGCAATCTCATCCACAAACTCCCGGCCGCCTCCGCGTTCAAGAGGGGCCAGCCTGATCCAGACATGTCCGTACTGACCGCGCCCTCCGGTCTGCCTGATATACTTGCCTTCCTGCTCGACCTGTCGTCTAACGGTTTCTTTATAAGCTACCTGCGGCGCGCCCACATTGGCTTCCACTTTGAATTCCCGCTTCATCCGATCCACAATGATCTCGAGGTGCAGCTCGCCCATGCCGGAAATGATGGTTTGGGCTGTTTCTTCATCACTTTTGATTCTGAATGTCGGGTCTTCCTCCGCCAGTTTTCTCAAGGCAATCCCCATTTTTTCCTGGTCAGCCTTGGTTTTAGGCTCAATGGCCTGCGAGATGACTGGCTCTGGAAATACAATTGCTTCAAGCGTTATTGGATTGTTTTCGTCGCACAACGTATCGCCGGTGGCGGTATCTTTGGGACCGACTAGGGCCGCAATATCCCCCGCGTAAACTTCTTTGACATCCTCGCGCTGGTCGGCGTGCAGCCTCACGACGCGCCCGACTCTTTCTTTGTTTCCCGTGCGGGTATTCAAAACGTAAGTCCCCGTAGACATCGTCCCGGCATACACCCGAAAGAAAGCCAGCTTCCCCACAAATGGGTCGGTAGCGATTTTGAAAGCCAGTGCGCAGAAAGCTTCGGTATCCGAAGGATTCCTTGCAAGCTCTTCTTCCGTGCGCGGCCGCCGCCCTAGTACCGCGCCTTTGTCAATGGGGCTTGGCAAAAAATTGGCCACGGCGTCCAGCAGAGTCTGCACGATAATTCCGCGCCCGTCCCCGCCAAGCACGGGATAAAATTTGCCCAACAACGTTGCTTTGCGGATTGCCGTCAAAAACTCGCTTTCCGTAATTTCCTGTCCGTGCAGGTACTTTTCCAAAAGCCGATCGTCTGTCTCCACCACTTTTTCCAAAAGTTTGTGGCGGTATTCCTGGGCTTTGACCATAAGCTCTTGGGGGATTTCCGCCACCGTAAATTCCCTGTCGGTATATTCCTTGTACGTATAGCCTTTCATTTGGACAAGATCCACAAAGCCAATTAGATCTTTTTCGTAACCTATAGGAATCTGGATCGGATAGGCGTCCGGCGAAAGACGCTTGTGAATTGAATCAAGGCTTTTATAAAAATCCCCGCCGATCTGGTTGATCTTGTTGATAAAACAAATCCGCGGCACGTGGTATTTGTCAGCCTGACGCCAAACGGTTTCCGACTGCGGCTCTACTCCCATTTTTCCGTCAAAAACCACCACCGTTCCATCAAGCACGCGCAAGGACCGCTCCACTTCCACGGTAAAATCGACGTGCCCGGGGGTGTCTATGATATTAATTTTGTATTTTTTATCACCCTCAAATTTGTTGAATTTCGGCGACCAATAACAAGTCACCGCGGCCGCGGTAATGGTGATTCCCCGCTCTCTTTCCTGCTCCATCCAGTCAGTGGTCGTGTCGCCTTCATGCACAAGGCCGATTTTATGTTTTAAGCCGGTGTTGTAAAGTATGCCCTCGGTCACCGTGGTCTTTCCGGCGTCTATATGCGCTATGATGCCGATATTTCTGGTTTGTTCTATGGGTAATTCTCGCGGCATGGAATTATTTCCTGCTAAATCTCGCAAAATGCGCGAATGCCCAGTTGGCCTCGGCCATGCGGTGCGTATCCTGCTTCTTTTTGATGGCCGCTCCTTCGTTGTTATATGCCGCCATGATTTCCTCGGCCAATTTCAAATGCATGGGCTTGCCTTTCTTGGATTTTGCCGCATCAATGAGCCAGCGCATCCCCAGCGTCGTCTTCCGAGGCTCTATAACCTCAATGGGCACCTGGTAATTAGCGCCCCCGATCCTCCGGCTTTTGACTTCCAAAGTCGGACTTGTATTTTTTAGAGCGGCGTCAAAAATCTGCCGCGGCTCGGTTTTCATGGTCTCTTTGATATGCTCAAAAGCCTGATAGACAATCTTTTGCGCCACTGATTTTTTGCCATTCCGCATGACATGGTTTATAAATTTCGCGACCTTGACGTTGTTGTACTTTGGGTCAGGCGCTATTTTGTGCTTTTTATAAGTTCGTGATTTTCTCGGCATTGTTTTAATGCGATCCGAATGATCCTAATCTACATCCGAATGTTCCGAATATATTAGGATAATTCGGATGTCATTCGTAGATTGGGATCGCTATTTTGGCATTTTTGCGCCATACTTGCTTCTTCCGCGTTTTCGACCCTCAACGCCGGCCGCATCCAGCTTGCCCCGCACAATGTGGTAACGAACTCCCGGCAAATCTTTTACTCTTCCTCCGCGAATCATCACCACGGCGTGTTCCTGTAAATTGTGTCCGATGCCGGGAATGTAAGCAATCACTTCATGACCGTTGGTAAGCCTGACTTTTGCGACTTTTCGTATGGCGGAGTTTGGTTTTCTGGGAGTAACCGTATAAACCTTGATGCATACGCCGCGTTTAAATGGCGAGCCTTTGGGGAGAACCACGGGGCGGTTTTTGAGCAAATTGAAAGCGCGCTGCAGCGCCAAGCTTTTTGACTTGGCTTTTTGCACCATTCTCGGCCTTCTGACTAATTGATTGATCGTCGGCATGTTTCAAGCGAAAAGTTTAAAGCGAAAAGTGTAAAAGAAAATTCATTTATTTTGCGTTTTTCGTTCTGCACCTTACGCTTAACAAAAAATCCCCGAGCAAAACAGAGGGTTTTTGTCTACCCCGTAGTGTCCGCCAACGGCGGACTACTACCGGGGCTTGTTGAGGCAGTACTCTCCCGAAACCTTAAAGAGTGAATTTCCTACACTCAACAACCCTTAAAGTCTGTAATGTCTCCGACCTGCGCGCCGGAGAGGTTTCTTCTTGATTTTCTATATTATAATTGACTGACAAAGCAAAGTCAAACTGCCTAAATGATTGAGAATCCGAGGTAAATCTTAGACAAAAATATGAGAATCGGGATCAGAATCGCGTGTACTATGCCGGTATAAAGAAACAGGATGATCAGCAAAAAGCCGAAGCGTTCCAGCGACAAAATCCGGTACATCATGTCGTCCGAAAAAAAGCTCGCGAAAACTTTTGAGCCGTCCAAAGGCGGAATCGGCAAAAGGTTGAAAAGGCCCAGGCCCAGATTTAGCAAAGTCGCTTGAAGCAGTATTTCGTATCCCGGAATGCCTGGTCCAATCAAACCAAGCCTGATCGGGATAGCAAAAGCCAAAGCTAAAATAAAGTTCGTCCCCGGACCGGCCAGAGAAACCAGCGCCATATCGCGCTTGGGATTTCGCAAGTTAAAAAAATTGACCGGCACGGGCTTGGCCGCGCCGAACAAGATCGGCGAATTGACCAAAAACAAAAAAAGCGGCAGGAGGATAGAACCAAAAAGGTCAAGATGAGGCAAGGGATTAAGCGTCAAACGACCGCTCAAACGCGCCGTATGATCCCCCAGTTTATCCGCCACGACTCCGTGCGAAAGCTCGTGCAAAACCACGGAGAAAAGCAAGATGATCAGAGTGATTATTATTGAACCAAGATCCATGACAATAATTCAAAGTTCAAATATCAAAATGCAAAATGACAATGCAAAGTTTGAAAATTTTAAGATTTTAATTTGTCATTTTGATTTTTGCATTTTACATTTTAATTTTACGCCAAGCTCTTTACAAAACATTTATTCTTGGTTAGACTTTGAAAGTATGATTACTCCCTCCAAAGTCTGTGCAATCTGCGGTAAGGGATACCGGCGGGCTTTTTCCCGCTCTCATTCCATGCAGGCAACCTTGAGACGCCTGCAACCGAATTTGCAATGGCTTACTGTTTCATCCGGCCGACGTGTCCGCGCCTGCACTAAGTGTATCAAGTCAATAAGCCGGGGCAAAATCAAAATACCGCAAATGGTCTAGAAATCACCGCCTGAAAGGGCGGTTTTTCCTTCTGGAATATGCTTACCCAGATCGAGTCTCTTTTGAGAGAACTATTCAAGAATTGTCATTGCGATCCGCCGCAGGCAGAGAAGCAATCTCAAAAATTTTAGATTAATCGTTGGTAAATTCCGATAAAGTAATAATATCACAAAAAAGGTCGAATTGAAAAAAAGCGCGGTGGTTGCAAAGTGCATGCATACCATCGCGCTCGAGTGCTGACAAAACTACAAGTACAAGAGAGATGCGGCTGTTTTTATTCTTACTTGAGCCGCCGTTAGCTCGACTTCCTACTGGGAAATCCGCTCGAGGGTGATGCGGATTCCCGCGAGTACGCGGCTCTTGAAAAACCGCCGCGTCCTGTCGATCTCCTCGGCGGCCGCGGCCACCGAGGCCTTGACGCTGGCCAGCTCGGCCTCGGCCTCGGCCTTGGCCGTCCCGAGGGCAGAGACCTGGTTGTAAAGGGAATAGAGGTCGGTCCTCAAGCTAGCGACGAGTGCATTCTGCTCTGACAACTCATCGCCCAACTGCTTGGCCTCATCCTGCTTCGCTGCCACCTGGGCACGGAGGTTTTCGACGACCTCCTTGCGCCGGGCCTCTTCCTCTTGCTGACGGCGGCGCTCCTCGGCCTCGGCTTTTTGAGCTTTGAGGGCTCTGATTATCCCGACAGCCCTTGAGGGAGATAAATCCCTCTTTACGACAAGATTCAGGGCATGGTCCGGCTGCCCGTAACTCCAGCAGCCAGTTTCCCGCTCTTCCACGTCGTCGGCCGTCAGAAGATCAAGGCCGGGAATGCAGAACGTGGGGCAAGCGGATTTGTCGAACTCTGGGAAGCCCGCCACTTCCTGATACGGGATTCCGTTGATTACGGTACTCCCGTTAAACCAAATCGCGGGCCCGTCCGCGAGCCCCAGCCGCCGCCGTTCGGACACGGCGGTGTTGCCCTCTATCCCAACCACGCCCAGACTGACGTGGAATTTAACTGAAAACATACATCTCCTAACTTCCAAACAACTTTTGCTTTCAGCTTACAATCCAAATACAATTGTCCGCTAAAGCAACCGGTTGCCTGGAGTGCGTATTTTTTCTGACCGCGCCCGGTCGAAGTGCCATTTGTTTGCCCGATGCCGAGCCCAAAACCGGATTTAGCTTTCCGGAGTCACCCTGACGGCCAATGGGTATCGTAGACCGGCTTTCCGACGCATCTTACAGAAAAGCAATTTGAAAACAAATTATTTTGCGCGCAAATTGCTTTCCTGTAAGCTTCTCTCTTGCTTTGTCAAGGAACAAATCCTCCATTTCAATTCAGTCCGCCAATGTTCTGCTGATGGACTTCCAAAACCGCCATTCGCAATTTTGAAATGTATTTATAGCAAATTTTTGGGGTTTTGTCCAGAGTCTCAACAAAAAATGGCTTACCTAAGCCAAAAATAAATCGCAATTACTGAACGCCGCTCGAACCTTTTTTGAACAAAATCCCTGATTGCCGCGCGAAGCGCGGCAGGAACGAAACCTGACGCTCGGGCGGGCAAAAAGGAAGGGGGTTGGGGGGAAGGAATTTTTGCCCGCCCTCGCTTTCCGATTCCGATTTTTCCGCCGCCGCCGAATTTCGTGCCAGTGAAACTGGCGCGCCGCTCATTGTATTTCTAACACAATTTTACCAAAATGTTTACCCTCGACCATTCGCGCTTGCGCTTTGGCCGCGTCTTGGAGCGGGAATGTCTTATCAATAATCGGTTTCAATTTTCCTGCCGCGACAAGCTCTAAAACTTTCTCAAATTCTTCTTTAGTCCCCATTCTCGCTCCAAAAATCGAAAGTTGGCGGACATAAATATCGCTCAAATCTTGCGTACCCATATCGCCGCTTGTTGTTCCGGCGATGACGACACGACCGAAGGGGCGAAGTATAGCAAGCGTTGTACTCCATGTCTTTTCGCCAACACTTTCAAAAACTACATCAACGCCTAGACTACTTGTCAGATTTTTTACTGCACTTTCAACATTTCCTTTGGTGTAAATTACAATTTCATCTGCGCCAATCTCGCGGATTTGCCCTGCGTCTTCTTCGGATTTAGCGGCGGCGATAACTTTTGCGCCAAGAGATTTTGCTACTTGAATAGCTGACGAACCTAAGCCGCCGGACGCGCCCCAAACAAAAACTGTTTCACCTTTTTGTAGATTTGCTCGCCCAACGAGCATATGCCAAGCAGTGAGAAACGTAAGTGGAAACGCCGCCGCTTCAACAAAAGAAATGTTTTGAGGTTTTGGATAGAGTTGCGAGATTGGCGCAGTAATATATTCGGCGTAACTGCCTTGATTTTTAACGCCGAAAATTTTGACGAGTTCGCACGACTCTCCATTTTTACAGCGCGGACAAGTGCCGCATGGAATAGCCGGATTCAAAACTACTTCTTGCCCGACTCGCAACGAGCTATCGCCGTTTATTTCCTCAATGACTCCGGAGGCATCCGAGCCGGAAATGTGGGGCATGGGAATATTGCGGACGTTTTCTTTGTCTTCTCGTAACCAAATATCAAGACGATTCAGACCAGCCGCTTTCACTCGCACAAGGGCTTCACCCTTTTTGGGTTTTGGAATAGCAAGTTCACCGTATTGGAGAACATCTAACCCACCTGGTTTTTCAAAAAATACTGCTTTCATAAAATTACTTTTTTGCCATTTCCAAAGTTTCGTTGATAAACTGCTCTTTGTTTTTTGTATACGTCCCGCGATCCTCGGCGTGCTTTTCAGCCAATACTTGTTTAAGATTGGTATATTGTTTTGCACGATTGGCATTTTTCCGAAGATAATCACGAAAGAGTAAATCGTTTTTCCAATAATTATTTCCAAGCACGGTAACGTGGACATGGTGAGTTCGTTTTGCTTCCGGCCCCTTAACATACAATTCTTGCCATTTCAAATCGTCTTTTGTCTTACCAGGGGCAAAGGGCCGATGCTCATATCCCAACTTCTCAAATTTTTCCTTCATGCTCCGCGCAACATCTAACGACTCAACGCCAACATTTATATCAATGATGGGTTTTGCCGATATGCCAGGGATAGCGGTGCTACCAATATGCTCTATGGCAAGAATTGTATCGCCAAAAGTTTTTTTGAGGAGTTGTTTTTCCTCATCAAAAAGTTCTGCCCATTTCGGATTGTGCGGAACAAGTTTGACTGTTCCTCGTTTTAAACCAATCATAGTAAATCTTCAATCGAAACATTAAGAGCTTTCGCGATTTTGCTCACAACGAATACTGACGGTTTTTTAATTACGCCCGTTTCGACTTTCGTTAAGGTAGTGTAAGGGACGTCTGCTTTCCGAGCAAAATCGTCTTGCGAAAGCTCTAACTTTTGGCGCAGTTTTCTTATTTTTTGTCCCAGTTGATTACTTTCCATAATTTGATAACATAGAATTGTTGCTATATTCTGACTTCAGTATTATACTAACAGATATGAGGACTTTATTCAATTTTTTAGGGAGTAAAAATGTTGTGTGCGCACGGGCGGGCGGGACAAACACAACTCCGTATTTTCTTGCGGCGCATTTCGCAAAGCGAAATACGAAATTCGGCGGCGGCGGAA
>CAYNFS010000005.1:12035-62422 GCA_964396685.1 uncultured Candidatus Saccharibacteria bacterium | reverse complement strand
CTTTCTCGGTTGTCATGAGTAAAAGTGTTAATAGAGAATTTACAGCATTTATTGTTTCAGTCTCAAAGAGGATTTTGGAGATGATGCGAATCCCGATAGTATGTCCGCCTAGGGCGGACAACTGCGGGGCGGCCCTCCAACTTTCTCCTTACAGCATTATTCGTTCCAGAACTTTGAACTCCGGCGGCAGGATTCGAACCTGCAACCTGGGGATTAACAGTCCCTCGCTCTACCGTTGAGCTACGCCGGAACGACAGATAAATTCTAACAATTACTCATAAATTTGTCTATTCTGGCCTTCTTAGACTATAATGGGGTCAAGAAGACTCTTAACGAAAAACCATATGTCCGAAAAAATCAAAAATTACATCGGCATTGCTGTAATCATCGCGGTTCTGCTTTTTGCCTTAGCTTATCTTCGCTATGTGGATTCCTACGCCAAAAATGTGGAGCCGGCGTCTTTCAGGAGCTTTACGGTAACCGGCGAAGGCAAGGCTGTGGCTATTCCGGATGTGGCCCAATTCACTTTCAGCGTCATTACCGAGGGCGGCAAAAAAATCGCGGATTTGCAGAAAGAAAACACTGACAAGACAAATAAGATTATTGAGTTTCTCAAAAAACTAGGAGTGGAAGCCAAAGATATCAAAACTATCAATTACAGCGTTGATCCAAAATATCAATATTACAGCTGTCCGCCGGTGATTTATCAGGAAGGTGGCGCTCAATCCTCCCCGCGTCCCTGTCCGCCGCCGGAAATTTCCGGTTATACCATCAGTCAAACGGTCTCGGTCAAAGTCCGCAATTTCGATAAGTCAGGAGAGATACTGGCCGGCGTTGTCGAAAACGGCGCCAACTCCGTCTCCCAGCTTAATTTCACAATTGACGATCGCTCGGCCGTAGAACAAGAAGCCCGGGAAGAAGCCTTAAGCCGCGCCAAAGAAAAAGCGGTAGCCACGGCCAAAGCCGGCGGCTTTAAGTTGGGACGGCTTTTGACGATTGAAGAAGGAAGCGCGCCTTATCCTATCCCTTACGAGAGTTATGGCTATGGCGGAGCCTCACCTCTTGTTGCCGACAAAGCCGCTCTGCCGCCGCCTACTCTTGAGCCCGGCTCGCAGGAAATTACCGTGACAGTTTCCCTAAAATACGAGATTCAATAATTAAGACCCCCACAGAGGGGCAAAGGATACGAAAATATGTTATCAAAAGCGCGAGTGGCGCCGACTCTTCCGGTGGTTGATCTGGAGAGAGCCAAAAAGTTTTATCGGGATATTTTGGGGCTCAAAGCTTCCGATAAGAAAATGGCCGGCGGGGATGTTTTGTTTGAATGCGGAGGGGGCACAACCCTTTATTTATATCAAAGGCCGCCTTCCAAAGCCGACCACACTCTGGCCGAATTTTGGGTGGAGGATTTGGAAGCGGAAATGGCGGGTTTGAGGAGCAAAGGAGTGGTTTTTGAGGAGTATGACATGCCAGGACTCAAAACCGTAAACGGCGTTGCCACCATGGGGGATGTCAAGGGCGCGTGGTTCAAGGACACGGAGGGGAACATTTTGGCTTTAAGTCAGATGGGTTAATGGAGCAAAACTTATCAAAAAGTGAGCAGGAAAGACTGGCTCGCCTCAAAGCATCGCGCTGGCGCAAAATTAAAAGCGCCGTAATTTGGCTTGCGATAATTGCCGCAATTGCGGGAAGTGCTTATTTGGTCGTTGCTTATTCGCAAAAAGCCCGGAGCCAAAAGCCGGGCGAGGAGATTGCTGATCAGGGCCGAGAACATATCGCGGAAGGCAGCCAGCACGAGCCTTATAATTCCAATCCGCCGACTTCCGGCCCTCATTATGCTGCAGCGGCGAACTGGGGCGTATATGACAATCCTCTGCCTGATGAACAGCTCATCCACAACCTCGAGCACGGCGGGATCTGGATTTCTTACAAGCCGGATATCAGTCCGGAGACGCTCGCTAAGCTCAAAGACATTGCGGACGATTATACCCTAAAAGTCATTCTGACCCCGAGGGCCGAAAACGATTTGCCAATCGCCGTGGCCGCCTGGGGCAGGCTTTTGAAGCTTAAGTCAGCCGACCAAAAACAAATTCAGGATTTCATCAAGGCCTTTATCAACAAAGGGCCGGAGCAGGTGCCGTACTAAACTATGCCGATTTGGCTTTTGTGGGTTTTGCTGATTTTGCTTTTTGGACTTTTGGGACTGTTCGCCGACATCATGATTACGAACTTTCGAATCTTGGGAGAGCGCTTGCGGATTTCGGTTTTTGCCTTAGGACTTGTCTCGGGCATGCTTACTTCCTTGCCCGAGTTTTTTATCGGGCTAAATGCCGTGCTGTCTGATATCCCGCAAGTTTCTTTCGGCAACCTCATGGGAGGAGTCATGGTGCTTTTTGGTTTGATTTCCGGGCTTTTAATTATTGCCGGAAACAAAATCTCAACAACCAAACTTTTTCAAGGAAAGTGGCTTTGGGCCATCGGCGGTTTCATCGTGCTGCCTTTGTTTTTGGCTACCGACGGAGCGGTATCTTCTATTGACGGACTCATTCTTATCGCCTTTTATATCCTGATCATAAACGGCCTGTTGAGTTCCAGACAACAGGAGCGGGCTTTAGAGCATATTCCGGAAGAAGACCAGCGTCGTTTTCCGACAAAAAAAGTGTTGGCCTTTGCCTTTAGCGGTATCGTCGGCGTTGTAGTGGTCGCTCATTATGTAATCACAGTCACTCTGGATTTGGCGAAGGGTTACGACCTCCCGTTGTTTTTTACGGGTTTGATTATTTTTGCCGTCGGCACAAATCTGCCGGAACTTAGCGTCTCTTTGACGGCTTGGAAAGCGGGTATGAAAAGGCTTGGTTTGGGCAACGTGCTGGGCAGCGCCTTCACTAACGCTCTGGTTGTGGGCGTGCTCGCGCAGCTTAAGCCGATCGTGATTAGGACTTCGCCATCTTTCTGGATTTTTTTTGTGATCTTTTTGATTCTGGTATTTTTGTATATAGCCTTCGGCCTGTCCGGGCACAAATATACCCGCCGCGAAGGAATTGTCCTGCTTGCTCTCTATGTCGTATTTTTATTGAGTGAGTTGAGCAGTTTGTCTTTATGACTGGCAGGCGCGCCAAAATTTTATTTTTGTCAATTCTCATCGTAGCGGCTGTTTTGCGCCTCTGGCGACTGGATCAGCATGACGTGATTACTGACGAGGCATTTTACGGTTACCGGAGCATCGCACTGGTTGATTCGCTCAATTCTCCGTATCAGTCCACACCCTTTGAGTGGTTTGAGGAAGTTCCGGCTTGGGCTAAGCTTTCTTTTCATGACCATCCGCCTTTGGGTTTTTGGATCTGGCATTCTTTTTTCAAAGTTTTCGGGATAAATTTGTGGGCTCTGCGTTTGCCGTCTGTCTTGGCCGGCATCGGCTCGGTGATTCTCGTATTTTTTATCGCCCACCGGCTTTTTGCCAGCAGTACTGCCGGCCTTATCGCCTCTGGAATTTTGGCGGTTAATCAAAATCATATTTGGATTTCGCGCATCGCCCTTCAGGAATCTATGGTGATTTTTTTTATGCTTTTGGCCATTTGGTTTTTTTTGAGGTATGTTCATAACTCACCCCCACCCTCTCTTATCTTAAGAGAGGGTGTTCCTTCCCTTAAGGTAAGGGGAGGGAAGGAGGGGTTATGGTTTTATTTGACCGTAATTGCGACGGCCTTAGCTATCCTCATGAAATATACAGCAGTAATTTTATTGCCCGTTTTTATCAGCTTTTTAATCTGGCGCCGCAGAGACTGGCTTACTTGGAAGAGGCTTATTTTGGGGGTTATCCTTTTGCTCGTCATTCTTTCACCGGTTGTTATCTACAATCTTAAGCTTTACCAAGTTCGCGGCCATTTTGATTTTCAGGTTTCTTATCTGCTGAAACAAAAAGTTCCAGTCTGGGAGATTCGTCCAGGGCGGGAGGTTGGCGATTTGGGGGACAGACTCGCAAATCTTTTTATCCGTTTCGGGCGATATTACGGCATCGGTTTTTCCATACTCACCATCTTCGCTCTCATTGCCGGATTTTGGAAGAGACGGGAGGTCGGATTGCAGTTTATAGGACTTGTTCTTTTTTTTGTCTTGGCGCTGCTTATTCTGGTCGGACCGCAAGAAAGATTTTTGGCCATGCTTTCTCCTCCCCTTGCGATGCTTATCGCTTCGAGCATATGGCTGGCCGGAAGAAGCAAAAAGTCAGTTCGTTATTTCTTCGCCGTACTGCTCATTTTAGAAGCCGGCTTTGCCGTCAACACTAATCATCTGATCACTCCTTTTGGTAAAGAAGGAGTTGCTTATTCGTGGGCAAGAAGGGAGTCGGAATTTTGGGGATACAACCAGTGGGAGGAATATTTTTTGGAAATTACCAAGGGGTATTATTCCCCGCAGACCTTTCCAGTGAAGTTCAAATTTGCAGAAGCTCTGCAACAGCGGGCGATACAGGATGCAAAGGCCGATGCGAGAAAAGCGAAGCAGATCTTGTTTGTAATTGATTCCCGCCTTCATGGGCCTTCTAACCTTTGGTACATAACCCGCCATACGGTTTTTGAGGGCTGGCCCATGATTTCTGATCAAAACTTTTTAAGAGCGGTGTCTGCTGATCCTAATTTTTTCAAGACTCAAGGATTTGAGGAGACCGTGTTTTTGAAGGCCAATGAGACGGTGATAAACCTGGACATTTCTGCAGAAGCTTCGGAGAATTTAGAAAAAACGCTTGTAGAAAACGGCAAGACCGGCGAGGAGATAAGAAGTCCGCAGGGAAAAATCGCGTTCCGCCTTTACCGTTTTTAGAGAACGTGGTATAAATAGAATAAAGCAAACATGGAGAAACAAAAACCTTTAGTAGTTGTGACGCGTAAGATTCCCGAGGCAGGCTTGGCTGTTTTGCATCCGCTTTTTGAGCTCAAAGTTAATCCTTATGACCGGGCTTTGCGCAAAGCCGAGCTTTTGAAACTGGTGAGAGAGGCAGACGCCATTCTTTCCCTTTTGACCGATAAAATAGACGGGGAAGTCTTGAAGGCGGCGGGTAAGAATCTCAAGGTCGTGGCAAATTACGCGGTTGGTTTTGACAATATCGATCTTGCGGCCGCGAGAAAACAGAGAGTGATAGTCACCAATACCCCCGAGGTTTTGACCGAAGCGGTCGCCGAACACACTTTTGCCTTGATTGCGGCGGTGGCGCGCCGCATCGTAGAATCAGATAAATTCGTGCGGGCGGGCAGATACGAAGGCTGGGCGCCGGAACTTTTGTTGGGACGCGAACTTGCCGGAAAAACCTTGGGCATTTTGGGTTTGGGGCGAATCGGGGGACGGGTGGCCGAGATTGGCAGCTCCGGGTACAAAATGAGAGTTGTTTATTATGATCGCGGCAAGAAAGACCGGGAATTGGATAGAAAAATCGGCTCCCAAGCCGTGAGCATTCGCAAGCTTTTAACCTCCTCCGATATTGTTTCTCTGCATGTGCCGCTTTCGCGCGAGACTCATCACATGATCAGCAAGACTGAACTTTTGAGCATGAAGCGCACTGCCATTCTGATCAATACTGCCCGGGGGCCGGTGATTGATGAAACGGCTTTGGCTTGGGCGCTAAAAAACAAGGTGATCTGGGGGGCCGGGCTGGATGTCTTTGAATTTGAGCCACAAGTGACCTCGGAATTGAAAAAGCTTGAGAATATCGTAATGACCCCCCATACGGCGTCGGCCACGGAAGAGGCAAGGTCAACGATGGCGAAGCTTGCGGCCCAGAACATTGTCGCGGTGCTTTCAGGAAAATCTCCTCTGACTCCGGTAAAAAGTTTGTAAATTGGGGAGTTAGGTGGTATAATCATTTCAGTTTGGGGATAATTAATTTAATAAAAATGTACGAAGAAACGATACTTGAAACCGAAACAAAGGTCGAAACATCGCTTCCTCCTGACAAACCTGCTGAACCGCAAGAGGCGGACACCAAAAGCCAAGAAAGCTGGGACAAGGTAATCAGGGGAATAGTCTATGCTCTGGCTTTTGTTTTGCCTTTGCTTTTTACGCCATGGACTTTTGAGCCTCTGGAGTTCTCCAAACAAATGCTTTTGATGGTTTTGACTTCCGTAGCCGTGATTGTCTGGCTGCTCAAGCTTTTGGTGCTGCGAACGTGGCGATTGGTGAAAACGCCGCTTGATTTGCCAATCGGGATTTTTTTGCTGGTTTATCTTCTGGCCTCGCTTTTTTCCGCGGACCGGATCGCGTCTTTCCTGGGATTTTACGGCAGTTTCTCCGGCAATTTCTTCCAGGTCTTATTTCTGGTTTTGCTCTATTACCTGATTGTCAATAACTTCCATTCGGGAGCGCAGGTCAAACGTCTGGTTCAGGTGTTTGTAGCCTCGGCAGGCGTTGCCTTGCTGTATAACATCCTGCAGTTTTTCGGCTGGTATGTGATACCGGTTCCATTTGCCAAAACGCAGAGTTTTAACACCATCGGCGGCCTCCTGATGCTTTCCTTGTTTTCGGCTCTCTCTTTGGTGCTGGCTTTGGGCAGCGGCAAGTTTTTGAAAATTGCGGTATTCGTTTTGGGATTCACGGTGCTTTTGACCGTGAACTTCATTTACGCTTGGCTGGGGCTTTTGATTGGCATTTTGCTGTATTTAGTTTTTCAAGTAGCGATGGCCCACGATTTTTCCATGAAGAAGCTGATAACACCTCTAGTGTTGCTGGTACTGGTGGTTTCTTTTTTGATTGTTCAGCTGGTTTTCCCTTTTGTAAATTTGAGAAGTATTTTGAGCTTCAACTTGCCGGTCGAGGTGCGGCTGGATTACCGCACTGCCGGGCCGGTCATAGCGGGGGCGGTTGCGGATCGGCCGATTTTGGGATCAGGTCCTAACACTTTCCAGTACGCGTTTTCCAAACACCGCGCGGAATCCTTCAACCTTTCTCCTTTCTGGAACGTGCGTTTTGACAAAGCGCCTTCCGAGGCTTCGGAATATCTCATTGGTGCGGGCATTTTGGGGCTTTTGGCCTTTGAGATTTTAAGCGTGATTTTTCTAGTTTACGGCCTCTTCTTTCTTTTGCGCAAGAAAGAGGAGGAAGGCTGGGGACTGGGCCTGCTTCTCTTTGCCGCCTTTGCTTTGCTGTGGTTCGCCCATTTCATTTTTTTCTTCAATACGGTGCTGGCTTTCAGTTTCTGGTTCATCATTGCCGCTTTCATGGCTTTGTCCAGGATTGCGGGAGAGGAAAAAATCAAAACTTTCAGTTTTTCGCTTACCACTTCTCCCCGCCAGACCGTAAGCATCGTGTCGCTTGTTTCCCTGGGTTTGGTGGTTATGGTTGTGTTTCTCTTTTTTGCCGTTTCCATATACGCCTCTGACGTTTTTTACAAGAAAGGCATTGTTTCGGGAAATCAGCCCGAAAGCTATGATCAAGCCCAGCAGGCCCTGGAGCGGGCAATCAGGCTAAATCGGTTTCGCCCCGATTACTATCTGACTTACGGCGAATTTCTGATATTGCGCATCAATCAGGAACTCTCCCGGCCAAACCCGAATTTGGGGCAAATTCAGACCTGGATCGCCTCGGGTATTAATACCGCGCGGCAGGCAGTGGATCTTTCGCCCAACAACTGGACTGCTTGGGAGAGGCTTGCCAATCTGTATGCTTTTGCGAGACCCCTGGTGGCCGGGGTTGACCGCTTCATCATCGATTCTCTTACCCGCGCCACTCAAACCGATACGAAAAACCCCATTCTTTTCACCGAGCTTGGCCAAGTCTACCGGCTGGCCGCCAGGCGCCTTGATCCTGCCATTTTGGGCAAAGGGGTGGATACGGATTCCGACGGTCTTTCTGACGAGCAGGAGCAGGCTCTAGGCTCCGATCCTTCTGATCCCGACACCAATGGCAACAGTGTGTTGGACGGCAACGAGGTCCTAAGCGGGCTTAATCCCGCGGGATCGGGCAATTTGTCTGATGCTTTTATCAACCGTTACATTCGCCAGGACGCCGAGTCTTTGGTCAAGTCAGAAGAGGCGTTTCGCAAGGCGGTGGCGCTTAAGGATGATTATATCGCGGCATATTATCAGCTGGCATTGACACTCGAGCAGGAAGGGAAGTTTGATGGAGCGATAGCCGTTCTTGGGCAGGCCTTGCAAAAAGTCCCGGCAAATGTGGTTATCAAGTTTGAATTGGGAAGACTGTACTTTAATACCGGTAAGACTCGGGAAGCTGCGCAACAATTTGTCGAAATCATCGCGCTGGTGCCGAATCACTCCAACGCCCATTTCTCTCTGGCTTTAAGTTATGAGCGGCTTGGCAATCCCAAGAAAGCCTTGGATGAATACCACAAAGTTTTGGAGCTTAATCCGGGTAACGCCCAGATTGAGGCCAAAATCCGAGAATTGGAAAAGACGGCGGCGCCGCAGCCTTGACCTTAAGGTTAGATTGCTGATAAAATACCGCTGTTAAATCCTTAAGCTTTCAAATCCTATCCGAGTTAAAATAAACGAACAGATCAGAGCTCCGGAAGTGCGGGTAATCGGGCAAAAGGGAGAAATGCTGGGGGTCATGCCGACTACTCAAGCCCTAAATCTTGCAAGAGGGGAGGGGCTTGATTTAATTGAGGTTTCACCTAAAGCCGCCCCCCCGGTTGTTAAAATTTTAAGCTTTGACAAATTCCGCTACCAGCAGGAAAAGGCTTGGGCTTTGCAGAAAAAAAAGCAGAAAAAGATTGAAGTGAAAGGCATCAGGCTTTCAGTCAGGATTGGTCAGCACGATATGGAATTCAAGGCTTCCCAGGCCATGAAGTTCCTTGCCAAGGGAGACAAAGTAAAGATTGAAATGTTTCTGCGGGGCCGGGAAAAAGCCAATTTGGGGTATGCTTTCGAGGTTATGAAAAAGTTTTTGAGCTTGATTACGACCCCTTACCTGGTGGAACAGGAGCTAAAAAGACTGGGAGGGATTATTACGGCAGTAATTGCGCCAAAAATATGAAGCAGAAGCTCAAAACTCACAAAGGGGCATCTAAAAGAATCTGGAAAAGCGGAACAGGCAAACTTTTGCGCCGGCAGGCTGGCATTCGCCACCATCGGGGACGCAAAGGCGTCAAACAGCTCTTGCGCCGAGGGGCGGAACATGCGGTGCCCGAAAGCAATCCGAGAATTAAAGACTTGCTGCCATATTGATATGACCAGAGTCAAGCGCGGCGTAGCCAAAAGAGCCCGGCGCAAAAAAATCATCAAACTTGCCAAAGGGTATATTTCCCACCGCAAGACACATTTTCGCGCGGCAATGGAAGCCGTCATGCACGCGGGCAAGCACGCTTATATCGGCCGCAAGCGGAAGAAGCGCGATTTCCGGCGGCTTTGGCAGATCAGAATCAATGCGGGGGCAGAAGAACTGGGACTTTCTTACAGCAGATTCATGGGAGCGCTCAAAAAGCAAAATATCGCGCTAAACCGCAAAATGCTCTCGGAGCTCGCCGCAACAAAACCCGAAGCGTTCAAGAAGATAGTTGAGGAAGTAAACCCCGTCACCACTCCGACGTAACGTCGCGAGTGGCGTTGAGGCAATTCGCTTCGTGTGTCAGACCATTCATCCGCGAGTTTACACTCGCGGCATTCTGGTGACGGGGTAAAAAGCCAAGCCCACTTCTAAAAAAAGAAGCGCGCCATTCCTCTTGTGGTTGGGAGAAAGTGTGCGCTTTTGTGAATCTTATTTTATTTCACTTCATCAAGGGGCAGCCAGACACATCCGCACCACTTGGCGCTTTCCTCGGCCTCGAGCCAATCCTCAAGCTGGCTCTGTTCGAGCCGGTCGTGATACACGCGGCTCATTTCCGCCCGGATTTCTTCCTCGGACGGATAGGGAATTCCCGCTTGGACAAGCCGGCCAATTGCCGTATTGAAATCATGTATGAGCTCGCTCTGGAGCCGATACAGATAAATAGATTGAGCCACTGGCCGAATATCATCATCTGTTGGGTCGGCTTTTTCCTTTTTGACCTGGCGGCACGCTTCATCCCAGTCCCGTATTTCCTCGCGCCGCCGTCTCGCCTTATACCGCATCTCGGCCTTCATTTTTATGCCGAGACGGATTTGTTCGGGAGTTAATCCCCTAACCTTTGTGTATACTAGCGTTCTGGTCATTTTGCCCTCCAATCCTAAATTTGCCTTCCCCTAAGGCTAGCATGGGGGCTGTTTGGTTGCAAGCCGCCGCACTGTTTTGTGAAAAAGTTTTTGCAAAAAAGCTAAAATTCTGTTATTGTTATGCTCGCTTCTCGATTAAGGAGGGCGATGATGAGAAAAATAGTTGCGGTTGTGGCATTGTTGTTTTTTCTCCTGAGGCCAGCAGAGGCGGCAACAAAATGGAAAAAAGTTTGGAAGTTTAGTGCGGCCGTACTCGGAGCCGCGAATGCAGCGGATGTCCATAGCTCGTGGGGCGGGTATGAAGGAAATCCGCTCCTTCGCGGGCCTGACGGCAGGTTTGGGGCTCGGGGGACGGCAATTAAGGGCGGAATAATTACAGGGATAGTGGTTTTCGAATACCTCGTCACCCGCAAGAAGGGGGCGGAGGCTAAGGAAAAGGTATTTAAAGCCCTTGCGATCACAAACTTCGCTCTCACCGGGGTTTTCGGCGGCGCGGCAGCAAGAAACTACCAGTTGCGGTAGCCTTTCGCACCCTCTTGCCGCCCAAATGACGCGTTTCCCACGCGTTCCTTTTTTTGTAAAGGTCGGTACAAAAAAATAGAAGAGGGGGTAATAATAATTCCCTCTTCATGTCTAGACTGTGATCACGCCGCGACCGGCAATTCTTCGTCAGCCGAGTCCTCGCTCGGCAGCAAATCCATATCCAGTTCCTCGACGTCGTAGCCAGGATCGAATGGGCAGTCCAGGTGTTGCTTTTCGATAACAAGTCTTTTACCGCTCCTGAAGCGAGTTGCATAAACTCGTCCCTCGTATTTTTGGCGAGGAAAAAATCAAGGCCTGCAAGGATTGATTTTTTTATTCTTTTTTGCTAATATGCTTATACGCTATGGGGCTGATAAGCCCCGCACCACCCGCCTTTGGCGGAGGTACGGGGTAAGCTTTGACCCAGCCTCCGCCAAGGCTTCGGCGGGCAGGGGTGTCGGTTCTATGAAGCTGGTTACGGAGCAAAATTATTCGCGACCAACTTTGTGGGGCTGATAAGCTTCGACAGAAGTTCTTTGACAAGCGGCCGCAAGCAGGAGTTGTCGTTATCTCCTTATAAACTGATGACAATCACACAAATGCCAACACATTTGTCGCGAAAGTAAAGAACGCTTTTAGCGCTCTTTCCTTCGCACCAGCCGTTGCTTAAGAAGTGGCGGCGGCAAAACCGGCGACACCGATAGCCGGCGTAGCCTATTATCCTCGGTTATATCATCCGTTCCCGCGCGAGGATGGATGACGAAGTTATTCGCGCTCGCCGCTTGATATTTTGTGAGTTTCAAGTCAAGCGGTTAGATACAAAAACTTACTAAGCTTGTAGCGGTTGCTTTTCAAAACTTTCTGGACGCGGGTGCAATTCCCGCCAGCTCCACTGCTCCGCCAAGGCTACGCAGTGCACGCATTTTTATAATATACAATCTTTGTTAGTCCTAATCAGGTTAAATCGAATCGGAGCAGTGTCCTGCGAAGCTTTACGCGAAGCAGGACGTACATTACAATTTAATCATGTTTTATGTGTATGTCCTTCAGTCTGATAAGGATCAAAGTTTCTACACTGGCTTTACCACTGATTTGAAATTAAGGTTAAAAGACCACAATACTAAAGGCAATAAATACTCCTCAACCAAAGCGCCTTACCGATTAGCATGGTACTGTGCTTTCTATCACAAGAAAAAGGCGCTGGATTTTGAAAAATATCTCAAGCAAGGTTCAGGCTTCGCATTCGCCCGGAAACACTTGGTCTAATTCAAGACCGCAAACCATTGACAGATAGCACAGAAATGTGCTATTTTGTAATGTTTTCGAAACAAAATGAATTTGGAGGAACGCATGAGCAATCTTCGAAACTCGGAACTAGGCTGGGGCTTTCCACTTCTCGATGACGAGGGAGAGCCGTCATTTGTGTTGGACACCAAGAAATATGTAGATGAAGGGGAGTTCATCGCTGCCTGTTACGGCCTCCGGAAGCCGACGTTGCCCTACGAGGGGAACAAAGCGATTTACGAGCAGTACTGGGACGCTAAACGTGAGCTCCTGGCTCGCATTGGGGTGGAGATTCATGACCACAACATTGATGACACATCGAGTGAGTCCGTCTTGGTCATCGCGAAATCGTGGGTGGTGGCGAGTAGTCGTCACAGCCCTACGGTCCTTCCGGAAACCCTCGTGCCAATGCCAGAGTGGCTAGGGATGATTGAGGCGTTCTGCAAACAAACCGGCATTCCCTTTCGCCCGCCATCCTGGGTCCTTTGGGTCAGTTGGGACCACTAGCCGGAACACGGACATCGAGCAGGAGGCCGCACTCGCAACCGAGACCCAGCGAGTATAAATAAGGGTCTTCTTTTTATTTGTTTAGCTCCCCCTATCTGTCTGGGGAACCCCAACCAAATCCTTATCTGGTAGCCCTAATTCATCACTAATGATTAACGGATACCATTTCAGAATCCATTCGTAAGCAGTGTTCCCCGCCTTCGCTGAAGCTTTGGAGGACAGGTCGGACGGGCAGGCAACTTTTTTCGAGGGTGTCCACCATAGAATTTAAAAAAGACCCGCAAGGGTCTTTTATCATTTTAGCTTGCCAGGGAAATCTGAATTGTCACGATTATCAGATAGGCAAACAGCAATAGATATCCTTCCAAACGGGAGATGGCCTTCTTGGTAATCGTAAAAAAGAATAGCATGCCGCTAAGGATCAAAAGGGCGGGCAGATCAAATTTTATCCATTGCGGATCAAGCGTGATTGGTGCCAGCATGGCCGTGACTCCAAGAGTCACCAACAGAGTGAAGATATTTGATCCTAGGGTTTCCGAAACGGCGATTTCGCCCATATCCTTTTTGGCTGCTTTATATGCAGCCATAATATTTGGAATAGAGGGACCGATTGCTCCCAGAGTAAAACCGATTATCAAATGGTTAATTCTAAATCCTTCGGCTATATAAATCAACTGGTTGCCGAATATTTGCGCGCCAGCAAGCAAGACACCAGTGCCCACAACGAACGAAAGCCAGCCGGATTTTATTTTTCCCATATCGAGACCGAGCAGATGCAAGGAAACTTCAACTTCTTTGACATCTTGGATACGGTCTTCAGCTGTTTTTTGTTTTTCTTGCAGAAAGATATTGATCACGTAAGGTACAAACAGCAGCACAAACGCGAAACCCTCGGCCCGGGTAATTTCTCCCTGCAGACCGACTGCCAGCACCAATATCGGGACCACCAAGGAAAAGACGCCA
This sequence comes from uncultured Candidatus Saccharibacteria bacterium, assembly GCA_964396685.1. GTDB lineage: Bacteria > Patescibacteriota > Doudnabacteria > UBA920 > 2-01-FULL-46-14 > CAYNFS01. The sequence goes on along the minus strand of CAYNFS010000005.1, from coordinate 49,013 downwards.
TCCCGGAGAATCAAATTTTTTGTGACTTTGAGAGGACGAACAATTGCTGACAAGCCTGTCATGAGACCGATGTTGACGAATATTGAACCAAGAATCACACCGAGCGTGATATCGGAAAAACCTTTGAGCGTAGTGTAAACGGCGATAAGAATTTCCGGAAGGCTGACTGCAACCGAGACGAGAATCAGCCCAACCGAGACGCCGGAAACACCCAACCGTTTGGCCACGGGTATCAAGGAATCAGTGAGCCAATCCGACCCTTTTCCGATAAGGATTATGCTTATGAGGATTAATACGGCACTATATAGAATTTCCATAAGCAATATTATAGCATTTTTAATGCTGAATATATTGCCCTTATTAAAACCACCCATTCGACAAGCTCGGGGCGAGAATAAGTTTTCCACCTGTCCCGAATCTCTCCAGACTTCGCTTAAACTTCGTCTGGCTGACGCCACAGACTTTGATAAATCGTTCTAAATTAAAATTTAGAATGCGAAGTCTAGCGCGCCGAAGCTCGCAAGAGCGAAGGCGGGCGCTCTAAAATAAAAATGTATTACGTTTACCCCGTCACCAGAAAGCCCCGGGTGTAAACCCGTGGATGAATGGTCAAATATTCCCGAAGGGCATACCATTCCAAAGGCCACGGCTGTAAAGCCGTGGTGACGGGGTTTACCTGATTCAAAGCATGAAACATCCAAGCCAACACTACGTTGGTTTTTCTGATGATTTGAAAACCAGAATTAGGGATCATAATTGGGGCAACTCTATTCATACAAGCAAATTCAAACTATGGGAATTGATCTGTTATTTTTCATTTCGCGACAGGCAAAAAGCTAAACAATTTGAGCAGTATTTGAAAACCGGTTCAGGTAGGGCTTTTCTCAAAAGACATTTTCTCTAGAATTGTCTCGCCGCGAACTGCAGATTAAAAACTGGTCGCGGAAAAAGAAAGAAAATCTCACTCAATGAATGCAAGAGACGAAAAGTCTCTTTTTTGATAGAATATACCCATGACCGTGTTGGCGAAAAACAAAGAAGCCTATTTTGATTACGAGATCATAGACAAACTTGAAGCGGGGATTTCGCTTCTGGGGCATGAGGTCAAAAGTGTGAAGAAAGGCGATGTTTCGCTCAAAGGCGCCCATGTTACAGTACATGGAGAAGAGGCTTTTCTGGTTAATGCGCATGTCGCGCCTTACAGATACGCCGGCGAGCTTCCGGGTTATGACCCCACCCGTTCGCGCAAGCTGCTCCTCAAAAAAAATGAGATATCGGGGCTTATAGGGAAGGCCAAGGTCGCCGGCATGGCGGTGGTTCCTCTGGAATTTATCCAGAAGCGCGGGTTGGTGAAAGTGATTCTGGGAATCGGTCGGGGGAAGAAGAAGCATGACAAGAGGGAAGCGATTCGGAAAAGAGAAGACGAACGTAAAATGAGCCGAGCCTTGAGGAGAAAATTATGATTGCAAATTTCTAATTGACCTAATTTCTAAATAATGAAGCAAGTAATTAAAAACTTAATATGTAAGGCGGTCGCCAAGCTTTATCCCGATTATAAGGATATTGATTTTTCCGTTGATTACGCGCCGGCTGGAATTGACGCGGATTTCGCGAGTAATGTCGCTTTGATTTTGGCCAAAAAAATGGGGAAGAAGCCGATGGACGTGGCATCTGTCATTTTGAACGAAGTGAAGAATCTAGATTCTTCGGTCATTGTATTCCCTCAGAATGACAAAATAAATATAGAAGCGGCCCCGCCGGGTTTTTTGAATTTCAAATTTTCACCTGCCATTTGGCAAAAGGAACTAGCCCAGATTTTGAAATTAGGTATTGAGTATGGTTTCAGCCATCTCGGTGCTGGAAAAAAAATCAATGTCGAATTTGTTTCTGCAAATCCCACCGGGCCTTTGACGGTTGGGCACGGGAGGGGAGCGGTGATTGGCCTGGTGCTTTCAAACATATTAAAGACCAGTGGTTATAAAGTTGTCCGTGACTATTACTACAACGACGCTGGACTTCAGATAAAAAAACTCGGGGAATCAGTTCGCTTGCAAGTCCGGAAATTGTTGGGCGAAAATACAGCGGATGAATTTCACCCGGAACAAATTGATATATATTTGGGCGCATATATTAAAGATATTGCGACGCAGTTTATCGAGCAGAAAAATTTGCAAACCGCAGACAATGCAACTATTGAGGAGTACTCAAAATTTGCCGCAGAAATAATTTTCGGCTGGATCAAAAACACCCTGGATAAGCTCGGTGTTAGTTTTGATAATTTCATAAAAGAAAGCGATCAAAAGACCAAAAAAATCCTGGAACAATTGGAAAAAGCTGGTATTGTTTATGAAAAAGCCGGGGCAAAATGGCTGGAAAATATAAAGGAAAGAGAAGATAAAGTGCTTATGAGAAAAACCGGCGAACCGACGTACAGATTGCCGGACATTGCGTACCATCTGGAAAAGGTAAAAAAATATGATAAGGCCATCACGATTCTGGGAGCCGATCATATTGGCCAGTTTCCTGATATTAGTTACGCAGTAGGCAAACTCGGTGGTGATTCAGGGAAGATAGCGGTGATTACCAATCAGTTTGTGACGCTTGCGGGAGGCAAAAAAATGAGCACCAGAAAGGCGAATTACGTGACGTTGGATGAGCTTATTCAGGAAGTAGGTCCTGACGTAACCAAATTTTTTATGCTGATGTCAGCATCTAGTAGTCATATGAATTTTGATCTCGAGCTCGCCCGCGACACTTCGGAGAAAAACCCGGTTTATCGTGTGCAGTACGCGCATGCGAGAATAAACAGTATAGTGAAAAAAATCAAAAATCAAAAATCAAAAATCAAAATTACAAATCAAAATCTAAAATTATTGGAAAATCCGGAAGAGGTTGGTCTGATTCGGGAACTTGCCAAATTTCCGGAGCTGGTTTATGAAATTGCTTCAAATTACACCGTTCATCGCCTGCCACATTATCTTCTGGGGCTTTCCGACAAATTTCACTCTTTTTACGAGAAGGTAAGAGTAATTACAGAAGATGTGGCTTTGACTGCCGCGCGATTAAGTTTGGTTGAGGGTGTCAGAATTGTCTTGGCAAACGGGTTGCGATTGATGGGAATTAAGCCCATGGAGAAGATGTGACACCGAAGGTGTCATCCTGAAGCCGATTCGGACCGGCCGAAGGATCTCATGGCAAGCAAGAGATTCTTCATCCGCCTATCGGCGGATTCAGAATGGCAGATACTTTTATGCGTATAGGCATCGACTGCAGGACAATACTTGACGAAACTGCCCGCGAGAAAGCGGGCATTGCTCACTATACTTATTATTTGGTGAGAACACTCCTTGAGATAGATAAAGAGAATGAGTACGTGCTGTTTTCTGGGCAAAATACTTCACCATCTGTCATTGCGAGCGTAGCGAAGCAATCCCAAGGAGATCGCCGCGTCCGCCGCTGGCGGACTCGCGATGACAAGCATGCTGAGATTCAGCATTTCCGTTTTTCTTTATACAAAAAATTTCTGCCCTATGTTTATTCGCATATCTTGATTGCGAACCAGATCAAAAAAGCCAAGCTGGATGTCTATCATTCCCCGGCCAACATTGTGCCTCTGGGACTGCTTAAAAGCAGGGAACGGCCAAAGCTGGTCACTACAATCCACGATCTTGCAATTTATCGTCATCCCGAATGGTTTCCTCCGCGCCAGGGATTTTCCATCAAATATCTGGTGCCGCAGACAATTCAAAAAGTTGATAATATTGTTGTGCCGTCCCAAGTGACAAAAAATGATGTGATGGAGCTTTTTGGAGTTTCCCAAAACAAAGTTAACGTGATTCCGCATGGAGTTGATCCGCGCTTTTTCACCCCCTCCCTCAATCCCTCCCCACCGGTGGGGGAGGGAAGGGTGGGGGGGAAGTACATCTTATTCGTCGGCACTCTTGAGCCGCGCAAGAATTTAGCGCGCCTCATTCAAGCCTACGCTAGCCTGCCGCGGGATATCTTGGACGAGCATGACTTGCTGATCGCGGGACAAAAAGGATGGAAATATCAGGACGTCTTGGACGAAATCAAAAATCAAAAATCAAAAATCAAAAATAAGATTAAGATTTTAGGATATTATCCGGGCGAGAAACTGCCGGAATTGATGAAGAACGCTTCAGTATTTGTCTATCCTTCGCTCTATGAGGGTTTTGGTTTGCCGGTGCTTGAGGCCATGGCCGCCGGCGTTCCGATTGTAACTTCCAAGAATTCTGCAATGGCTGAATTCGCAACCTCGCCCGGTCTTACGCCCACCTTATTAGTCAACCCTTATTCAGTCTCGGAAATTGCCGCAGCCATAGGTAGAATCATCCGAGATGGGGCTTACACAGGCCAAATTTCTCAAAACGCTTCGAAGCTCGCCCGGGAATTTTCTTGGCAAAAAACAGCAAAGCAAACTTTAGAAGTTTACGGCGTGCGGGGTTGACCAAAAGCTGAAATTTTGCTATAATAAAGACAGAAAAATCCGAGATGTCGCTTAAATAAGCCGAATCTCGGATCAGGAATCCGGTTAGAAACTAAAATAAAAACACAAATCCAATATGACTTTTCTCAAGGACAAGCTTGTCCCGCTTGCGCAATTGGCAGATGCTTTTGGCTATAGCCGTGATCATCTTGCTTTTCTTTGTCGTAGCCGGACAATTGCGGCTACCCGTTCTGGCAGATCTTGGCTAACTACTTTTGAGGAAGTTAAGCAGCATCAAAAGAAGATTGAAAAAGTCCAGAGCGAGCGTTGGGAAGAAATGTCAGAGAGGCAAAGACTCACAAAAGCATCTCCAGTCGGCGTACTTTTGACATGGGATGAAGTTATTGCGGGAGGGCTGGATATAGCCCTGCAATCCTTTGCAGTTACTTTCCGGATGATAAAAACCGTTTTTGGCTCCCCATTGATTTTATTGTTTTTCCTTACAAATAAAGCATTATTTTTCATTTACGCGGCATTTAATTACCCTATATCCAGTGTCGCTGAAATCAAGGGGGAAATACGCCGATACCTTGATTTGCTTTTCGAGCCTGTGCCCAGTCTTTATCTGAAGCACAGAGGACAGCATTCGCTCTGTCACTTGATGAAAGCGGCAGTTTTTACTCAAAAAGTTTCAGTAACCGCCTTTGTTGTTTTTACTGGAGGATCATTGCTCTGGTTTGTGAGAGATTTACAGACTTTGGCGCTTAGTTTGACTCCGGCCGGTTTTTTTGCTATAATGTTTATACAAAAATCCGCGAAGGGCTTGAAACAAAAACAAAACATGCCATCTAATAAAAAACAGACCAAACCGATAACGGTTTGGCGGGCCTTAAACGAGCCGGTGGTTGAAGTGACTGAAGAAGCGGCCAAAACAATTTTCACGGTTGCCGCCGTTTTGCTTTTGTTTGCCTGGCTATCTCCTTATTTCGGGCAGAATATTGTCGCCCCGCAAGTGGCCGGGGCATCGACAATGATTATTGAAGAAGAAGCAGAACTTCCCCAAGTCCTGGTGAGTCCCGAGTGGTATTTCACCGTGCAAGCAGTACCCGATGCTTTAGGGGAATCCTTCGCCCAAGCGGCATATCAAGTTTTGGATATCTCCGAACCTGTGGCGCAAATTTACGAATTTTATCAGCCGGGCTTGCAGGCGGTCAATAATGCGTGGCTGGAATTAATCCAGGATCCATACCCGGTATATTATTAACCGGGTAATTGTGTTAGAACCGGGACCAAAGTCTGGAAGTTTCCAGACTTTTTTGTTAAGATTAATCCATGTTTAAATCAGTTGAACCGCATCCCAATTTTCCCGCAATCGAGGAGGAGATCCTTAAATTTTGGGAAAAGGAAAAAATTTTTGAAAAGAGTTTGGAGAAGACCACCCCCCTCGGCTCCGCTCGGGGTGAGTTTGTTTTTTATGACGGGCCGCCTTTTGCCACGGGTCTTCCGCACTACGGGCATATCCTTGCCTCGACCATCAAAGACGTAGTCCCGCGTTACCAGACCATGAAAGGAAAGCTTGTGAGGCGCCGCTGGGGATGGGATTGCCATGGCTTGCCCATTGAAGAGATTGTCGAGAGAAAACTCAAAATTTCCGGCAAGAAAGAAATCGAAAAACTGGGCATTGCAAAATTCAATGAAACTTGCCGAAGCGAGGTCATGCGTTTTGCCGAAGAATGGGGCAAGATGGTTGCCAGGATTGCGAGATGGGTTGATTTTGAAAATTCCTACCAGACAATGGACAGAACTTATATGGAATCAGTCTGGTGGGCTTTCAAGGAAATATATAAAAAAGGCTTAGTCTATGAGGGACGCAAAGTTCTGCTCTATTGCCCGCGGTGCGAAACGCCAGTCTCGAATTTTGAAGTGGCGATGGACAATAGCTACCAAACAATCACAGAGGAATCTGTGATTGTCAAATTCCAAATCCGAAATCCCAATTTCCAAAAATTTAATCCCAAAACATTCATTCTTTCTTGGACGACTACTCCCTGGACTTTGATCGGGAATGTAGCGCTGGCGGTCAATCCTAGTATAAAGTATTTAGTATTAAGTATTAAGGGTGAGAACTATATTATTGCCAAAGATTTGGCGGAAAAAATACTAAATACTAAATACGAAATACATGATACTATTCCGGGGAAAGATCTGGTTGGGCTGGAATACGAGCCGCTTTTTGAAGTGCCGGAGGTTGCGGCAAATCCCAAATCTTACAAAGTTTATGCGGGAGACTTTGTCACAACCGAAGAAGGCACGGGGATAGTCCATACGGCCGTGGTTTATGGAGAAGAAGATTATGAGCTGGGTTTGCGGGAAGGGTTACCGGTTGTTCCACTGCTTGACGAGAAAGGCCGATTTAATGACAAAGCGCCCCAATTTGTTCAAGGGTTGTACTTCAAAGACGCAGAAGAAGCGGTCAAGCACGATTTAGCCAAAAGAGGATTGCTTTTTGAACGCAAAATGCATAGCCACTCCTATCCGCACTGTTGGCGCTGCGGCACCATGCTTTTCTACAACGCGATCCCGGCATGGTTTATTGAAATATCAAAAATAAAGAGCCAATTATTGAAAAGCAATGAGAAAGAGATCAACTGGTATCCTCGGCATCTCAAATTTGGCCGTTATGCCAAAAGCGTGGAAGCGGCGCCCGATTGGAATATTTCGCGAAACAGATATTGGGGTAACCCAATACCGGTATGGAGATGTGAGAAATGTAAAGAGATGACCGTGATTGGAAGCGTGCAGGAATTAAAGGAAAAAGCAGTTAATTTTTCGGTCATTGCGAGGCGTAAGCCGAAGCAATCTCAAGACTGGATTGTTTCGTCGCAGGCTCCTCGCAATGACGATATTACGGATCTGCACCGCCCTTATATCGATGAAGTCGTTTTGAAATGCGATGAATGCGGAGGTGAAGCAAAACGCATTATGGAGATTTTTGACTCATGGTTTGAAGCGGCTTCAATGCCATTTGCCGAGCATCATTATCCTTTTGAGAACCAACAGTTATTTGCGTCACGAATGCCTGCTCAATTGGTTGCCGAATACATCGCCCAGACCCGAGCTTGGTTTTACGTAATGCATGTTGTTTCTCTAATCCTCTTTGGCCGGGCACCTTTTGAAAACGTGGTTACGACTGGAACGATTCTCAACGAAAAAGGAGAAAAGCTTTCCAAATCTCGCAAAAATTTTCCCGATCCTTGGAAGATAATCGACAAGTACGGAGTGGATAGTTTGAGATTTTACCTTATGAGTTCCGTGGTGATGCAGGGCGATGATTTGTTTTTTAATGAGCGGGACCTGGCTAATGTTTACCGCAGGGTGATTTTGATTTTGTGGAACGTTTATAATTATTTTGTGACTTATGCCAACCAAGCGAAATGGACCCCTGCTTCATCTCCCCCTATCCGTCCGCCTAAGGCGGAGCGGACAGGGGGAGAAAGAGAGGGGGTGTTAGACCATTGGATTTTGGCGCGGCTGCGGCAGCTTGTGAACGAAGTTACAGAATATCTCGACAGTTATGATACGGTGAGAGCCACGCGGGAAATTGAGAGATTTATCAATGACCTTTCCACGTGGTATTTGCGCAGGAGCCGCGGCAGGAATGACAAGGAATTTTTCGTGACCCTGCGTGAGGTTTTGTTTGAGCTTTCAAAAATCATCGCACCTTTTATGCCATATCTGGCGGAAGCAATATATAGAAATTTACAAAGCGATCCCAATCAACCGGATGCAGATTCGCATCATTCGGATCGCGTTATCTCTGTGCACCTTGCTGATTGGCCCAAGACAAAAAAGCTGACAAAGCAGCAGGAAGAGCTGCTAGCTCAAATGCAGGAGCTTAGAAAAATTGTGGAAGAGGTCCATGCGTTGCGCGCAAAGGCTGGAATTAAATTGCGGCAGCCGCTATTGAAATTAACCATTCCATCGGGTGTCATTGCGATCCGCCAGCAGGCGGAGAAGCAATCCCAAGTGGATCGCCGCGGCCTTCGGCCTCGCGATGACAGATTTGCTAAGCTCCTCAATATTCTCAAAGACGAGTTGAATGTCTTGGAGATAGGATTTGGTAAAGAATTAAGATTGGACACAAAAATAACGCCGGAGTTGAAATTAGCAGGACTGGCCCGCGAGCTTGAGCGGCAGATAAATCAATTCCGCAAAGAGTCTGGCCTTAAAATTGGCGGATATGCGGATTTAATTTATGAGGCAGAATCTGATATGATAGAGAAAGCGCTTAAGAAAGTGGATAGAAAGAAGATTTATGTGATGAATGTCCGTAAAGGGAAAGCTCGTCACAAGTTAGATATCGAAGGGCAGGAGCTATTGATAAGTCTGAAAATTTCTAATTGACCTAATTATTCTAAACTTGTTGGTTATTGGTGATTGTTTAGGTCAATTAGAGTAATTAGAGCAATTAGGAATTTGAGATTATGTACTCAAAATACACCGGCGTCATTCTCAAAAAGTATCCTCTGGGCGAGGCAGACGAGCTTTTGACTATTTACACCAGGGAGAGAGGGAAGTTAAGAGTAAAAGCGGTTTCCTCGCGCAAAATCCAAAGCCGCTTGGGTGGCTACCTGCAGAGCCTTAACGAAATTGAATTTGAGACCGCCGCTTCGGGGCACGCCCTCCCAGTGCTGATTTCTGCGCGAGCGCGAACCATAAACAATTTTCTGCGCGGGGATCTTAGGAAATTTGCCTACGCTCTGGTTGGCGTTGAGACACTGTACCGTTTAACCGCGGACCACCAGGAAAACCAAATGGTTTACGAAAAACTGGTGAAATTTTTGCAGGATTTGGGTTCGGCAAAAACGCGGGAAAATATTTTAGCCCGAAAATTCCAACTCCAGATGCTCGCGATCATGGGGTTCGGCTTTGATATCAAAGAGGAGGCATTGACCAGAGAAGAACGCTTAATGCTTGATGCTTTGCTTGCGGGTGGCGAGATCCAAAGTTTACCTCTCAGAATTGAGCAGGTTATCGAAGGATTTTTGCAAGAGGTCTTAGAGAGAGAAATCAAATCGTCCAATGTGTTAAATTCACTAATTTAATTTTGCATGGATTACCGAAAGGGGCTTTGGACAGCGTTGATTGCGGTGGCTTTCCTCACCGCCGCGCTTTTAAGCTACGTTTTATTTTTTAGAGACTCCGTTTCTAGGCCGACCTTGACTGGCGATGTCAGGTTGATTATCGAGGCTCCTCCTGATTCGCCCGCCGGCTCCGAACTTTCTTATAAGATCAGCATTGAGAATTTGTCCAATGTCAAATTGCAAAATCTGAATTTAGAAATTTTCTATCCGCGGGGATTCACTTTTATTGATTCCACACCCGATTCCGCCTCCAGCGGGGAAAGCCAGGCGGCCCCTCGCCAATTTTCTTTTCCGGATCTTGAACCAAATCAGAAACACCAGCTGGTTATCGTGGGACAACTTTCCGGGATCGTGCAGGAAATAAAAGTTCTAAGCGCCAAGCTTCATTATGTTCCGGAAAATTTCCGCTCCACATTTATCGCCGAGTCTTCCGCCACGACCCAGATGTCGCCCTCCCAATTGGCTTTGAACTTGGCAGCCCCTGCTCATCTGGTCAGCGGTCAAACGATTGCCTACGAAGTTCAAATAACCAATGTCGCCCAGCGGGATTTTGCCGACGTTGCAGTCAGGCTTACCTATCCGGATAAATTCGAATTTATAGAGGCTGAACCGTCTCCCTTGCAGGACAGAAATCTCTGGGCTCTCGGCAGCTTCGCCCCGGGATCATCCAAAAAAATAAAGGTTGCCGGAAAAATTTTTGAAAACCCCGGGGCGGAAAGCTTTATCCAGGCGGAAATTCTTATCAAGGACGAATCGAATAATTTGATCTCGGCCGGCCGGAGTTTCGCTTTTACAAAAATCAGATCATCCCCGCTGGTTCTAACCCACAGGCTTGTTTCTCCTACCCAGGCAATCCTGCCGGGAAGCGAGCTTAATTACGAAATTTTTTACCAAAATGCGGGCGAACTGGGCTTGAACAACGTTTCGATTTTTGTGGTTTTAAGCGACCCCAGGATTTTGGAGCTAGATAGATTAAGCGGCGAGAAAGTTCAAGTGAAAAACAATGCGGCAGTTTATTTCCCGGCTGTGGTTTCGGAATTGAGAGTGGTAAACCCCGGCCAGAAAGGGACGCTCCGCTTTACTGTTCCGGTGTCGCGAGATTTGACAGCAAATTTAATCAAAAACCCGCAGTTTTCCTCACGGGTCGAGTTTGCGTCACAGGAATTTACCGAGCCGATTGTCGGCAATAGCTTGGATTACAAGATCGCAACTCAAGCCAAGGTCGCAGCTACGGCAACTTTTCTCGGAGAGAATCGTTACCGTGTGGATTTAGCGGTCAGCAATACCGTAAACGATTTGGAAGAAGCCGAGCTAAGAGCCGCTGTTCCCTTGGTGGAGGCGAGTTTTGTTTCCGAGTCGCTTATCCCTATCGAGGAGCAGCCGAATGTGAATTATAACCAATCAGCAGGGATTTTGAGTTGGAATTTGGGAACGGTTTTTGCCTTTTCCGGCTCTTTCCACGAGCCGCGCAGGCTTAGTTTTGAGATAGTACTGACAGACGAAGGCGCAATAAAGCCGGTAATGTTGAAGGAAATTCAGTTTACCGGCGTTGATCAATTTACGGGGAGCAAAATTGTTTCGAACAGAATAGAGAGTCTATCGGCGCAGTAGGGGGAGCGGATTTACGAGTTCGCCGTTGATTTTAACTTCAACGTGCAGATGAGGGCCGGTGGAGCGGCCGGTCGAGCCGGAGATCATGATGGTTTGTCCCTGGGTAACTTGATCGCCAGCAGAAACCAGGTTTTGCTTTCCATGAGCGTATCGGGTTTTGACCCCGCCTCCGTGGTTTATGACTATCGTATTGCCATAACCTCTCTGCCAGCCGGAAAGTTCCACGATTCCTCCTCCTGCCGCCACAATCGGACAATCCCGGCAGGGAATATCCAGGGCGCGGTGTCGGCTCCAGAAGTATTGGCTGATTCGGGAAGCGTTGGGCAGCGGCCAGATTAAGCCCGCGTCATCTCCCCGGTAATCAGAAGGCACATCAACCTTTTTGTAATCTTCCCGGTTGACTTCCGCCAGATATTGCTGGCGCTGCGGAGTGGGTAGCGCTTTCTTGACTCCGTTGGGGATGATGATTTCTTCTCCGGCCAGAATATGATCTTCAATTTCAATATTATTATATTCCAAGATATCTTCCATATCCACGCCGTATTTTTTGGCAATGCCGGAAATAGTTTCGCCGGATTTTACCACATGCCTGACACCGGAGACGGGGAGGATCTTAAGTTCTTGTCCCACGCGGAGATAATTGGCCGAAGAGAGATTGTTTTCCCACATGATCGTGTCTATTGATACGCCATAAGCGGCGGCAATCCGGGCGAGCGTGTCTCCTCCCCTGACCTCGTAAACCTCAATGTCTCTTTTGGGCAACGAGATTTCCGCATTTCCGGCAGGATTGGGTTTTAAAAGCGCCGAGCCAGAAAGAGTGGGAAGCGGCATAACTGCCAAAGTTTTGACTTTTTCTTTATCAATGGCGGTTGCCGCTAAAACTTGCCTGTTGTTTTCCAAAGTATTTTGGGAGAGCTTCAAGTTTACCGTTTCATATGTTTCCACTAGTTTTTCGTTCCATTCGGGACGGGTTTTGAGATAAACAAAAAATAAACTCCGGTCAAAAACTTGTGTTTTGTTGGAGTTAGTCCTGATAGAAAAGTTCGCTCCCACAGTTAAGCCCAGGATCACCAAAAGCAGGAACTCCACGGAAAAATGGGAGTGAAGCTTGAAAGATTTAATTTTCCGATAAAAACGGCTAAACCCCCACACCAAATAACTAATTTTCTGGAGTAGGGGTTTGAAAAAAAGTTGCTTATTAGAACTGCTGTCAATTTGCCCTTTACCTATTGGTGTGGGGGTAAATTTAGACATTTGTTGGGAAGAATAATCAGGGGGAGTTGTACCAGATTGGTACTTTATGACACTATCATTTTGGTACTTTTTGGTCAAGGAGGATAAGAGGGAAATTTTGGTCTCCGCTAGACAGAATTTTCGGCTAAAATAAGGCAAAAATTTGTCAATTTGCAGTTTCCACAAATAAATTATTTTCGCTAAAATAAGCCAAATTTTTCAAAAAAATGACAATGTAAAATGCAAAATGTATTATAAATTGTATGGGAGATTTGCTGGCAAGCTTAAATAACAAGCAACGCGAGGCCGTTACTGCGCCGATGGGCCCGGTATTGGTGCTGGCTGGCGCCGGTTCCGGCAAGACCCGGGTTTTGACGTACCGGATCGCGCATTTGCTTCGCGAGAAGCTTTTCGGGCCGGACGAAATCTTGGCGCTGACTTTTACCAATAAGGCGGCGGGGGAGATGAAGCAGAGGGTATATAGTATATTGAATATCGAATATGGGGTACCCCATTTCAATCTGACGATGGGGACATTTCACTCGGTGTGCGCCAGAATTCTTCGGCAGGATATTGCGAAATTGAAATTAGGCTACGACCCCAACTTCATCATCTACGACACGGACGACGCGCTCACCCTGATCAAACAGGTTGTGATGGAGAAGGGTCTTTCCGACAAAATTCGTCCGCAAGTTTTTGCATACTACATCAGCCAGGCCAAAAATCGTCTCGTTCATCCTTCCGAGCTTGACTTGGACAATTCATTTTTTGCGGAAACTTTGCAGGAAATCTACGAAGAATATCAGAGAAGATTGTACCAGCACAACGCTTTGGATTTCGACGATCTGCTCCAGCTTGCCTGCGAGCTTTTCAAAAATAAAGGGGTTTTGAATAAGTATCAAGATCGCTTCAAATATGTTCTGGTTGACGAATATCAGGACACCAATCACGCGCAATATGTGCTGCTCAAGCTTTTGGTAGAAAAAAATCGAAATATTTTCGTGGTCGGGGACGATGCCCAGAGCATTTACGGTTTCAGAGGGGCTAATATGCAGAACATTTTGGATTTTTCCAGAGATTATCCCGATGCCAAAGTCATAATGCTTGAGCAAAATTACCGCTCCACGCAAAATATCCTGGATGCGGCAAGTAAGATTATCAGACTTAACACTTTTCAGTATGAGAAGAAGCTGTGGACCGAAAATGCCGGAGGGCAAAAAATCCAGCTTTACGAAGCGCGGGACGAGACGGATGAAGCGGAATTTGTGGTAGAGAGAATTTTGAATCATAATGCCCCCTTTGCCCCCTCTTATCTTAAGAGGGGGGAGGGGGAGTTAGTTTATGAAAGCGAGGAGACGCCGATTTTTAACAGACTTTTAAAAAATAAAGGGGTCTCAAGAATTCCTATACAAAATACAACATACCAAATACCCGATACATTAAACGACTTTGTCGTTTTATACCGCACCCACGCCCAGTCCCGGGCTTTTGAAGAAGCATTACTTAAGACCGGCATTCCCTACCAAATCGTGGGAGGCATCAAATTTTACGAGCGCAAGGAGATCAAGGACGTGCTTGCATATTTGCGGCTTATTTTGAACCCGAGGGACTTGGTAAGTTTATCGCGCGTAATTAACCAGCCGCCGCGCGGCATTGGAAGAGCGGCATTTCGGGAAATTTCCAAAGTTTTGCCGAAATATGACTACAGCTTTTTGCGCATTTTACGAAATTTGGATGAAGTGGATTTGCAAAACCGTGCTATCAGCGGAGCGAAAGATTTTTTTAACACCATGATTCAAGCCTTAAAACTTCAAAAAACAAAAAGCATTCTGGGGCTGATGCGTCTTTTGGTTGTGCGTTCCGGCTATAAAGACAGTATCTTGGACGGTTCGCTTGAGGGGCAGACGCGCTGGGAAAACATTGAAGAACTCTTCAATGTCGCGGCCAAGTATCAAAAAAAGCCGTGGGAAGAGGGATTGCCGTCTTTTTTGGAAGAAGTAGCGCTCATGACTGATCTGGACAACATGGAAGTGGAGAGCGACAAACTAACCTTGATGACCCTGCATTCGGCCAAGGGACTGGAGTTTGAAAATGTCTTTTTCGTGGGGCTGGAGGAAGGGCTTTTGCCTCATTCAAGAAGTTTTAATTCTCCCGAGGAGCTTGCCGAAGAAATAAGGCTCGCTTATGTTGGCATGACGCGCGCCAAGAAAAATCTATTTTTGTCGTATGCCAAGACGCGGCAGAGCTACGGGGAGCTCAAAAGAGCAGTGCCGTCGAGAATAATCAAGGCGATCCCGAATAGCTTGTTACACAAGCTAAACTAAAATGGCAAAGCGTAAAGCGCAAAACAACAACTCAAAACCAAAAGCTTTGAATTTTACGTTGTTATTTTTCGCTTTTCTCTTTACACTTTACGCTGTATGAGAAAGTTATTTTTGGCGGTTCTACTTGTCGGTGTAATGACGGGATTTTTCTTGCGCGATTGGTTTTCCGAAAAACCGGTTGCGGCCAAGGTTGTCACCCTCAAAAGCCGCAATCTGGAGTTTCAGGTGGAAACAAGGGCGAAGACGATCGGGGAGGTGCTCATGGAGCAGGGATTTTCTAATTCTATCATCCCGGACATTGATCCAGGATCCAGTCTGGATTCCCGCTTTCGCGGGAATGACAATTTGCCGCATGGTCTGACAATTAACCTTAGAAAACCGGTGAATGTCGTCATAAATGACGGCGGGAATGAAAAATCAGTTACCACAACCGCCGAAACCATCGGTGATTTGCTTGCCGAGCAAAAAATCGCTCTTGCCTTAACTGATCGGGTAAGCCCCGGGCTTGAGAATTATCTAGGTGAGGGAACGCAGATCACAATTGACCGGATTGTGGATTTGGAGGTAACCGAGGTTAATGAAATTCCCTTTGAAATTAAGCTTGAGTATGACCCCGAGCTCTTCTACGGCCGCGAGGTTCTGGTAAGCGCCGGTAGCCCCGGCCAGAAAGAACAAAAATTTTTGATTACTTACAAAAATGGAGCGGAGACCAAAAGGAAACTTTTAAGCCAGAAAGTTTTGCAAAAGCCGGTTGCCGAGATCCGCAAATTTGGGATAAAAATAGAAATTGAAGAAACTGCTGAAGGCCGAGCCAGCTGGTATGCAACCAAAGCATGCCTGTCCGCCTTTGGCGGATGCGCGGCTCATCCGTATTATGAACTTGGCCGTTATGTAAGAGTAACAAGCTTGGCATCGGGCAAGAGCATTATTGTGAAGATAAATGATCGGGGACCGGATTTAACCGTTCATCCCGACCGAGTGATTGACTTGGACGTTACTGCGTATCGCGCACTAGCCGATCCTTCTTCTGGAACAATACCGGTGACGATTGAACTGCTGAAAAATTAAAATGTAAAATGCCTGCCCGCCGAAACATTCATTGACCCACGATTAATTTTTAGCTTCAGTTTGCGCATAAAATTGTGCATAAATCGGCAGGCGGGCAAAAATCAAAATGACAAATCAAAATTACCCCCACTCTTTCTCCCCCTCATGAGGGGGAGATGAAAGAGGGGGTCATAGTCATTTTACACTTTGATATTTAATTTTTGATTTTTGGGGCTTGTATGGAAGTAAATGAATTAAAATCTTTGCTTTCGCGTTTTGGAATCAGACCCAATAAGTTATTGGGACAGAACTTTTTATTGTCCGACGAGGTCTTGGAGCAAATCGTTGAAGCGGCAGATTTATCTGAAAGGGATACAGTTCTTGAGATCGGGCCGGGCTTGGGATTTTTGACTCGCAAGCTTGCGGAAAAAGCAGGATTGGTTTTGGCGGTTGAGAAGGATAGAAAATTATGTCGGGCGCTGCGGAAAATTTTTAAGAACAGAAAGAATATTCACCCTGTTAAATCGGTCTCTGGCCGCCCGCCTCTGGCGGGATTTAACAGGGTAAAAGTAATAAATGACGATGCGCTGTTTTTTGATTTTTCTGTCATTCTGAGTCTCCCAAAGGGAGACGAAGAATCTAGATCCTTCGCGTACGCTCAGGATGACACGATCCGGAATCGCGTCAGCTACAAAGTAGTCGCCAACATCCCCTACTATCTCACCGGCAAAATTTTGCAGAAGTTTTTGAGTTCCCATAACTCCTCCTCACCTCCTCTTACCTTAAGAGGAGGTGCTCCCTCTCTTAGGATAAGAGAGGGAAGGGGTGAGTTACGAAAACCGTCCTTAATTGTTCTCCTTCTCCAAAAAGAAGTCGCCGAGCGCATCGTGGCAAAACCCGGCGAGATGTCCATTCTTGCAGTGAGCGTGCAGTTTTACGCTGATCCGGAAATAATCGCCTACGTGCCGAAAGAAAATTTTTATCCCATGCCCGAGGTGGACTCGGCGATTGTAAGGTTGAGAGTTTTAGATAAACCACGAGTCGATGTGGACGAGAAAAAATTCTTTCAGCTCGTCAAAATCGGGTTTAGCAATAAAAGAAAACAGCTGAAGAATAATTTACAAGTGCTCCCCCGGATGTCATTCTCGGGCTTGACCCGAGAATCCAGAATTGAGACAGAGAAATCCTGGATTCCCGATCAGGTCGGGAATGACAGAAGTATCGATTACAAGAAACTTCTGGCCTCTCTCGACATCAACCCTCTCGCCCGCGCGCAGGATTTGTCGCTGGAGGAATGGAAGAGATTGTATGATAGAATATGGAATATCGTAGATTGAATGTAGCGTGCCGATTCATCGGCATTTTGAGAGATTTGACAGCTTCAAGGTCCAGAATTATCATTCAATCATGGAAGAAAAAGACTTGAAACAAATAAAAGAGCTGTTCGAAGACGGCTTCAGAAGAGGCTTTGAGCGCATTTGGGAAGATAACTTAGAGCCAGCATTAAACAATTTGGAGCAGGGCCAGGAAGAGATAAAACTCAAACTTGATAACGTTGCTTATCGTTTCGAGCTCGTGGAATTGCAAAAAAGAGTTGAATTTCTCGAAAAAAAGTTGGGAATCGCTCACGAAAAGAGATAAGTTTTGGCAAAAATGAAGTTTTCAAGAGTAAAAACTTGACTTAAGTCAAGTTTTTGTGCTATAATTGACTTACTAAAAGCTCACAAAAGAAACAAAAATTCACCCTCTTAAATCCTCGCAAAGCGAGGGCCGCAAAGCGGCATTTAACAGGGCAAAAACAAAAAATGTCAGATTTAAGGCTTGATTTTCTTGCTAGCCGCAAGTACCACAGCCGATATCGCAAATTTTTGCTGCCTTTCGGGATTTTTTTGCTGGTTGCCGGGATTACCGGGGCCGGTTTTTATTTGTATCAAAAGGACGAAAAGCCAGCCTCCCAGCCCGGGCAAGTCGCTTCGGCTACCGCAGGCCAGTTGCCCAAAGACTGGCTTTTGAAATATTTCGGCACGGAAAATGAGAACGACGAGAAAGTGGGAGGAGCAGGAGGCGATCCGGACGGGGATGTTTTGACAAATTGGCAGGAATATATTTTCGGCACCAATCCCGTAAATCCCGACACGGACGGGGACGGCGTGCCTGACGGCACGGAATTTGCTTTCAATCTCAATCCCAATGGGCCGGGCGAGTTGCAGTTAAGCGATACGGGGGCGGCAGAGTATTTGGAAAGCTTAGGCCCCGAGTATGAGGAATTCAGCGAGGAGAATATTCAAAAAGAAGTAGAGAAATTTTTCGGAACTGACCGCGCGATCGTGATGGATCTGCCGCAGGATTCCGAGCTTAAACTCATCTCACAGAATGACACGGCCACGATTGAGAAATACTTTGAGGAGACGAAGGCACTTGGTCTTTTGGATGAGGCTGAAAACGAAAAAATTGAAAACAGCATCTTCTCACTCACCGAGGAAGAGCTGGACTCGTATATTGCCAAACTTCAAGCAATCGAAGGACTTTTGAAACAAACATCTGTGCCCTCAGAAATTGTGAACATACACAAATTGAAAATAGCGGCAGTGCGCGGCGGGATTAGATTATTTGAGCTTGTTCGGGACAGCTATCAAGTGGACGCTTCCGGTGAACAGTTCTGGTCTGATTTTTTGTACCAGACGATGGTGGTGCAACAAGCCGCCACCATGGAAATCGTGGCTTGGGCTGAACTGGGAAAAATTCTGGAGGAGAAGGGAGGGTTATGAGAAAAATTACAAATAACAAATCACAAATTACAAATAAAAAAAGAAATTATGCAGGAGAGATTTTTGTAGCATTTGCCGTGATGCTTTTGCTTCTGGCGGTTTTGATAGGAACCGCATCCCCAGTGCGGGCGGGAATTGTGAGCACAATATTCGGCGAATTCGGCGGGAAGATTGAGGACAAGGATCTCAATTTTTGCATCATTCTCGTTCCAGTCGGGCTGATTGTGATTCCAGTCCCCATCCCGTTTCTGGTTTATGAAATCGGCCCTCCGGTACCAGCGGAAGTTTATTATGTTTATGGTTTTTCCCATACTTACGTTCGTCACCAGCGTGATGTAGGTGCCTGGGTTTTGGGAAATTATGTGCCGAAAGCTGATGATTTGTGGAGACAGGCCTGTGCGAATAGAGCCGTCCTTCCGGACGCCGACGGCATTATCTACGGTTGGGGGACGGGGTGTGTGGATCTGAATAATTGCGAAAAGCAGCCGTGACAAAAAAATGAAAAACCAAAACAAAAAATTCACTAAATTTGTTTCAGGACTCTTACTCACCGCAATATTTTCAGCATCGCTGGGCGTTTTGCTGTTCCCGCAAAAAAGCCAAGCTTTCATAGCCGTTCCCGGGGTATCGGTGCCGGTAGAGGGAGCGGGCGGGAAATTTGATAAAGTCACGCAAATAACTGTTGATACTGATGTGATCGGCAACGAGATTATCCGTTCCGCAGTCGTGGCAGTGATGAATGATGCCTATCGTTATTTCAGCTCCAAGCTGATTACCAGTTTGGAAAAAAAGGTCGGCATTAAAAATCTCCTCAATTACCGCGACGCTCTAGTTGGAGGCAAATATTTAGTAGACTCACTGGCTAAATCAAACCCGGCATATCAATTGCCTCTACTAGCGGCAAGTGACCTCGATAGGAGGGTGTTACAGGATATTACTCGCGTGTATGGAGATTATCAAGGCTTGCGCCTCAATAGCGACCCGTCATACACTCAAAACCAGGCCGCGGCCCAGGCCATAAGTGATATTCAAAATCTGCGTCCGCAGGATCAGCAGAGGTATATCAGTAAATTAATTGTCGGCGGAACATCGGCATTTACGTCATCTATTATTTGTGGCGGAACTGACAAAAAAACCTTGCGAAATACAACAACCTATCTGGCGGCCGCTTCAGCGGGCGTTTTGGCAAATCAAATTGATCCTGCTCAAGGATTGATTTTTTACGAACAAATGGCAAGGCTGGGAGCGCCGACTTCTCTGCCTGATTTTTGGACATTGCAATTACAGGATAATGCCGCAACGCATGAAGCAAAAGCAAAAGAAGCCGCCGCGCTGGAGCTGGTCTCTCCCGGCATCAAGGCCTCTCAATTTACAAATACCACAACTGGGAAAACAGAAGTCGGGCGATCGGTAAACGTGCTGACTGGAAGTCAAAGAACGGCGCAGCAGTCTATTTACGACGCAGGTATTTTCCGCGCAGGCAACACTTTAATTCCAAGCAATAACTTCAAGTCATTTCTGGCTTATCTAGCAGCAAAATATGCTGCTGATCAATTTAGTGCTTTCATCGGCTCACTGTTTGGAATTATCGGCAAAATAATCGGGGCTGATGTCGAAAATATGGCCTGGCTAAGTTCTGTAAAATCCTATTCTGGGCTGGTTGCCTCCGTTTTCACTGGAATTTTCGTAAGAGTTATGTATGACGATATGATCAAATTGATTTTCCAGGGCAAGATTTTGGCTGAAAGCGAAAGTTGCCGCCAAGCCGCTCTTCAAACAGCTTTGAATGGTTTTAACCCTTTGTCTCCTTCTGAAGTGATTCCGGCTTTTGACTCGAGTGATAATGATAAAGGCGTATTATTCGTGGTCAGTCCTGATATTATTGTTCGGGGCGATACAAATAACGATGTGACTCTATTTTGGAATGCGAGTGTGGCAGGAGCGGGGGCGAGTGCGACTTTGAGCGGCGGGAAGTTTGGAACCGATTTCCCGGTCGATCTTGTTGGCGAAAGCGATGACCGGCCGCTTGACACCACGACTTACAAGCTAACTGTAAAAACCAGCACCGGAAGCATCTTCGTCACGGTTTCAAGAACTGTCACGGCCCAAACGCCCACGACCGGAGAAGGAGGCGGCAGCGGATCGGGAGACTTTAGCGCCGTAACATTTGGTGTTTCGCCCACAAGTGTTGATCCGGGGACCGATGTGACTATCACTTGGGACGCTTCCTCTGTGCCGGGAGCCACAGTTGAATTGTTTGCCGACAGTATACCGATTTCCGGCGGGCCCTGGCCGCAGTCGGGCTCGACGACCTATCCGGTGGAATATCCAATAACGTTCAGCATGACCGTGATCGATCCAAACGGCGGATTCACCACGCGTTATGTTCGTGTTTCCATCGGTAGTACTGCTGGAGCGTTTACGAGCACAGGGGACTGGGGCGGGGCGCCGGGGTTTGGGGTGAGAGAGTAATCCGAAGATTTACGAAGTATGATTTACGATTTATGAATGAGGGGAATAATAGTCCGAAGGAGAAGATAAAGTCATTTACGGATTTAAAGGTTTGGGAGGAAGGGCATAAACTTGTTGTCTTGATTTATAAAGTTACAAAGAAATTCCCAAAAGAAGAATTATACTCGCTGGTTGATCAAATGAGACGCGCCGCCGCATCAGTCACCTCGAATATCGCAGAGGGATTCGGGCGGCAAGGATACAAGGAGAAAATCCAATTTTATTATTTAGCCCAGGGATCGCTCACAGAACTGAAAAACCAAATTATGATAGCAAAAGATATAGAATATTTGACAGATGAAGATTTTAGAAATTTAGTTATGCAGGCCAATAACACTCATAGACTTTTGCAAGGCCTGATCACCAAATCAAAAACCTTCTTAAATCATAATTCATAAATCGTAAATCAGCTGTTTTTCAGTTGCATGACCCTAAATACTACATACAATATACGATATACTAAAATACTCGCGATATTTTTCGCGGCGGTTTTTGAAAAATTATTGGAATTATTTGTAAATGCCCTTGAATTTTCTAGGGCGAATTTGAGTTGCGAGAAAAATCTTGCCGTCCCAGTCGCCGATAACGCGGAAGTCACCTATCCGGAATCGGTAAACACTGGCATTTCCCTGACGGCGAATAAATTTGGCGAAAGAAAAGGGGTCGTTTTGTTCCAAATAGAATCTCAATTTGGCAACGATTCGGCGCTGGGTTTCTTTCGGCAGTTTCACAAGCTGGCGGTCAGCGTACTTGGTGAAAGCATACACAATCATAGGCCAAGTCTGGCCTCGACGGCTTTGGCCGAAACTCTGCCGGATTTTCTTGATTTCTCGATAGCTCTCCAAAATTCCGGAGTAGCATATTCGAGCTCCTCAAGCAGCTCTTCCATAGCGTTTTTGTCCAGAAACAAGCCGTATGTTTTGCCGTATTTGTCAACGAATCGAACTACGCCTCGCAATTTATTTCTTAACGTCGAAGGAATATTGGAGAAAGAAACGAGCTCTTCTTCAAGCAATAGATTTGTCATAGGCAACTTCAGCGTAGCAAATACAGCAAATTTGTCAATCGCATGACCCTGCATACTATATACAAAATACCACATACCAAAAAATCTCTCGCGATATTTTTCGCGGCGGTTTTGCCAACCAAAAAAGCCGCAAGACATGCGACTTTCTGGGACAGCCTACTTGATGCGTCAGACACTCACTCGTCAACTAAAGCTAGTATAACAAAACAACAGATTTTGTCAAGAGCCGTGGACCTAGGGGGAATCGAACCCCCGGACGTCTTGTTGACGAGCAAGTGTCCGCACCAAGCTAGGCCCACGGCAAATTTATTATAGCATGCCCCGTAATACTATATTCAACATACTATATACTAAATACCAAAAATCTCTCGCGATATTTTTCGCGGCGGTTTTGCTCGCGGGGTTTTTGCCGCAAGTGGCCCTGGCAAAGGGATGCACTTCACTTGTTGAGGTGATGTGTATTGAAATTACTTCGCTAAATCCCGATCCCCCGGTGTTTGGTAGATCTTTTACTGTCAATGCACAAATTAGTTTTAGCAAAGATCTTTCAGGGCAGCCACCGCTAAATTTTATAGCCTATTGGTCCATAAACGGGTCAAGCGCGGCGGTAATTCAGCCGGTTGTAGTAAATTCAAACAAGGCTGGTACGACACAGGATATTAGCCAAAATTTTGTCGGCGACGCTTCAGCAGGGTTTATTGCCGCTGGAACCAATACGATTAAACTGGAAATACAGGGTTCTGGTAGCATCAATGCGTTAAGAGCTGTTGATCAAAAAACATTTTCATTCGCGCCAGCGCAGCCGTCAGATCAGCCTCGGGTTGAAATTACTTACAAACGGGCATCTTTTATAAATTTGGATAGTTTAGAATATACGTTTAGCGCCCTTTATTATCCTGCCAATTCTACTGCTCCCCTTCAAGATAGTACAAAAGCTGTAGTTTGGAATTTTGGAGATGGACCTGATCTAAACAACGGATACGTAGCAAACCATACGTTCAGCCAAGCTGGCAGCTATACAGTTACGGTTAAAATCATGGACGGTGGTAACGTAGTTGCTCAGACATCCATACAATTGAGTGTGGCTTCCGGAAATCCCAACGAAAAAATAAGCTTTTTTGAAGGCCTGTTTGGAACGCTCCTAAGCATAGTCAACATAATTTTGGGTATGATACTGGCCATAGCCAGATGGGTAGTTTGGACGCTCGGCAATTATGTTTTTGTTCCCCTTTTGG
The DNA here is from genome assembly GCA_964396685.1 of uncultured Candidatus Saccharibacteria bacterium. Taxonomy (GTDB): domain Bacteria; phylum Patescibacteriota; class Doudnabacteria; order UBA920; family 2-01-FULL-46-14; genus CAYNFS01. The sequence continues at coordinate 25,666 of CAYNFS010000005.1, read as the reverse complement.
AAATGGCACTAACTATCAGGGCTGCCGACATGGTAGATGTTGTAACAGTAGGATGGGCGGTAATAAGAGACGTTGTTAACATGTTGTTTATTCTGGTTTTGATTATTATCGGTTTCGGCACGATGTTGAGGATTGAATCGTATAATTATAAAAAACTTTTGGTCAATCTGATTCTGATGGCCTTGCTGGTGAACTTCAGTTTAGTTATAGGACGGATTATCATTCAATTCGCCGATATTATTCAATTTTCGTTTCTATCCAAAGACACAGGTATAAATGGTGTTAGAGATTTATTCAAGAATCTGTCCTCTGCACATGTTTCAAATATTATAGATGGATTGCGTGCTTCTTCCTTTAACGTGGATAAGGCCGCTGCGGGCACGTTTAGTATCATATTTCAGTTTATTTTAGAACTGGCCGTGATACTCACTTTCGCTGCTTTGGCAGTGTTTGTGCTGATTCGGGTAGTTGCCCTTTGGATTCTCCTGATCCTTTCTCCGTTTGCCTACGCTCTTGCTATATTGCCAGCGACTTCTGGTCTAGCCAAGAGATGGTGGCAAAACTTTATGAAATATGTTTTTTTTACCCCGATTATTGCATTCTTTTTGATGCTGACTTTGTCGTTTTACAGAGGTGCACTTAAGATTTTTCCTTCAGGCTCAATCTTCGATCCTGGCTCCAGGATTGACTTTGTTGATTATATGAATCAAGTTGCCGCTAGAGGGCAAGTTAGTTTCGCTGATGCGGTGAGATTGGCGCTAGTTTATATCGTCATTCTCGTTTTCCTCTGGGCGGGGATGATTATTACGAGGCAGATGGGGATTTTTGGGGCCGATGCCATCGTCGGCCTGGCGGAGCGGGGCCTCAAAGCGCCGTTGGCGCTGGGAGGGAAAGGGATCGGTGCTATTACAGGCATGGTTGGTCGTACATATACTGGATGGGTTGGCAGAAAGATTGGCGAAGTTAGCAAAAAAGGAGAAGAAGCCGCAAAGTTGGCAAGAAAGATGGAGCTTAGGGCAAAAGCTGCAAAGACACCCGAAGAGAAAACAAAATACGAGGCAGAAGCAAAAGCTGCTAGAGCTCGACAGCGGAGCGCTTCAATGCAAAGTGCTGGGTGGCGCGCACTTTCTTTGTTAAATCCAAAGGTGGTTGCGGAAGCATGGAAAAAACGTAGGGAAGAGAAAGAGTTACGCGCCTATGTTCCGGCAATTGGTCATATGCAGGACACATTTAACAGAATTATTCCAACGGAATGGGTTAGACCAGGGCGGTTAGCCAGGGGTGAAATTGGCAAAAAAACTTATCACGGCTTGGTCGGAGAACGGGCCGTGGTAGCCAAGGAGGCAGAGGACCTTCTGAAAGGAGTCCGGACAAGGGAGGACGCAGCACGCACTTTACGCGACGCGTTTAAATCGGGCGACAAGGACGAAATTATGGCAGGCCTTAAAGTTCTTCAGCATGGCAATTGGCAGGATGACTATATGAACCTTGAGGGATTGACATTCTCCCCGATAAGGTATCTTAATCACATCACTGAAAAAATGAAGCAGGCAGGATTTTCTGATGAGGAGATGCAGTCAATTCTTGATGATTTGAAGGAAACTGGGGAACAAACAGGAAGAATCCGCGCTTATGGGTACACGACTGAGGACGAAGATGGAGGTCTGCGCCGGGCAAATGATCTTGGCTTCTACGAAAGGCTTAAGGGGGAAGACCTGGGAAAGCAGTTTACAACCTTGGGGGAGAAATTTAAACTTGCATTTGATGAAACGGGCAGTGATGAGTTTAAAAAAATCGCTGAGGAGTTTGAAAGAGCTGCAGGTAGAGCCAGAGCCGGTGAAAGCTTCGATAAAATTATTGACACGAAGTACGGAACCGAAAGGGATGACCAAAATCTTAGAGATGCGCTTACAGCTCGACGGTTCATGAATGAGGCGCATATCAAGTTTCAGCGCGGTAACGCTGGGCAACACGCTAGAAACATTGAAGCAGCGATTATAGTTGACCAGACTCCGGAAGGATGGACTGACCAGAATGTACTTGGAAAGATGATTATGCATGAATTGGGACCGAATATTATACAATCAATTACTGCTCGTATTCACGAGAGTCAGGGCAGATTACTTTATGGCTTCGGCGGATTTCGAGACAAGCAAACCGGGAAATGGTCTTTACCCGATCAAAGCGTTATAGTTGAATCAAAGGCTGCCTTAACATTGGAGACTGATCCCGAGAAAAGAAAAGTGCTTGAAGAGAGAGTCCAGGCTCACGAATTGGGATGGAAAAAGGTCATTGAAACTCGAAAATTAAGCCCAAAGTTCTTTGGGGCAATTACTCAAAGTCCTCGGTTATTTACATTTGATCAGCGTAAAGCATTTGTTAAACAATTCAACGAGTATATCAAAGATCCCAAGAATGGCCTGACGCAATACGCAAAAGAATGGGAACTTAAGGAGCCTAGTCAGGAAAGGGCAGAATAATATATGGATTTACAACCAAACAAAAATATAAAACCTAGTACCTCAGGCAGCTCTGTTAATGCGAATGTGGACACGGCACAAGTAACTAAACTGGATGATATTGTTTCAATAACCTGGGAAAATTTGCATTATATTAAACCAGAGTGGCTTAAAGATGAGCATATCCTTTATGAACTGAAACTTTTTGTGCTGGACGTGAGTGATAGTAACGACGCTGCAGATGCGGGGCGATGTTTCACAATTTTACATGACCTTTTAAGAAAAGCCCCAAATTTGGCGCGAGAGCACCCCGATATCTTTAGGGAATATTTACGCCTGCTGGCTGTTTTGAAGGCGAGTTTATTGGTCACAATGCCGGATGATGATATACATACTTTTTTGAGAGAAAACCTGTTGCTTACTTTGGAGGTCCAGGACCTTGAGGTTAGGGACAAGATAAATGATTTATTAACTTTGTATCTTGGATTTCCCGACGGTCAAGCAAATTTTGCCAAGGAATTATTGAGAGTTATAGAAAAAAATGATGAATATCTGGGCACGGTTTGGTTAAAGTTAAAAGGCAGGGAACATCCAGAGAGGCCAGTGGTAGCCAATTGGCTTATTGATTACAATCAATTTTCCGTTTCTTTGAGCAAACCTGGATTAGGAATAACCAAAAGGGGCGGAACAGAACGGGCTACTTATGCTACCCAAAGCGAAAATGTCAGACAATTAACTGCAGACGAAAAGGCTATCCTTTTGCGTCTTTTAGAGTTATATGATTGGTTGAGGTTTGAAGTGGCAGGAGAACAAGCATCATCTGCACCACAAGGCTTTTCTTATATGAGCAAAGAACGAGTAGTATTCCCTTCTCCGCCGAGGGCTCCTGCGCCGAAGGCGACCAAGTTGGAAACTGGTATATCGAATATAGAATATGGGGGGAAGCCCTCTGGCATACCAGATACTAAATACCAAATACAAGATACTCGGAAGAGGGTCATTCCGACGCCGCCAAGGCCGCCTAAGCGTGAATCTGGTATGTCGTATATGGAATATGGCAGGAAGCCCTCCGACATACCAAATACTAAATACGAAATACCAGATACTGAAAAAGAGAGGGCGAAGATTGAGATAAGCGAGGAGCTGTATAGCAAGGTTAGAGAGGAAGAAGCGAAAAGGGAGCCGACTTCTATCAACGAAGCAATTATTCACGCGCGGGAGAAAGCCCTGCCTCTGCAGGATTCGAAAACAGAAGAGGAATCGAAATCTACCCCCTCTTCATCTCCCCCTTCGCATGGGGGAGAAAGAGAGGGGGGGAAAGCCGAGCCTCTAGCCGACCCCGAGCTTGAGGAAAAATTCAAAGCGTGGGAGGAGGGGCAGAACAACAAAACAACTTAAAAACCTAGCTACAGAAGCCCCCTTTTTTGGGGAGTTTTTGTCATTTTCGGGGTTTGTGGTATAATAATTTACGGCAGGGTGGTGCTCATCGGAAATAAATCACAAACCACAAATTCCAAATCACAAACAAATTCGAATGACCGAAATTCCAAATTCAAAGCATGGTTATGACCTTGAGGAAAGAACATATCGATTTGCCAAAAAGTGCGCGGATTTCGTAAAGAGACTGCCGCGGACCATAGCCAATCTTGAGTACACCAAACAACTCATCCGCTCTTCCGGTTCCCCGGCGGCAAATTACATCGAAGCTAACGAGGCGGATACTAAAAAGGATTTCCTTTACAAAATCAGAACTTGCCGAAAGGAAGCCAAAGAAAGCTGTCTCTGGTTGAGATTGTGCGATACCGGGGGCGATGAAAAAATTAAACAAGAGCAAGAAGCGCTAATTCAAGAAGCAATAGAGTTAAGAAAGATATTTAATTCCATTATTGAAAAAAGCAAGTAGTTTTTCATTTTGTTATTGGAATTTAGATATTATTTGTAATTTGTGATTTGTAATTTGGTGCTTTTACTGCCGTGCAGTATAACGTTCCCCAATTCATTGAAGTAGAAGACAAAATCATAGGGCCGCTTTCCCTGCGGCAGTTTTTGATGTTGCTTTCCGGCGGCCTTCTTTGCCTGGTACTTTGGAAAATTTTCGGGATGGGCGGGACTTTCTTTGCCCTGGCCTTGCCTATAGTCGGGGCATCGGCATTTTTGGCCTTTGGCACTTTCAACGGCCGGCCCATTCATACCCTGATGCCTTTCGCTCTAAAGTATTTTTCCACGCCCAAGGAGCGGGTTTTTATGCGCACGGGCGAGAAAATTTTTGTGCTGACAAAAAAAATCAAGCCTCAAGAAGAGCCGAAATTAAAAGGCGAAGAGCTGGAAAGCCGGCTTAAAAAATTAGCATATATTCTGGACCAGAAGACGGCCGAGGAGGAAAGGCTCATTCACAGCGGGCAGCTGCCGGGCAAATGGCTGAACCAGATTTGAAAAAGCGATCCTAATCTACGAATGACATCCGAATGATCCGAATATGAAGGACCTTGTTGAAAAAGAGTTATCTTACCAATTAACCGGAGTTTGCTACAAAGTGCATAACGAATTGGGGGAGATTCCTTACTGAAAAGCAATATGCCGATGCTCTAGAAGCGGCTTTGGGTAATAACAAAATCGCCTATGTAAGGGAACCAAATCTAAGTAAAGATGGAGAAAATTACGAATTGCTAATAGGACGTCCTGATTTCATGATAGAGGATAAAATTGTACTTGATCTTAAGGCCAAAAAATTTATAACAAAAGACGATTATGTGCAAATGCAGAAATATTTGGCATTAACTGGCAAAGAGTTGGGTTTAATAGTTAATTTCCGCGCTTCATTTATTAAGCCAAAAAGAGTGTTAAATCATAAATTGCATTCGGAACATTCGGATGTAAATTAGGAGCATTCGGATCGCTATGGAGAAATTGCCCAAACCCAAGAAAGCGGCGGAATCAACCCAGAAGTATTTAAGCATCGCCGAGATCAAAGAGGACGCGATCATCCTCAAAGACGGCAGTATTAAGGCCGTCGTTGCCGTGTCCTCCACCAATTTTGCGCTCAAAAGCGAAGAAGAGCAAAACGCCATGATCGCGGCTTATCAGAATTTTCTAAACTCTCTGGATTTTCCCATCCAGATTTTGATGCACTCGAGGGTTTTGGACATCAATGGGTATCTGGAGAAACTGCGAAACCTGGCGGCCGGGCAGACCAACGAGCTTTTGCGCATCCAGATGAGCGAGTACATTGAGTATGTGCAAAGATTGATTGAGTACTCCAGCATCATGAGCAAGAATTTTTACGTGGTTGTGCCTTACTCGGCAGGCCAGCAGGTTAAAGAGACTTTGGGGAGCAAGCTTATGAAAATTTTAAATCCGGCCTCAAGTATTGCCCAAAGCGAGGAAGGCTTTGAACTGGCCAAGCAGAAGCTTAACGAGCGCATTGACCATATTGTATCGGCTTTGGGCGGCATGGGACTGCGCAGCATCGTGCTTAAGACCCCGGAGCTTATCGAGCTTCTCTACCAGTCTTATAATTTTGAGGCCGCCTCGCCGCTTCACGCCGAAGCGGTGGGGGAAATAGATATCCAAACTTAAATGCAAAAATCAAAAATCAAAATGACAAATCAAAATCTTAAAATTTTTAAACTTTGATATTTAATTTTTGATATTAATATAATTTTGATGAACTCAAGTCCTTCACCAAAAGATAAATTGAAGCCAGTCAAGAAATCCGTCGCTCATGAATTATTGGAGGCCGAGCGCGCCTACCGCAAGGGCTTGACTTCGCTCAAGGATTTGATCGCGCCATCCGCCGTCAAGATTGAGCCGAATGACTTGCAAATCTCCGGCAAATACGCCAGGACTTTTTTCATGCTCACTTACCCGCGGTATCTCGCCACTTCCTGGCTCCAGCCCATTGTCAATCTGGACGTGCCCATGGACATTTCCATGTTTATTTACCCCATGGACACCGGGGATGTGATGAAAAAGCTTCGCGACAAAGTGGGCCAGCTGCAGGCCACGATTGCCATGAACCAGGAAAAAGGCGAGGTGCGAGACCCGATGCTGGAGACCGCGTATCACGACGTGGAGGAATTGCGCGACCGGCTCCAGCAGGGAACCGAGCGGTATTTCCGGTACTCTCTGTATTTTACGATTTACGCCGATGATCTCAAAACTTTGGACAAAATTTCGTCCAATCTGCAGTCCATTTTGGCGGCCAAACTCGTGGTCGCCAAGAGTGCTGTGCTTCAGGCCGAGCAGGGCTTTAACTCAACGCTTCCTCTGGGTGATGATGAACTGGCGATCTCGGCCAATATGAATACCGGGCCTTTGTCCACGACTTTTCCTTTCGTGTCATCGGAGCTGACCTCAAACGACGGCATTCTTTACGGCATAAACAGGCACAACAACAGCCTGATCCTCTTTGATCGCTTCCAGATGGAAAACGCCAACTCGGTCGTTTTTGCCAAGGCGGGCGCCGGCAAATCCTATGCGGTCAAGCTTGAGATTTTGCGAAGTTTGATGCTGGGCACGGACGTCATTGTCATTGACCCGGAAAACGAATACAAGCATCTCTCGGACGCGGTCGGCGGGTCTTTTTTGAGCGTGTCGCTTAATTCCAATTCGCGCATCAATCCTTTTGACCTGCCCAAAGCGCACGAGGGCGAAGCGCCCGAGGACGTCTTGCGCTCGGCTGTCATCAATCTTCTGGGTCTCTTGAACCTGATGCTGGGCAAGATGAATCCCACGGAAGAAGCGATTATGGACCGGGCGTTATGGGAGACTTATGCGGTTCGGGATATCACCCCGCAATCGGATTTTCGCAATGTCGAAGTTCCCGTGATGAGCGATCTCGTGAATGTGCTGGCCGGCATTGAGGGAGGTGAGAGTCTGGCGCAAAGGCTGACCAAATACACTGACGGGACTTTTTCCGGAATTTTCAACCAGCCCACCAACATCAATTTGGACAATCAGCTGGTCGTTTTTTCGGTGCGCGATCTGGAAGACGCTCTGCGCCCCATTGCCATTTATATAATTTTGGGCTTTATCTGGAATGAGGTGAGAGCGACGCTTAAAAAGCGTGTTCTGGTCATAGACGAGGCGTGGTGGATGATGCAGCACGAGGATTCGGCGCGGTTTCTTTTCAGCATTGCCAAGCGCTCGCGCAAATATTACCTTGGGGTGACGACCATCACCCAGGATGTGCAGGATTTTTTGCAAAGTCCGTACGGCAAGCCGGTGGTGACAAACTCCTCTATTCAGCTTCTTTTGAAACAATCGCCCGCGGCCATAGACATCGTGGCCGAGACGTTCTTTTTGACCGAAGGCGAGAAATACCTGCTTTTGGAGAGTGAGGTCGGCGAGGGGATTTTCTTTGCGGGGCTAAAGCACGTCGCCATACGGGTCGTGGCATCATACACAGAAGATCAGATTATAACGACTGATCCCCGCCAGCGGCTTGAGATCGAGCGGGCGAGGGAAGAGCTGGAATCACAGTAGTTTTACGAATAACTAATCAGTACGAATGTACGAATATTCGTATATTCGCAAAAATTCGTAATTCGTAAAAACAATGCCCACAGTTGATGAAGAACTTTTGGCTCATCAGGAGGAGTTGGAACGGCAACGTGAAGAGGAGCGGCGCAGGAGGAGACAGGCTATTCAGGCAGAAGCCCGCAGACAGGTAAGAAAACAAGTAACGAAACAGGTCAAAAAAAGAGTGGTTGCGGTGATTGCCGAAACGCTCTCTGCTATTTTTGCGGCGATTGCGCCCTATGTTTTGCCAGTGCTGGCGATCATTGTCGGAATTATCACGGTTTTGATTCTGGTGGTAATAACTCTTACCGCGCTTTGCAATGCCGAAGGCTGGACTGGAAGATTAGCCACAGCCGGTTCTTCAGTAAGCGGTTTTTTGGGGGGTCCGGATTTTTGCAAGTCATTGTCCGGATTTGAGGGGATTGCCACGGTGATAGACCAGGGGCAGCTGCCTTTCTGCACCAGGCCTCCTCTTTTGGCTGAGCAAAATAATGTACCTTATCCAAGCCAAAATGACCCCGATTTGGTCAGGTTAATACAGTGCATTTCCGGGTTGGTTGTAACCCAGTGCGCTTCGGGCGGCAACACCAGCGTAGGTACTATTTTTACCTGCGATAACGATCATCAGATTTGTAATTACACGCGTGGGGTTGAAACCTGTGATGAATGTTCCCACTCGGAAAATTCTTGCCATTATGGCGGTGCAACCGGAAGCACAGGTTCTTTGGCAGTTGATTTTGGAAACGAAGACAACGGGGCGGTAATTTTACAAAGGGCTTTGGCTTGCAGCGCGTCTTTGGGCATTCCCTTGAAAAGGAACACATGCGAGAACAGCGTTGCGCAGGCGGTGGCCTGCTCTGATCCAAATGCCACCCACGTGCACATCAGTTTAGGAAAATGCGACAGGGATAGCGGCCCGATAAATACGCAATGAGAAACAAAACTTTCATTTTAATGTTGATAATCATCCCGCTGCTTCTGGTTACGGCCGGCGTGTTTTATTTTTTCCGATCAGCCCAGAAAGACTTAGAGGATGTAGCCGGAGAAAAGATCGCATCTTTGGAAGTTTTGGTACGGCAGTTCGTCATTTCCCCGGTTCTTTCTTTTGACAGCCAAAAAATCTGGTTTATGACGAGACAAGGCCGTCTGTTCCGCATTGCCATTTCTCCCCCTCCTCTTGAGGAAGGGGGAGATGAAGAGGGGGTAAGCAGTCCCGAAGAATACTTACTGCCCGAGCCTGTTGAAGGCACTGCCAAAGTCATCTGGCAGAAAGACGGTGGCAACTTTATTGTGGAGCAAAACATTGCGGGCCATTCGGAATATAAATTTTTTGACAGCAACGCCGGTAAATTCGCCGCTTATCCTCAACCTCTGACTAAGCCGCAGTTTATTCCCGGAAACAAAATTGTCTATAACTGGATAGGCCCAGAGCTCAAGCATTCGCTTAATGTTTCCGATGCCAACGGCCAAAACTATCGGAAAGTCGCGGATTTGTATCGGGAAGATTATGAGTTAGCCGCCTCGCCGGCCAAAAACGAAGCAATGCTTTTTACGCGGGCTGCCAAAAACCCCTCCAAGCTTTATCTCGTAAATTTGGATACCGGCGAGTTTCGGGCTTTGAGTGAAGAGGCGAATTATCAGGCTGCAAAATTTTCTCCGGATGGAAGCAAGCTCGCCGCCATTGAGGACGCAAATTTGGTAATATACGATCTTGCCTTAATTCAAGAGAACTTCCCGTCTTCCCCCTCTTTGATCAAAGAGGGGGTGAAGGGGGAGTTCATTTGGGACAGCAATGGGCAGGAAATCATTATCGGCAGTTCAAATGGCCTTGTGAAATATAATGTCGCAACGCGCCAGCAGGAGACAATCTATACTTTCGGCGCAGGTGAAAATTTCGTGCTGGCAGAGATGCTGGCGCATCCGGAAAATAACGCAATATTTTTTGTTGATGAGCAGACTAGGTATTTGTATCAACTGTCATTCTAAATGCGCGTCTTTGGCCAGAGTCTCCACCCGGCCCCGCAATGCCGGGTATTTTGTCAATTTCGCGTCTTCCATGAGCAGTCTCTCCGCCTCGATTCTTGCCAAATTCAAAGTTTTTCTGTCAGTCAATTTTGCGATCTTGAGCGGGATATATCCAGACTGCCTTGTCCCCATGATTTCACCCGGGCCCCGCAGTTCCAGATCTTTCTCGGCCAGCTCAAAACCATCGTTGGAATTGACCACTGCTTCGAGCCGCTTTCTCGTGAATTCGTTGGCAGTACCGGCGAATAGCAGACAATAAGATTGCAGGTCAGAGCGGCCGACCCGGCCGCGCAGCTGGTGGAGTTGGGAAAGACCGAAACGCTCGGCGTTTTCGATAATCATAATTGCGGCATTCGGCACATCCACTCCTACCTCTATTACTGAAGTGGAAACTAGGGTCTGGATTTTGCCGACCTTGAAGTCTTCCATGACGCGCTTTTTTTCTTCTCCCTTGAGTTGGCCGTGAAGGAGACCGATTGTAAATTCGGGAAAGATTTTTTTGAGGTTTTCGAGTTCAATAACTGCCGCTTTGATTGAGAACTCCCCCTGCCCCTCTTTTCCAAAGAGGGGAGAGGGAGGGGAGTTCGCTTTCGTTATCTCCATTTCTCCGATCAAAGGCGTTACCACATACATCTGTCTGCCGGTAGTAAGATGTTTTCTGATCCATTCATAAACGACCGCTCTTTTGTCGGGCTCAACCAGCCGGGTGATGACCTTTTTGCGCCCACGGGGCAGTTCTTTAAGCTCCGAGATGTCCAGATCCCCGTAAAAAGCCAGGGCCAGAGTGCGGGGGATGGGTGTCGCGGTCATAGACAAGAGGTGTGGCACCTCTAACACGGATTCACCCGGATATGGCACCGATGAAAGCTGATAATCTTTGTCATAAATGATTCGCTTAATCTCCAATTCTCTGCTTCCAAAATTGACCAGAAGTGCCAGTTTAAAGTTAGATCCTTTTAAGCAACTCCAAATCTGTTTTTTTTCTAATTGACCCAAAAAAGGCAGAGCTTTTATTTCAAGCAAGATTTTGTTTTCTATTATAAAGTCTGGTTTGTAATCACCAACTTTTTTTCCAAGATACTCAATGGCTATGTTTTTTTCGGTGTCAAATTTTAATTGTTGATTACGAAGTTCCTCAATCAGAGCTTTATGGTATATGTTTTCCTTATGACCAGGGCCGAGTGTGTTATAAACGTTAAATAAAGCAGCGCGGATTTTGTAAGTAATATCTTCATACAGCAATCTTTTATCTGCATTAATCTGCTTGTTCATCTGTGATGATCCGTGCCCGGCGAGCTTGGCTCGCTGGGAGACGCCGAAGCGGTGCTGTTCGTCCACCACCAGCAGGCCGATTTTTTGAAACTTGACATGTTCTTGAAGCAGCGCATGCGTGCCGATGATGATTTTGATTTGGCCGGCGGAGATTTTATTTAACAAGATATTGTCATCGCGAGCGTTAGCGAAGCGATCTCTAATTCCCTGAGATTGCTTCGTCACTTCTTGCCTCGCAATGACAGAATTTACAAAAGTCTTATGCGACCTCGTCAGCAAGGCAATTTCCAAATCGCTGTTTTGAAACAAGTTTTTCAACGTCTCGTAATGCTGCCAGGCCAAAATTTCCGTCGGGGCAAGCAGTACTGACTGATAGCCGGCGTGAGCCACTTCAAGCATAGCAAGCCCGGCTACAACCGTCTTGCCGGAACCGACCTCGCCCTCAAGGAGCCGGTTCATGGGATGAGGGCGGCTTAAATCCCGCAAGATTTCCCAAGCCGCAAGCCGTTGCGCGGCGGTAAGTTTGAAAGGCAAGTTTTTTACGAAATCCTGCACCAGTTTTTTTTCAAAAGGGATGGGTAGAGCGGGCAGGGTTTTGATTTTCTTTTTGAACGACAAAAGCGCCAACTGAAACAAAAAAAGCTCCTCGAAAGCAAGCCGTTTTTTGGCCTCCTCCAAAAACGTGGCATTTTTCGGAAAATGCAGATTTTTAAGCGCCTCCTGGCAGGAGACGAGCTTTAATTTTTTTTGCAAGGCCGGGGGGATAGCGTCTTGAAATTGGGGCAGGCAAATCAAGGCTTGCTTCAAAAAGTAGCGAATTTGCTTGAGGGTAAGGCCTTCCGTGAGCTCATACACCGGCACTATGCCAGCCGTATGAATGGTATCAGTTTTTACAAGTTCAAATGTTGGATTTTGCAATTGGAGAGTTTCATATACTTGGGTTTTTCCCGACATATAATACTCTTTTCCTTCTTTGAGCACGTTTTTCAAAAAAGGCTGGTTAAACCAAACCGCCAGGATATTGCCCGTGTGATCTTCCAGAAGGGCTTGGGTTAAATGCATGCGGCGGTAAGGTGAGCGGTGCTGGGAAAACTTTTTTATTTTGACTTTGAGATTTATTTTTTCATTGGGTTTCACTTGCGAGACTGTTTTGATATCCGATAAATCCTGCCAGTCGCGCGGGTAGTAAGCAAGCAAATCGCGAATTGTGGCAATGCCAAGATGTTTCAAGGCCTCCGCGGCCTTCTCTGTCACCAGATGGAGTTTCACAACCGCGTCATTGAGAAAAAGCATGCAATTTTTTCAGATTTTTTCACGTTATTTTCTGTTATGCCGGGCTTGATCCGGCATCCAGTCCCAACTTTACCCGCAATTCCTTCAAAAAATCTTTCGCATACCACTGCGGCAGATTCCACAGGTCTGCGAAAGTTTGAACATCCGGGGTGGTTGCTCCGTAATTTTTCAAAAGCGGGTCGGCTTTGAGAACAAATAAATTCGGCGAGCCTTTTTTGGCGGGAAACCGTTTTTTTAGTTCCGCTAAAATTGCTCCGGTTGCGTAAATGTAAACCGCGTCATAATCAGCCGGTGCTATCGTGTATTTTTTCACAAAAGCGCTGTACGCTCCATAAACAATACCGGGAGGCGCCAGTCCTTCAATGTCCAAAGCCCTCGCATCAACCCGGGTTTGATAAATAATTTCTTTCAGCAAGCGCCTGTGCGATGCCCAAAGTAGCAAGAATTTCTCCTTGTCTCTGACGCGAAAATTTCGCCCCCCAACCTCAATGGCACCCGATGCGCGAGGCAGCGCGAGTGCGTTATTCACTGTGGAGAGTGAAACTTTCAAGCCGGATGCCAGTTCTTTTTGGGTAAACCGCAAAATACCCTCCGCAAAGCATTTATTCAGTATTTCCCGCCAAATTATCTCTTTTTTTAGCATCCCAGTATGTACCCTCCTCCCCTGGCGAGGGGAGGAACAAAAGGAGAGGTTGAAACCAGTTCTTGGTTTCGTTTTTTAACCCCTTAATTTTTCCTCGTTTCTATCATATTCGAAACTTGATTTGGAAGTCAAGAAAAAAATACAGCTCACATTCCCTGGGGAAGGCGAGCTGTTTTAGAGCTGCTTTACAATTCTCTCCACATTGCCGTACATGATTTTGGCAACCTCCCCGTCGCTAAATCCGCCTTTTTCCGAAAGAGCCTCGGCTACCCGCGAGAGTTTTCCTATCTCGTCAAATTCTTCAAGGGAACATATTTCTCTATTTGGGAAATAATAACTTATTTCTCTTTTTCAATCTCTTCTATGGTCATAGGTTTCAAAACGGTGGGGCGAGATTTTTACCCCTCACCAAAATTTTT
>CAYNFS010000005.1:0-11935 GCA_964396685.1 uncultured Candidatus Saccharibacteria bacterium | reverse complement strand
TGGTCATAGGTTTCAAAACGGTGGGGCGAGATTTTTACCCCTCACCAAAATTTTTGGAAAACGGAAGGGGTGGGACTCGAACCCACAAGCCCCTTGCGGGGCGCTGGTTTTTCCGCCTCCGCTTAATCAAAGCTGCGGCGGATCCGCCGTAATTTAATTCAAGGCGGAGGGGGCGAGATTCGAACTCGCGATATCCTTTCGGATATAACGGTTTTCAAGACCGTCCCGTTCAACCACTCCGGCACCCCTCCGCCCTGAATTGATTAAAATGTAGGCGGACAAGACCGGTGCACTAAACCACTATGCGACCCCACCTTATCTCAAATTATATCCCAAAATTATCCACAAAACAATAATTGTGGTAAAATATAATCTATGGAAAAACAAATATCCTGGTCTGCTCCAGAGTTTATCCATTACCCAAAAAGCAAGGCTTGGTTTATTATCATGACCGCCCTAGGGGCCGCATTGATTGTCTACTTTTTATCCCAGAAAGATTTTTTGACGGCAGTGCTTTTTTTCTGCCTTTTGGGGCTGATGTTCTATTTCGCCAGAGCCAAGCCCAAGACCGTTCGCATTGAACTAGATTCTTACGGCATAAAAGTCGGGGAGCTCAAGCTTCCTTATAGCCAAATCAAAAGTTTCTGGATTGTCTATGAGCCGCCGGAGGTCAAAACCCTGAATTTTGAAACTACGGCTTACTTAAACCGCAATCTTACGCTACAGCTGGGATCGGAAGATCCTGTCAAAATCCGCAAATTTTTGCTAGAATACCTGCCCGAGGACCTGGATAAAGAAGAAGGAGTGGCTGACAAGCTCGCGCGCAAACTCAAGTTTTAGATACTTGCCCCCGTAGTTCAATGGATAGAATGTGGGCTTGCGGAGCCCATGGTGCAGGTTCGATTCCTGCCGGGGGTATTTAGCGACTTTTAATAACTTTGGCGAAAGGGGGTGAGAAGTCATGCAAAACAAAGAAGGCACGATTGCGCATCTTAAGAATCACATTAGCTATCCTGCGTCCGCAGAGGACCTCAAAAAAGCCTGCAATAATCTCTCGGATTTCTCCGAGGCCGACAAAAAAGAGTTCAGTGACAGCTTGCCTGGAGGCACCTATAACTCGGCAGATGAGGTGATAAAAGCGCTGGGATGGTAGGAGAGCAAATCTAAAAACCGCCCTCGAAGCTTTGAGGAGCGGTTTTTAGTTTGGTTCGGGCAGGATTTCGGACTCCGGAGGATTATCTGTTTCGCCCCCTTCGCCTTGAATCACATCGTGGATTTGGATATCTGACTGCAAAAGGCTGTCTTTGGGCTTGGGTTTGCCGGCAGTTGTTGTTTCGGTTGTTGTGGCCTCTTCTGTAACGTTTGTTTCAGACGCTCCTTGAACCTCTTCTTCGGGCTGTCCGGAAACTTGCAGGCTGTTTGCCGATTCTTTGGCTATAATTATTGCTTTTTCTAAAGCTTCTTTGATTTCGCCTGAAGCTTCCTGCGAGACCGATCCTAAGATCTGCTCTTCGTGATTGGCCAGTTCAACCACTTGGGTGGCCAGCTCCGGCTTCTCGGCAGAAACCGCGGCCGTGCTGATAGTGGTTTTGGTCAATGCCTCTACAGTTCGCGCGACTATCTGCGGCTCTTTGTTTGTCGCAATCAGTATTTGGACCTCTGTAAGCCGCCGTTTGGCGTGTTTGATGCCGACTTTGACTTTGGCTTCATCATTGACGGCCAAAACTTTCTCCACTTGCTCGGCTGCTTTCTTTACCGGATACAAGGTTTGGCCGGGAAGAGCCTGGGCCGAGCCGCGCACGAGGCTGACGAGAAGCACGATAATTGCCAGCGTCGCTAGGCCGCGGCTTAGCTTGAGCCGCAAAAACACAAAGTCGGAAAGCCAGGAGGATTTGGGAGGGACGGCTTCCCGCAGTCGCGGTTTGATTTTGAGCCAAACCAAATCTGGCCGAAATGCCGGAATGCTCTTTCGGGGAAGATGTAAAAACGAATCGCTCAAAAAACTCACAAATTTTTCATCAGTCATGCTTGTTTAGAAGTTTTTTAAGTTCCGCGATGGCCCGGTGCTGGATTACCCGGATCGCTCCTTCGGATTTGTCCAAAACTTTGGCAATCTCGTGATTTTCTAATTCGTCAATAAATTTGAGCTTTATCACCACTTGCTGATCAGGGGACAATTTTTTCAAAGCTGTGAGAAACACTTGCTGGTCAAACCCGAGATTGGCCCGGTCTACAAGGTTGTCTTCATATTCAAGGATGTTTTCGAGTTCCAGAAGGTCTATTTGCGGCCGGCGGCTGCGGTAGTAGTCAATTACGAGGTTTCTTGCTATTTGGAAAAGCCAGCCCGCGAAAGCCTCTGACCTTTTGATTGCCGGAAGTTTGTCTAAGACTCTCACAAAAACTTCGGCCACCAGGTCTTCGGCGGTCTCGCGGTGATTGACCCGATAGAAGATAAACCGGTAGACTTTTTCCGCGTATATATTGTAAATTTGGCCGAACGCGGCACCGTCTCCGCTTACAGCCTTTCGGATCAGTTTGAGCAGTTCTTCGTTTTGGCTTTGAGGCGAAACCACGATAAATGGTTCAATAATAAAGACGGGATAAGGCTGATTTTGTTTCCTAAATTATGCCACAAGGCGGGGGAGAAAGAAAGATGACGTTAGCGCGCCAAAAATATAGTACCCTCTCTTAAGGTAAGAGAGGGATAGGGTGAGTTATGAGACATATTTCGTCATCATAACCCCTCCCTTTCTCCCCTTACCTTAAGGGGAGTGGTAAAACTTTTGATTCTACATTGATTTGACAAATCCCTTCTTCTTTTCTATACTGCGGCCAGCAGTTTCCGAAGTGCAAGGAGGACAGAAAGGTGCGAGGGCCGTCTCGCATTTACCCGCACACCACTTCGCCTGTTGTAGCGGATGGTGTATGGGTTTTTCCCCTCCTTGGCACCAGCACTTCCCCCCAAATCAAGAACCAAGAACAAGAGGAAAACAAGAGGAATTTGATGAAGATGAAGAAGACGAATCAGGATTGCAGAATAAACCTCGGGAACCAGCCGGCGCTAAGACGCGCCTTGTTGGACCGGGCAGACAGCATAAATCTCGCCGGAACCGAAGTCAGTCTCGTGGATCCGTCCTCGACTGATAATTGGGAGTTCTGGCGATACCGAACCGTCTCTGGTGCGGGTTTTTTCAGACTCTCAAGTGCGAGGCTTTGCTGCTGCAACGGAAACCCGCCGAACGGTAAACGCTTTGTTCGCAGACTGGACGATCTGTTACGGATCACACAGTCCGCCCTTCGGATTATCTCTCCAGCCGTACACGTTCGGCTCGAAAGAGAAATCCGCAGATGCCTGCCGCCAGACTCCGTCGGACTTCTCGTCGGAGTATACGCTTTTGGCGTAGGTTACCAGGACCATGCTTGGGGCGTGGTCTTGGTCACTGAAAATCAACCACCCGAAAGACCCGTTCTCGCTTTTGTTCCTTTCCAGTACCTGGCCGAGCCATTTTTGGCCCGATCCGTGTCACTGTCCAACCGGATCGCTACAGTTGCTTGAGGAGGCGAAAATGGATGAGCTCATCGACGAAATGAAGAAACGCCTCCTGGCCAAACAGGCCGAGCTTCGACGGGAGCTCGGACAAGATGTTGTCTCATGCAGGCAGATCGGCGAAGCCTGCATAGAAACGAGGGACGCGATTGACCTCATCCCTCTCGGTGAGGAGAGGGAAATTGTCCATCATAGAGGGAATAGTCATTCCATAATTCTCCGAATGGTGGACGAGGCGCTTGTACGAATCAATGTCGGTTCCTACGGGATTTGCCTGAATTGTGGCGAGGAGATCCCTGCTTCCCGCCTCAACGCGGTTCCGTGGGCCCGGTTCTGCGCGGCCTGCCAGGCAAGACTGGAAAGAAAGTCGGGTCAGCAGGAGGTGGCCCGCTCCGCACCGATTTCATTTTAGCTTCAGCACGAAGTTGATCTTCCCCAGCCCGAAGCGGGCTGGGAATGGTCGAGAACTTCTCACTGGAGGGAAGTCTTAACCAAAATTGTCGGCTGTTATCACCCAACGGCTGGCAAGAAGGGTGAAAGATGAACCCAGTGCTGAAGAGACCTCTATCCCAACACGAGTTCAAATTGTCCCTCCGAGGAGGGGCATGGTGAACTTCCGTCCTTCGGGGTAGGGGAAAGGCCGGTTCCGGGACCCCAGCGTTCTCTCGGAGCCGGCCTTATTGTTTTTTTACTTGAGCGTGTTATGATAATTGTGAGTTTAGGGGAAGGGTGGGTGAGTGGCTTAAACCAGCAGTTTGCTAAACTGCGGGGTCCTAAAAAGACCCCTCGCGGGTTCGAATCCCGCCCCTTCCGTTTTTGATTTACTTTAATTCCTCGCTACCACCAACCCCCAGATTTCGGCGACACTTTGTCTGCGCAAAACTTTGGCGCACTCGTTGAGCGTTGCGCCGGTGGTCGACACATCGTCAATCAGAATGATTTTGCGTTCGCCCAAAGACGGGGCAGGAGCGGCAGAAAATGCGCCTTCCAGATTTTTTAGCCTTTCTTCTCTGGGCAGATCCACCTGGCTTTTCGTATTTTTGGTTCTTTGTAAAATTGGCGTGTATTCCAATCCAGTTAGTTTGGCAAGATCTTGTGCGACAAGCTCCGCCTGATTAAATCCCCGCAGGCGCAGACGCCTTTTATGCAGAGGGACGGGAATTACAGCGGCACTCGCAAAATAATTCAAAAGATCGCGTTTTATAAGATAATCCGCAAGAAGCAGTGCCAGGATTTGCGCAATGTCTTTGACATAATTGTATTTGAGATGCCAGACGAGGCTTCTGATACTTTCCTGCTCGTATTCGGCGGCTACCATGAGGGCTTTGAGCGCCATGCTTGAGGAGCCGCAGTCGGGATGCACTTGGCCAAGCAGAGAAGGTCTCTTGCAGACCGGGCAGAGTTCTGGCGGATTCCGGATTTTATTTTGACAGGGCAGGCACAAATAAATCCCCTCAAGTCTGCAGCCTTGGCAAAATTTGGGGAAGATAAGGTCAAGTACCAGATCTTTCACGCCAGCTTGATTTGCCCTTTTTTGACGTCAAGTTTTATTTCTTGACCCGGTTTTATTTTTCCGTGGAGGATTTCCTGGGCAATCAGGTCTTCCGCGAAATCCTGGATATTTTTCCGCACGAGCCTTGCCCCCTGGCTCTGGTCAAAACTTTTTGCGGTGAGGTCTTTGATGGCCGCAGAAGAGGTGGTGAGTTTGAGGTTTTGCGCCGCAAGCTGTTCTTGCAATTTTTGAAGCTCCAGTTTGACGATTTTTTGGATATCCTCTTTTGTCAAAGGATGAAAGACCAAAATTTTGTCAATGCGGTTTACAAATTCCGGCCGGAAGTGCTCGCGCACTTTAGTTTGGACTTGCTGTTTGATGATTGCCTCGTCCAAAAGTTCGGGGCCGTTTTCTTTGCGTTCGGGGCTGAAACCAAAACTTTTGGCCCATTGGTTCAGGGAGGAAAGGCCGATGTTTGAAGTCAGGATAATAATGGTGTTTCTGAAACTGATTTTTTTTCCTGCGGCGTCAGTGAGCTCTCCTTCTTCCAAAATTTGCAGGAGGATGTTCAAAACGTCCGGATGGGCTTTTTCAATTTCGTCAAAAAGTATGACGGCATAGGGGCGGCGTTTGACGGACTCCGTAAGCCTTCCGCCCTCTTCGTACCCGATATAACCGGCCGGAGCGCCAATCAAGCGCGCGACATTGTGCCGCTCCATCATTTCCGACATGTCAATTCTCAAGAGCGCCTGTTCCGACTCAAACACCTCTTTGGCCAAAAGCTTCCCAACTAAAGTTTTGCCCACCCCGGAAGGCCCTAAAAACATAAAAGTGGCAAGGGGGCGGTTTTGCGGAGCAAGTCCCGCTCTTGCGCGGCGCACGGCGGAGGCTATCTCCTTGAGCACGTGCGTTTGGCTTACGATTTGCTTTTGCAAGCGTTTCTCCAGATTGAGAAGCTTCTGGGCTTCCTTGCGCAGAAGCGTTTGCAGGGGGATTCCCGTAATTCGCGCCACCGTCTCGGCGATGTGAGTGCTGGTGATTTTGAGGGTATAGTTTTTTTGGGTTTGAAGGCTTTGCAGCATTTTTTCTTTGAAGTATATGAGCTCATTTTCTTTCTGCCGCAAAATTTTGGCGGTTTTGAAATCGCGGGAGAAGACCGCCTGCCTTTTTTGGTCAAAGAGGTCGGCCATGTCCCGTTCTACTTTTTTGAACGATGTGCCTTCCTTGTTGCCTGCAGCGGTTATCTTGTGGTAGGCCGCGGTTTCATCCACAAGATCTATTGCCTTGTCCGGCAAAAATCTGTCTGTTATATAGCGCGTGGAGAGTTTGACCGCCGCCTCCAAAGAATCCTCGGTAATTTCCACTTCGTGATGAGCCTCATAGTACGGCCTAAGCCCCTTCAAAATTTCCAAGGCCTCGTACTCGGTCGGCTCTTTGATAATAATTGGCTGGAAGCGCCGCTCGAGGGCCGCGTCCGGCTCAATGTATTTTTTGTATTCTTGGAGGGTAGTAGCGCCGATTGCCCGAAGCTCGCCACGGGCAAGTGACGGCTTTAAGATATTTGCCGCATCCAGACTGCCAGTGGTAGAGCCCGCGCCTACCACATTGTGAAGTTCGTCAATGAATAAAATGATATCGCCTGATTCCTTGACTTCCTCGATGATTTGTTTGAGGCGGTTTTCAAACTCGCCTCGAAACATGCTTCCGGCAACCAGAAGCGCTAGATCCAAAGCTAAAACTTTTTTGCCCAAAAGACTGTCGGGGACGTTGCGATTCCTGATCGCCAAAGCCAGCCCTTCCACAATGGCGGTTTTGCCGACTCCCGGATCCCCGATCAGCACGGGGTTGTTTTTGGTGCGGCGGTTCAAGATAGAGATTAATCTTTCCACTTCTTTTTCGCGGCCTATTAGTGGGTCAATCAATCCTTTTTTGGCGCGCCCTGTCAGGTCTATCGTAAAATACTCCAAAGCCGAGGACGAAGACAGAGTCGGCTCATCGATCTCTTTATGGATCTCGCGGAAGGAGCCAAGTTCCGGAAATTTGGAAACATTTTCAAAGATTTTAAGAAGATTTTTGCGGATTTCTTTGGGTTCGATGCGTAGCCTCCTCATGATTTTCTGGGCTTGGTTGTCTTCCTCATCCACAATGCCGAATAGAAAGTGCTCCGTGCCAATAAACTGATATTCGTATTTGCTTGCGATAACGGCGGCTTTCTCCAAGGTCGAGCGCAGATCTTGCGACAGCTGGGGCTGCCAGGGTTTTCCTTCCGGATTTTGCGCAATAGTTAATCCGCGCAAGAGCTCTAGCTTGAGCGCCTCTTTGGAGAGGCGGTTTTTGAGAAGCACCTCGGAAGCAAACGAGCTGATTTCGCTGACGATCCCAAAAAGCAGGTGTTCGGTGCCGATGTACGGATGGCGCAGTTCTTGGGAGACCGCTTGGGCTTCTTTCAAGGCACTCTTGGCCCGCGTTGAAAATTTTTCACTCAAAAGATTCGTCATGGTATGATTATATCACGATTCGATACCAATATACGAATGTATACTAATGATACAAATGAAGGGATAAGGCAGGCGGTTTACGACAAGGCCGTAAAATTATTGTCTATCAGGTTGCACACAACCGGCGAATTATACCGCAAGCTTCGAAGCCGCGGTTTCAAAGACCGCGACATCCGGCCGGTTTTGCATCGTCTTGAAGAGCTTAAATTTCTTGACGATAAGCGGTTTGCCGAAATTTTTGTGGACAATCTCAAGCGGTACAAAAATTTTGGTTACTACGGCATCAAAGCCAAGCTTCTGGCGCGTAAAATCCCCTCCGAGATTGCCGAGGAGGCGCTGTCAGAATTTTTTACCTTTGAGGACGAGATCGCTGTAGCGCGCCGATTTATCGGCAAGCAATCCGCCAGAGGCGGATCCGCCTCTGGCGGAAAAAAACGCAATGAGCAGACTTGGGAAAAACTTGCGCGGAGTTTGCAGGGCAGGGGATTTAGGAATGAAGTGATTCGTGAGATTGCTTCGTCGCTCCGCTCCTCGCAATGACAAACATTTTTAACGTCATTGCGAGGGAGTGAAACGACCGAAGCAATCTAATCAGAGATTGCTTCCCCCGACATTACGTCGGGGTCGCAATGACGATTATCCTCCCATCCCTCTCAACCTCTTAATCCTCTCCTCCACCGGCGGGTGGGTGTTGAAAATTCCGGCAAACCACCCGACCCCGCCGTGGCGGTTTTTGAGCGGATTGGCAATATACAAATGGGCGGTGGCCTTGTTGGCCGCTTCCAAAGGTTCGGTGTCTTTGGAGATTTTTTCAAGCGCGGAGGCGAGTCCCTCCGGATAGCGGGTCAAAAGCACGCCCGAGGCATCAGCCAGATATTCGCGTTTTCGGGAGATGGCAAGCTGGATAAGCGTGGCAATGAGAGGGGAGAGGAGAGCCAAAACTATTCCGGCAATCATAAATATCGCCTGCGCTTGGTTTCGCTCGCGCGAGCGACCGCTCATAAATGAAAAGCGCAAAAACCAGTCAGCAAGCAGAGTTAAAACCCCGACCAGCACGACCACAAGCGTCATGAGCCTGATGTCATAATTGCCGATGTGTGAAAGTTCATGCGCGACAACTCCCTCAAGTTCGGTTTTGTTAAGTTTCTGCAAAATTCCTGTGGTAAATACGATAACTGCATTTTTGGGGTTTCTTCCTGTGGCAAAAGCGTTTGTTGCCGTGTCATCTATGACATAGATTTTCGGTGCGGGAAGGCCGGCTGCAATTGCCAGATTTTCGACAAGTCTATAAAGCTCTGGAGCATTTTGAGGACCAACAGGCTTTGCGCGGGAAATGGCAAGGGTAATATTAGCGCTGAAATAGTAAGAGATTAGCGAATAGAGAACAGAGAAACCAACCGCGAAATAGAGAATTTCAGGCGCCTGGTATGCTTGGGAGAAAGCGAAGCCAAGCAAAATGATTAAAACCAAAAACACGCCGAGCAGAACGGCGGTTTTGGTTTTGTTGGAGGAAATGTGGTCGTAGACGATAGGCATAAGCTTATAGGGATTAGGTTTTAGCTTTTAGGTTCAATCCCATAAGCTATCAGCTATAAGTTAAAACCTTACTTCAACCGGTTGGCCCTCGGGGCCGGACTCGTCAATGTCAAAAAATTCACGAGCTTTGAAATTGAGCATTCCGGCGATCATGTTGGTCGGAAAGACTTGTAGTTTGGTATTGAAGTCGCGAACCGTGCCGTTATAGAAGCGCCGGGATGCTTGGATTTTGTTTTCAGTGTCAGTGAGATCGCCTTGCAAACTTAAAAAGTTCTGGTTAGCCTTAAGATCCGGATAATTTTCCGCGACAGCAAAAAGGGATTTCAAAGCGCCGGTGAGCATATTTTCCGCGGCCAGTTTGTCATGCGGACTTTGGGCACCCATGGCGCGGGTTCTGGCTTCAGTCACTTTCTCAAAAACTCCTCTCTCGTGAGCCGCGTACCCTTTCACAGTGCTAACCAAGTTAGGAATCAGATCATAACGTCTCTTAAGCTGAACTTCAATATCGCTCCACGCTTCGTCAACTTGGTTTCGCGAGCGGATGAGGGAGTTGTATGTGGCAATGAGCCAGATTACAAACAGAGCCAAAATTATCAAAAATATGGTTGATATTGCCATGTTTCAAATTCCTAATTATCTAATTTCTAATTCCTAATCAATGACCAATTTCCAATTTGTCGGAAATTCTACCCCCTCTTCTTCTCCCCCTTAGCAAGGGGGAGAAAGAGTGGGGGTTTGTTTAGAAATTAGGTCAATTAGAATTTGTTAATAATTGCCTTACAAGTTCATTGTATAGTATCATAACTTTATGTCAATCACACTAGACGAACTCAAGCACATTGCTCATCTTGCCCGCATTGATTTAAAGCCCGAGGAACTTACCCGTTTCCGTTCGGATTTAAATGCCATTTTGGGCTATATTGAAGTCCTCAAAATCGTGGATACCACCGACGTTGAGCCTTTGGCGCAGGTGACCGGATTGGAAAATGTTTTTCGGGAAGATGTAGCCGAGAAATCGCCGCTTGCGGATGAGATTTTGAAAAACGCGCCGGAAAAGCAGGGGAGGCTTATTAAGGTGAAGAAAGTATTTTGAATTTTACGAATAACGAATCAGTACGAATTTACGAATATTTGTAAAGCTATGGATTTTGCCTTTGCCACAATCAAAGAGCTGCGAGGCGCTCTGGATAAAAAAGAGATATCGGCGGTGGAGCTGGCCAGATTTTTTTTGGAGCGCATTAAAAAGTTTGACAAGCAGTTAAACGCTTTTATCACCGTCACGGAAGAAGAGGCGCTAAAACAGGCCAAAGAGGCGGATGAGGCGATTGCGGCAGGAGAGACGGATCTTTTGACCGGGATTCCGTATGCCGCGAAGGATATGTATAACACCAAAGGTATCAAAACAACGGCGGCATCGAAAATTTTGGAAAACTATGTTCCTGTCTATGACGCGACAGTTATAGAGAGATTAAAGAAACAAAAGGCGGTAATGCTGGGGAAAACCAATACTGACCAATTTGCCCATGGCGGCTCCACTGAAACTTCTTATTTCGGCGTTACTCATAATCCCTGGGATTTGAACAGAATTCCGGGAGGATCTTCGGGAGGAAGTGCAACGGCGGTTGCTGCAGGACTAGCACCTTTTGCGCTCGGGACAGATACGGGGGGCTCCATCAGAAACCCGGCAAGTCTTTGCGGGGTTTCGGGATGGAAACCGACATACGGCAGAGTTCCCCGCTACGGCGTTATTTCAATGACTTCTTCAACAGACACGATGGGGACGCTTGCAAGAAACATAGAGGACACTTCTCTGGTGGCTCAAGTAATTTCCGGACACGATCCAAAAGATTCCACAGCTTCAAAAACCCCGGTGGAGGATTGGCCGGAGTTATTAGACAAAAGTTTTAATGGTTTAAGGATCGGCGTTCCCAAAGAGTATTTTGTAGAAGGTATAGAGCGAGACGTTGAGTCGCGGGTAAAAGAGGCTATCAATAAAATTCGAGAGCTTGGAGCCAAAGTAATTCATGTCTCATTGCCGCTTACAGGATACGGTGCGATGGTATATGCGATAGTTACCCCTTCGGAGATCAGCTCAAATCTTTCACGATACGACGGTATCCGCTACGGACACGTCACTAAAGAAGCGCGGGACCTCTTTGAGATTTACAGCAAAAGCCGGGGCGAGGGCTTTGGCAACGAAGCCAAGCGCAGAATTATGACCGGGGCTTACGCCCTCTCTGCTGGTTATCGCGACAAGTATTATTTGCATGCCCAGAAAGTAAGACGTTTGATTGTCAACGAATTTGCTGAAGTTTTTAAAAAGGTTGATGTGCTACTTTGTCCATCTACTCCCAATGTGGCGATAAAAATCGGCGGAGCGGCGGATAATCCGCTTTTCGGATATATTGCTGATCAGTTAAATATCCCCGGAGCCCTAGCTGGCTTGCCGGCGCTGTCCATTCCCTGCGGCTTTGGCAAACCAAAGGATAGGGAAAAAGTTGAGCTCCCGGTCGGATTACAGATTATAGGGCCGCAATGGGGCGAGGAGAAGATTTTCCGGGTCGGATATGCGTATCAGCAGGCGACAGAGTGGCACCTTCAAAAGCCAAAAGGTTTTTGAAGAAATTCCAAATTCCAAATGACAAACCACAAATAATCCCCAATGACCAAAATCACAAATCCAAAACAGTTTCGAATTTAGTAATTGTTATTTTGATATTGTTTGTGACTTGGTGCTTGTAATTTGTAATTTTACGCCATGGATTACGAACCAATCATCGGCCTAGAAATCCACGTTCAGCTCAAAACCGCGTCCAAGATGTTTTGCTCGTCCCCCAATAATCCTGACGCAAGTGAGCCGAA
>CAYNFS010000004.1:0-63639 GCA_964396685.1 uncultured Candidatus Saccharibacteria bacterium | reverse complement strand
TGCCAAAGAACCTGGCCGAATTAAATTCGCAGAAATGTTGGCAATTCTCGAATCGGGAAAGGCAGATGGAATAATCTCATGGCACCCCGATAGATTGGCTAGAAACTCTGTAGACGGCGGAAAGATTATCTATTTTGTTGATCGTGGCTTGATTAAGTCCCTTAAATTTCCCACCTTTTGGTTTGAAGCGACACCGCAAGGTTTGTTTATGCTGAACATTGCTTTCGGGCAGAGCAAATATTTTGTAGATAATTTACGTGAGAATGTGAAGCGTGGACTACGCCAAAAAATACGCAACGGCACTTGGCCCGGCTGGGCTCCAGTTGGCTATCTAAATAACGCCAAGACACGCGGGATTGATGTTGATAGCGAGAAAGCACCGAAAGTTCGCAAAATGTTTGAAATGTATGCCACCGGAGCATATACGCTTCATTCTCTCGCAAATTGGTGTAAGGAAAATGGTTTGGTCGGCAATCTCGGTAAGCCATTGGTTATCGCCAACATACAAAAAAATCTACAAAATATTTTCTACTTGGGTCTGATGAAATGGAAGGGGGAAATTTTTGATGGACGGCACGAGCCGTTAATCTCAAAGAAACTTTTTGATAAATGCCAAGAGGTTATGGTGAAACGCGGCAAAGTTCAGGAAGTAAGAAAACATTATTTTGCTTTTCTTGGCTTACTTAAATGTGCCTCATGTGGTTGCTCCATTACCGGAGAACAACAAAAAGGACATAACTATTATCGTTGCACCAAGAAAAAAGGTTTATGCCAAGAAAAGCACTATTTAAGAGAAGAAGCATTAGCAGAGCAAATAAAAAGTTTTCTTCAAAAAGTTTCTTTATCGAGCCAAGACACCGAGAAGGTTTTGGCGGCGTTGGATACGGAAGAAACGCAAGCAAAACAACAAGCGCAAAGTGAGGTGGTAAATTTCAAAGAGCAATTAGCGAGCGTGGAAACAAAGTTATCAAAACTACTCGATGTCTATTTAGCAGACGCTTTATCCACAGAGGAATACGCCGCCAAAAAACAGAGTTTGTTGTCTCAAAAAATGTCGTTGAATGAGAAAATCACCGACTTCGAGACAAAAGGGTTGTCTTGGCTCGAACCGGCTCGCGAGTTCGTTTTATCCCTTAATCAAGCCGCAAATCTCATACAGACAGATAATCTTTCTGAATTGCCAACATTTCTGAAAAACATCGGCTCGAACCATATTTTACGGAATCGGGAATTTCTTTTTGCCCTGAAAACTCCGTACAATTTGGTCGCCGAGCGGCGCGGAACGCGCCGCGAGGCATTGACTTTTCCTACGTGGTGCCCGGGGTGGGACTCGAACCCACAAACCCTTTCGGGTCACGGATTTTAAGTCCGTTGCGTATACCGATTCCGCCACCCGGGCATCAACTATGCGGGGTAAATATCCCTAGTTCCGCCACTCGCCCTCTATGTTGTGTGGGCGTTGTTCACCCGTCTTCCGTTTCCCAAGAAAGCGGGTGAGGGGAGTCGAACCCCCTTCTCAACCTTGGCAAGGTTGCATAATAGCCGTTATACGACACCCGCATGGTGCCGCGGGGGTGAATCGAACACCCGACGCCTGCCTCTTCAGGGCAGCGCTCTAAACCACTGAGCTACCGCGGCATTATTTTCTTTTAGCAATGTTCTATTTGATTGTCAATCGGGGCACTGGGAATTGAACCCAGTCTTCACGCACCCGAAGCGTGCGTACTTCCGGTATACTATGCCCCGGGAAGCATGGTATGAATCATTTTGAAATTCGTGCGGGATGAACGCGCGTACTGCCGGTATACTACAATACCCCGACTAAAACGAAAGACACTATATAATAGCAACATTCCAGCGCAATAATATCTAACGGGGCAGGATAAACGCGCTACCGCGCGCCAATCCCCGTTTTACCCCCGGGCCGAATCGAACGGCCATCCAGAGCTTAGGAGTCTCTTGTTCTGTCCATTGAACTACGGGGGCATAAAATGGACCGTACCGGATTCGAACCGGTGACCTCTTGCATGCCATGCAAGCGCTCTAGCCAACTGAGCTAACGGCCCGCAGCCAATACTTGCTGCTTCAATAATATAATATTTTTTGAGCAAAATGAAAAGGCCAAGTGAGAGATGAAAATATGAATGAACGATTATACGTATAAATGCGTTCCCACTTGACCTTTGTGTGATTACCGTCTGCTAGAGCGGATGTTTTGGGCCTCACGAGCCCTGGCCAGAACGAACTTGATGTATTTCCTGTGGTCTCGGCTCCTTTGAGCAGAGATAGTTCGTAAGCCTTTGTAATCGGCACGCAGATCGTGAAGCAGTTCTTCTGCTTGAGGGATTTTTTGTTCAGGGGTCAGACCCTGTCCAACATCTCTTCGAAACTGCTGGATTCTTTCTTCCAGAGTGAGGGCCCCGACCCCCTGCTTAGGTATCAACATAGTTGCCATAAGCCCCTCCTTTAGGCTTTGTTTGTTTCTTCCCACCAAACTTGCTAAGCACACATTATTCTACATGGTGCTATAAATCAGTCAAGAGCTCTAGTTTCCGTCAAAAGGTGGCAAAGCGTATAATTAAGTAGCCATGATCACCCCAACCTACACGTTTGAAACCAAACTTTTGCCAAACTACCGCCTGATTGCCGGAATTGACGAAGTGGGAGTGGCACCCCTGGCTGGTCCTGTGGTCTCGGCGGCGGTGATTTTAAATCCAGAAAAAATTGGCCGCTACAGGAGCAAGACCAAGTGGTGGTATGGGGTAAGAGATTCCAAAATCTTGTCCGCGCGAAAGCGGGAATCCATGATTGATTTCATAAAGCAAAATGCGGATGATTACGGGATTGGGCTTGCTAGCCATAAAGAAATTGATGAGCTGAATATCCGCGAGGCGACTTTGCTCGCGATGCGGCGAGCCGTGGAGAATATGAAAATAATCCCAGAGGTTGCTTTGATAGATGGGAGATTTAAGATTTATGATTTGAGATTTAAGATCAGGCAAGTGACAATTGTTGACGGGGACGCTCTGGTGCTTTCAATCGCGGCAGCTTCAATTTTGGCTAAAGTATACCGCGATGATTTGATGAAAAATTATGCGCAGAAATTTCCTGCATATGGATTTGAAAAACACAAAGGTTATGATACGGATTTTCACAGAAAAAATTTATTGCGATACGGCCCTTGCGAAATCCACCGGATGACTTATCAAACAGTAAAAGATATAATGAATGAGAGGTGGGGTGCGAGAGTGGTTTAATCGGCCTGACTCGAAATCAGGTGTGCTCGCAAGAGTACCGTGGGTTCAAATCCCACCCCCACCGTATTGATATGAGAAAAGATATTGGTTACTACAAGGCCAAGCTTAAGAATAAAGAAACCGAGCTTGAGATTCTGCGGGAGATCGCCGAGACAATCAGCTATAATTGGGATTTGCAAAAAGTGCTTTCCTCCATTATCGGCGTTGTCCAGGGGTACAGCAAATCTGATTCCTGTTTTATTTATTTGGTCGAAGACGACCACGTAGTCCTTGCGGCTTCGCAAAATCCGCACCGGGAGATGTTGGGAAAAATCACCTTGAGAAGGGGCGAGGGTATTACCGGCTGGGTAGCCGAACATAAGCGCACCGTTGCTTTGGAGTCCCAGGCCTACGAAGATGAAAGGTTCAAATTTTTTAATGCCTTGCCCGAGGACAGATTTGAAGCTTTCCTTTCCCTGCCCATCGTGTTTAAAGACAAAGTGGTTGGCGTAATCAATATCCAATACCGGCGCAAGAGGAAGTTTGTCAGGGAAAAAGTGAGATTTCTGGAAATTATTGCGCGGCAGGTTGGAGGCGCCATTGAAAACGCGAGGCTTATTACGGAAACCGGAGTACTGAAACAAACTCTGGAAACCCGCAAAATTGTGGAGAAAGCCAAGGGGATTATCATGAAACGGCAGGGGTTAAGTGAAGCCGAGGCCCAGAAACTGCTTCATAAAAAGAGCATGGATAACCGCAAATCTTTGCGGGAAGTAGCCGAGGCGGTTATTTTGTCAGAGGAAATTGCGCGCTAGCTTATCCCCAGTTGACGGGCCATATCAAGCTAGTAAAATAAAATTAAGCACAAGGAAGTGCCGAAACAAGACAAAGAGGTCTTCTTAGCCAATGACGGTTAGGAAGTTTTTTATTATTAAATTTTGGGAGACACGATTTATGCTAGATTCAGGAGACATTGCCTGGGTTTCGGCAGCTTCCGCGCTGGTGATGCTCATGACCCCGGCTTTGGGGTTTTTTTACGCCGGACTCGTGCGCAAAAAGAATTTGATCTCGACCCTTGTCCAATGCTTTGCCATCTTTGCCGTGGTCAGCCTGGTTTGGGCGCTGTGGAGCTACAGTATAGCCTTTGGGCCGAGCATCAAGGGCTTTTTCGGCAATCTGTCTGCCGTGGTCCTCAAAAATGTTGGGGCAGAGCCAAACGCGGATTATGCCGGCACTATCCCCGAGCTTCTCTTTTTCTTTTTTCAGCTGAAGTTTGCGGCTATCACTCCGGCCTTGATTATCGGCGCTTTCGCCGAGCGGATTAAGTTTCGTTCGCTTCTGATGTTTATTGTGCTTTGGGCAACTCTGATTTACGCGCCGATTGCCCACTGGGTCTGGAATCCGGGAGGTTGGCTGCGGCAGTTGGGAGCGCTGGATTTTGCCGGAGGGACTGTGGTGCACATTTCGGCCGGACTTTCGGCAGTAGCGGCGGCTTTGGTAATTGGCCGCCGGAACGGCAAAGAGCCGGTCGCCGAGTTTAAGCCCAACAACGTGCCTTTTGTGATTTTAGGTGCGGCGCTTTTGTGGTTTGGCTGGTTTGGATTCAATGCCGGAAGCAGTTTGGCTGCCAATGCTCTGGCGGTTAGCGCTCTGGTCGTAACTAATCTTGCCGCGGCCGCGGCGGCCACCAGCTGGATGATTGTAGATTGGATCAAGAAAGGCAAACCCTCGGCCGTCGGGTTTTCGATTGGCGCAGTGTGCGGCTTGGTGGCGATTACGCCGGCATCAGGCTATGTCGGTATTCCGGCTTCAATTGCCATCGGTTTGGTGGCTGGAGTGATTTCCAATCTTGCGGCGAATTGGCGCGCGAGGACCAGTCTAGATGATTCGCTTGACGTGTTTGCCTGTCATGGAGTAAGTGGTGTCTGGGGCGCATTGGCCACAGGCTTGTTCGCCAGCACCGCTATTAATCCTGCCGGGGCAAACGGTCTTTTCTACGGCAATCCCGGCCAGTTGGTTGTCCAGCTGGTTGCGGTTGTGGCTGTGGCGGCTTTTGCTTTCTTCGGCTCTTATATTCTTCTGAAACTCGTGAGTTTGTTTATGGATTTGCGAGTGAGCCGCGAGGAAGAAGAAGCCGGTCTTGATATTAGTCAGCACGGCGAAAAAGCTTACAGCGAAATTCCCGTGGGAGAAAACTAACATGGAATTGATAAGTACCCTAAAAAAAGTTGAACTGTTTGAGAGCAATAAAGCGGAAATTGAGCAGGTGACGGCTCTGGTCAAAAAACACAACATCAAAATCGTCGATTTAAAATTTGCCGATTTGCCCGGGCTGTGGCAGCATTTTTCTATTCCGGCCGCTGAACTTTTGGAAGCGGGCGCAACAATCTGGCGGGAAGGAATCGGCTTTGACGGTTCCTCCATCCGCGGCTTTCAGGAGATTCAGGAGTCAGACATGCTTCTTGTGCTTGATCCCGCCACTGCCGTGGTCGATCCGGTGCCCACAGTGCCGACTCTAAGTATTATCTGCAACATCTACGATCCTCTGACCCGTCTGCCTTATTCACGGGACCCGCGTTATGTGGCCCAGAAGGCGGAAGACTATCTTGTTAAGACGGGCATTGCGGACGTCAGTTATTGGGGGCCGGAGATGGAATTTTTCCTTTTCAATGACGTGCGGTTTGGGCAATCCGCCAATGCCGGCTTCTATGCGGTAGATTCCCAAGAGGGGATCTGGAATTCCGGCCGGGACGGAGGGCCGAACCTGGGTTACAAATTGCGGCACAAAGAAGGCTATTTCCCCGTACCTCCTCATGATTCACTGCAGGACGTAAGAAGCGAGATTATTCTGGCCATGATCGAGGCGGGTGTGGCGGTGGAAGTGCATCACCACGAGGTGGCCAGCGCCGGGCAATGCGAAATAGACATGCGCTACGCGCCGCTTACGAAGATGGGCGATCAGTGCTTGACCTACAAGTACATTGTGAAAAACATCGCCCAGAAAAATAATCTGGTGGCGACCTTTATGCCAAAGCCTCTGTTTGGCGACAATGGTTCCGGCATGCACACACACCAGTCTCTCTGGAAAAACGGCAGTAATCTTTTCTACGACCGCAGCGGCTACGCCTTGTTGAGCGAGACTGCCAAATACTACATCGGCGGGATTCTCAAGCACGCGGCCGCGCTCATGGCTTTCTGCGCGCCGACCACTAATTCCTACAAGCGATTAGTGCCAGGCTACGAAGCTCCGGTGAATATTGTCTATTCAGCGCGTAATCGTTCCGCCGCCATCCGAATCCCCATGTACACGGACAATCCCAAAGCCAGGCGCATCGAGTTTCGTTCTCCCGACTGCACGGCGAATCCTTACCTGGCTTTTGCGGCAATGCTCATGGCAGGTTTGGACGGGGTCCAAAACCGGATTGATCCGGGCGAGCCTTTGGAAGAAAACACCTACGAGCTTTTGCCAGAGAAAGCGGGAAAAATCAGGTCTGTTCCAGGCTCCCTTGCGGAAGCCCTAGACGCGCTTGAGAAGGATCAGGAATTCTTGCTCAAAGGGGATGTATTTACCCGGGATCTTCTTGACATATGGATTTCTCACAAGCGCAAGAAAGAAGTGGATGAGATTCGCTTGCGCCCCCATCCTTACGAGTTCTATATGTACTTTGACGCGTAGCATCTCTCTCCGGGTATAATAAGTTTGAAAAGAGAGCCAGCGAATATTCGCTGGCTCTTGTCGGTTTTTTCGGGTAAAATGAATCAGCGCGTGGACAATACGATTATAAGACAATTCGCGCGTCTGCTAGTTTTTTCTACAAATGATTGGGATGAGGATATGGAAAGCAAAATAAAAACTTTTTTCTCGTTCGGATTAAATTTTTTAAAGAATCCGTTAAGAAACGCCTCGATTATGCCGAGCTCGCAATTTGCCAGCCGAGCTATTCTCCACGGCGTAGATTTTTCTCATATTGACACGATTGTAGAACTCGGCCCTGGCACAGGAGTATTAACTGAAGAGATATTAAAAAGATGCCGGCCAAACACAAAGATCCTTCTGATCGAAATTGAAAAATCATATGCAAAAACTTTGCAAAACAGATACGGCGATCGGGTAATTGTAGAAAACAAAAGCGCGCATTTGTTGGGCGACATCTTGAAGAAACATGGAATGAATAAGGCTGATTTGATTATTTCAGGTTTACCGTTCTTGCCCAAAGAGATGAAAGATGAACTTTTCAACTCTATTAAACAACATACGAATCGCGGCGCCATTTTTAGGTTTTTCACTTACATGCCTCCAATAATGAAACAAATTTACAAAGACTTGCCAATACGAAAAATCTCTTTTGTTTTGAGAAATTTTCCACCGGTATGGATCTATGGGATAAATTGATAATTGGGGAGAATGTTTCATGAAAGGTAGTTATTATCCATATTTGTCGTACTTGTCGTACTGAATTTTTCAGTATTCCAGCTCGGAAAGAGGGAAAATTCGCGCGGCCGCTTGATTTTTTCCACAAAAAGCCTAGAATGGGATTAGAGGGGGGAAACATGGAAATTTAAAAATTCCAGACCACAAAAAATGCGAAGAGGAAGGAGACTCAACGAGGACAGTACGAGGATTCTGCGATTGCTATTGGATTCCAAGGCCCTGACATCCCGCGAATTTCTCGAAATAGCTTGGAAAGATCAAATGCCCTGGGATTACCGCAGTGTATTTTTGAAGTTGCGAGACTTGGCAAGAGGGGGATACGTAATCAAACGGCAGAAAAATAACCAGTCCTTCTTCCATTTAGCGCCTAAAGGGAAGCTTAGCATCTTGAAATATTTGCAGTTAGAGAGATTAAAACTTAAAAAATGGGATAAGCAGTGGCGGGTGATAATTTTTGATTTGCCCGAAACGCTTAAAAAATGGCGGGAATATCTGCGGCGGGAGCTAAAAAATTTGGGTTTTTTCCCCTTGCAAGAAAGTGTCTACATAACACCGTATCCCGTTACCGGCGAACTTGACCAGCTCTTGAAAGAATGGAATTTACGCAAATATTTTCGTTATTTGACTGTTTCGGAAATAGACGAAGAGGATTTTTTGCGAAAGATATTTGGTCTAAAATGAGATATGGGGAAAAGCATGCGGCCGCGTGATATTCCCCGCATATAAAATTTTGCAAAATTACCATAGGCATATGGGCAAGTACGAAAAGATCAATAAAATTTCAAGCCGGGCGGTGAAAAAAGCCACGGGCAGGACTTGGGAGCAGTGGATCAGGTTTTTGAACGTGCAAGGCGCGGCAAAAATGCTCCACAAAGACATTGCCCGCCTGCTTTATGACCAAGGCCATATCAAAAACGGCTGGCCTGCCAGCCGTAGCTCGAAGAGCGAAGGCTGGTGGTGCCAGACGGTGACGGTGGGTTATGAATACGCGAAAGGCAGAAGGGCTGTTGGACAAACCAAAAAAGCCGGGTTTAAAATCGGCGTGCAGAAAGTTTTTCCCGTTTCCCAAAAACGGGCATGGCAGATGATCACAAGTCCGGCTGGCCGCAAGCTGTGGCTGGAGAATATAGGGAAAATGGATTTTCAAAAAGGCCGTAAGTATAAAACTAAAGAAGGAACGACGGGAGAGATCAGAACATTCAAACTTGGCGAAAAACTGCGGCTGGCTTGGTAGCCGAAATCGTTTAAGAATCCCTCCACAGTTCAAATCTATCTTTTTCGCCACCGTAATACGCCCAACAAAACCATGATCCGGTTTCATCAGGAGAAATTATCATCAGCCCACAAGCGCGAGAAGATGCGCCGGTACTGGCGGGCGGTTTTGGACAAACTAAATAAACTTTTGTGAAACGGTAAATTTATGAGCTGGGGATAACGGAGGGATGTTTTATTCTTGTATTAGCATATTACCATGCTAATACGATGATACACTCTATCGCCTGCTGTTCTGATTGCTTGGACTCATTAGGTTGGGCGAGGAAGTAATTGTTTTTGCTTTTTGTTTATGTTAATGTAAAATTATGAAAATTCCCAAAAAAGCCAAGCGAGTTTTCAAAGGAGAGATTTTTGAGGTCTGGCAGTGGCGGCAGAAGATGTTTGACGGAAGCTATAAGACTTTTGAAAGGATTCAACGGCCGGACACGATACAGGTCATTGCTACTAGAGACGGGAGGATTTTGATGACTCGAGAGGAACAGCCAGGCCATAAGAGAGAATACGGCCTTTTGGGTGGTCGTGTAGATGAAGGAGAGGGCCCGTTGGCTTGCGCTAAGCGTGAACTTTTGGAGGAAGCCGGACTCGTCTCTCGCGATTGGGAGATGTTGAAGATCTATGAACCAGTTATCAAGATGCAGTGGCGAGTTTATTTTTACATTGCTAGAAATTGTAGCAAGATGGCTGAGCCCCGACTTGAGAGCGGAGAGCGTATAGAAGTCCTTGATGTAAGTTTTGAAGAATTTATAGAAATAACTTCCAGTGCATACTGGGGCGGAGAGTTTGTGAGCGATATTTTGCGGATGCGATTAAAAGGGGAATTGGGGAAATTCAGGAAAAAACTATTCATTTAGTAAGTGCCCTTGCGATCCGTCTCGAGCTGGTCGAGAGGCGGAGAAGCAATCCCGGCAGAGATTGCCGCGTCGCTTCGCTCCTTGCAATGGCAAGAGATATATGATTTATAAAAATCCGCCGCCAGATTTTCAGCCGCAGTTTGATTTAGTGATTTGTTTTTGCGAGTATCACGGGGAGATATTACTGCTTTTCAGGCAAGACAAGGAAACATACGGCAACAAATGGAGTGTCCCAGGAGGGACAGTGCACGAAGGCGAAACTATGATTGAGGCAATTGTCCGAGAGGTCAAAGAGGAAACCGCCATTGACATCAGTTTACCCAAACTTCGGGCCTTGAAGACGGTTTATGTCAGGTTTCCGGAATACGATTTCATTTCGCACAAGTTTTATTATCCTTTAGAGACAAAACCGGAAGTCAGGATCAACCCCGAAGAGCATAAGGAATTCCGTTGGGCCACGCCAGAGGCGGCATTACAGATGGAGTTATTGCGAGACGGAGGTGAGACAATCAAAATGTTCATAAAAGAAAGGGATATGAATCTATGAAAAAAATTATTTTGGGGATTGTGATTATTCTGCTTCTTTGGGCGCTGGTGAGATATTTGAGATGATTTTTGGATGAGGCGCGATATTATCATTTACTATTTGTTTTGTTTCTTTGTCGGTTTTTATTTAGCCAACGGCACAACCGTGCTTTTTGAGCGAGTTTTGGGATTTTCCTACTCTCAAGTTTTTATCCTGGGTGCTGTTTATATGTTAATGTTTATCCTTTTTGAAGTGCCAAGCGGGGCTTTTGCTGATTTGGTGGGGCGGAAAAAATCAGTAGCCATTGGCTGTTTTGTGCTGACTTTGGGAGCCGTCGCTTCCGGGCTTAGCCAAAATTTCCTGCAGTTGTTTTTGAGCTTTTTTCTGTGGGCCCTGGGTTTTTCTTTTATCTCCGGCGCGGATGAAGCCATGCTTTACGACAGACTTCAGGACGAGAAACTCTATACCAAAACTTTGAGCCGGGGACGGCTTTTGTTTCTAGTCGGAACGGCCCTGGCAGGTGTGGTCGGACCCATGCTTTTTGCAATCCATTTCCGCTATCCTTATCTTTTTTCATCCTTGCCTTTTTTGCTGGGGGGTATGAGCGTTCTTTTTTTCAACGAGGCTTCCCAGCCCAAAAGGGCTTTTACCATCAAAGAACACCTAAATCAAATTACTACTGGTTTCAAACAAGTCAGGTCAAATCGATACATCGTGTGGTCAATTGGGGTCATGGCTTTGACTTTTGCCATCTGGTACAATTTAACCAATTCCTACCAGCCGTTTTTGATGGAAAGAGGATTTGTCATCCGGCAGTTCAGCTTTATCCTGCCCGCTTTGTTTTTGGGAGAAGCTTTGGGCGGGATTTTTGCTCCTAAATTGATGCAGGATGTCGGCGAACAAAGAATTTTCAATCTCGGCCTTTTGCTTTTCGGCTTATCCGTCGGGGTTGCCGGGATTTTGACGGGCAAAATAAGTTTTGCACCATTACTGTTTTACGCTTTTCTTTTGGGCATGTTGCGCCTGCTGGTCAGCATTTATTCCAACCGCCACATCGAATCCTCGCATCGCGCGACAATCATTTCCGTCCAAGGCATGGTTGCGACAGTTTCGGCGGCACTGACCCTTTTCTTGTTCGGGTTTTTAACGGATCGGCTAGGACTTTCGAATTTATTTATGATTTTGGGAGGCTTGGGTTTGGCATTGGGAACCATGTTTCTCATATTTAGACCTCGAGAACCAGTTGTAAGCTAAGTGACCTATGAAAAAAATCCTTATTATGTTTGGTTCGGTGGGCTTGGGACACAAGGTGATTGCGGAAAACATTGCCCAGGCCCTCTCGAAATATCCTGACATCGAGCTGTCGATGTTGGATGTTCTGGAAATGTACAAAGGGCCTTTGACCGAGACCTCTGCCAAAATTTACACTTGGATTATCAAGCAAATGCCTGCGCTATGGCGTTTTTTTTACACCAATAGAGTTTTTTTGGAGTTGACATTGCCTTTGCGTGTTCCTTTTGCCGGAATCAGGGCCAAGAAATTATGGCAAAAGATTTCGCAAGAAAAACCGGATTTGATTGTCACCACTCATCCCACCCCGACGGCTTTTGTGAGTTACTTTAAAAAGGAAGGCTTGTTTGGAGGGCTTTTGATAACAACATTCAGCGATTATCATTTCCAGCCTTATTGGGTTTATTCTCTGGTTGATCGGTATCTGGTAATGACAGAAGCTCAAAAGGAAGAAGTCATGAAATACGGCTTTAGTTCGAAACGGATTGTGGTAACAGGCATGCCGGTTAGTGAAGAATTTCGCAAAGATTATGAAGAAAGCGAGATTATGAGAGGCTTTAAGCTTTCTCACACCAGGCCGATTATTTTAATGATGGGCGGCAGCCACGGCTGGGGGATAAGAATAGAAGATGTTTTGGAGCTTCTTAAATCCGAGCTTGAGACGGAGCTTGTGGTCGTGACTGGCACTGACAAGGTTTTGGCCAAAAAACTGGAAAGTCTGGCAGAAAAGCATTTGAAGGTTTTTAGCGACTGGTCCAATGAAAATATCGCAAAGCTTTTTTCTGTCGCCAGAATTTTGATCACCAAACCGGGAGGGCTAACGGTTTCCCAAGCGATTGCCGAAAATTTGCCCATGATTCTGGCGCATCCCTTGCCGGCCATGGAGGAGCTAAACCAGGATTATCTTTTGAAAGCCGGTGTGGCGGTTGCGGCCAAGAGTCCCAGGGAGATCAGGATGTGGATGCAGCGCCTGCTTTTGGACAAAAAATTCTACCAGATGTTGAAGCAAAACCTCAAAAGAATCAACGTCCCGGATGCTGCAGAGAGAGCGGCAAGCGCCATAATTGACATGTTGTAAGAGCGATACTAATATACAAATATGGCGTGGCTCAAAAATGTCTTTAACAGAGGCGGAGACGAAATCGCAGAAACCGATGCTGATATGGGTTTGCAGGAAACTTCCGAAGAAGAAGGCCAGCTCGCGGTTGACGTCTTCCAGGATAAAGACAATGTCTATGTCAAATCAACTATCGCGGGTGTCAAACCCGAAGATTTGGATATTACTTTGAGCGGCAGCGAAGTTACAATTAACGGGGAGAGAAAAGAGGAAGAAGAAGTCAAAGAGAAAGACTATATTTATCAGGAATGCTACTGGGGCGCTTTTTCGCGGTCTTTCACGTTGCCGGTGGAAATAGACGTGGACAAGGCCGAAGCCGACATCAAAGAGGGGATTTTGACTCTGACTTTGCCAAAAGCTTCGAGATCGCGCACCAAGAAAGTCAAGGTCAGAGGGGAAGAATAGAATATAGAATTTAGAATCTAGAAAATAGGATTAAGAGTGCCGCCATAAAGGCATTTTTTCTTATCCTTAAATTAAGGCGGTCGCGCTGATTTGAGGATGGTTTTTGAACTCAAAAAAAACGGCAAGGGTGCGAAAGTGCGAAGACGCATCCTTGCAAGCTATTTGATTCTAGAAGGGCCATCGATGAAGTCGCTAGAGTTTCCGGCATAGGATTAACCCTTTAATCGTAATTCTTTTGCACTCAAGCCTATGAATTGTCCTGGGTTGGTGCTAAAATAATGAGGTATGAGCCGCAGGCGAAGAAATAAAAATTGCAATCGCGGAGCCGAGGAATTGCCCAAACTTGAGCTTTCGCCCCAGACCAAGCGCGGGGTTTTGGTCGTGGGGTTTTTGCTTTTGGCGATTCTGGCTTTTCTTGCGATGTTTGATGCGGCGGGGGCTTTGGGAAATATCATTGCCAAGATATTGCGTCTTCTTTTCGGCTGGGCCGCGATTGTTTCGCCCTTGATTTTTTTGGGGATGGCGATTGCTTTGCTTTTAGCTGGTCGGCGCAAAGTGCAGGAGGAGCCTCCTCCTGTCTCCAATCTT
Organism: uncultured Candidatus Saccharibacteria bacterium; assembly: GCA_964396685.1. Taxonomy (GTDB): domain Bacteria; phylum Patescibacteriota; class Doudnabacteria; order UBA920; family 2-01-FULL-46-14; genus CAYNFS01. The sequence continues at coordinate 49,919 of CAYNFS010000004.1, read as the reverse complement.
CGGGTTTATCTGGGCAGTATTTTGTTTGTTTTTTCTCTGACCGGCTTATTTCACCTGATTGTTATCCGTGGGCAACCGGAACTGACTTTTGAACTGGTCAAGGCTGGCGAGGGCGGAGGCTATTTGGGGGCGCTGGCCTCTTTTCCTTTATACAGCCTTTTGGATTTTTGGGCGGCGCTTGTTATTTTTGTCGGCCTTGTGCTTGTCTCTTTGGTCGTAACTTTTAATTTGAATTTAGCTTCCCTGTTCAGGCGATCCAAAGAGTTTCTGCCAAGTATCAAAGAAAAACCTTTGAGTTCTGACGTCAAAATCAACCAGATGCCCTCCACACAGTTTTCGATTCTCAAGGTCTCCCAGTCTGGTGGAGAAATTAAGAGCGAGGGAGGTGGAGAAAAAGAAGAGATGGCAGAGGATGAAACATTGAGCATTGCGGAAGAAAGTATCAAGCCCCGGAGGGCTTACGAAGTTTCGTCCAGATACCGCAAGGACACCTGGCAGCTGCCGCCGATAAATTTGCTCGAGGATTCGCACAATACGGTGGACAGCGGCAATATCGAGGCTAATATCGCCATTATTCAAAAAACTTTGTCTGACTTTGGCATAGAAGTGGAAATGGGCGAGGTCAATGTCGGCCCCACGGTCACGCAATACACCCTGCGGCCGGCCCAAGGCATTAAGCTTTCCCAGATCGTTACTTTGCAAAATGACTTGGCCTTGGCTTTGGCTGCGCCATCCATCCGCATTGAAGCCCCAATTCCGGGCCGCTCGCTCGTGGGGATTGAAATCCCCAACAAAGCCACCGCGATCGTGAGGCTTAAGGACATTGTTTCAACCGCGGAATTTATCAATCACAAATCCAATTTGGCCTTTGGCCTAGGGCGCGATGTTTCAGGATCTGCGATAGTCGCGGATCTGGCCAAGATGCCGCATCTGTTGATCGCCGGCGCCACTGGCACGGGCAAAAGCGTTTGCATAAATTCCATTTTGATAAGTTTTATGTACCGAAATTCGCCGGAGGAGTTGCGTTTGATTATCATAGATCCCAAACGAGTGGAACTGAATCTCTATAACGGCATCCCGCACCTGCTCACACCCGTGGTAACTGATTATGAAAAGGCGGTTAATGCTTTGAAGTGGGCAGTCAAAGAAATGGACAGGCGCTATAGTCTTTTGGCTCAAACCTCAAAGCGCAATATCATCGAATACAACGCGGCGGCGGCCGAAAGGCTCCCCTATATCGTGATTATCGTCGACGAATTGGCGGATCTCATGGCGGTTGCCCAAGCAGACGTGGAAGCCGCCGTGGTGCGGCTGGCGCAGATGGCCAGAGCCGTGGGCGTGCATTTGATACTCGCGACCCAGCGGCCGTCAGTCGACATCATCACCGGGCTGATCAAAGCCAACATCACGGCGCGGATCGCTTTTGCCGTGGCTTCGCAAGTTGATTCCCGGACAATCCTGGATGTGGCAGGCGCGGAAAAACTTTTGGGAGCGGGCGACATGCTTTATGTCACAGCCGAGCTTGGCAAACCTAAGCGCATTCAGGGCACATATATCTCTGAAAGAGAAGTGAGAGTGGCAGTTGATTTTGTGAACAAGCAGGCCGGAGATGTTGAATATTCGGAAGAAATTTTGGAAAAACAAAAAGTCGGGCCAGTCTTGCCAGGATTTGAGGAAGAGGATGTTGATGATGATATGCTTTCTCAAGCGGTTGAGGTGGTGCGGCAGGCTGGCAAAGCATCGGCCTCGCTTTTGCAACGCAGATTGCGGATTGGGTACGCGCGGGCCGCGCGACTCCTTGATCTGATGGAAGAAAAAGGGATTATCGGGCCGGCAGACGGGGCCAAGCCGAGGGATGTTTTTATTGACCACGGATACACAAATGATGAAATTATATGAGTTTTATCACCAAAAAAGTCAAAACCGAAAGCCTAGGCGAGTATCTGCAGGTATTAAGGAAGCGAACCGGTTTGCCGGTTTCCGAAATTTCTAAAGTTTCACAGGTCCAGCCAAGATATTTACAAGCTCTCGAAGAAGGCCGTTTTCAGGATTTGCCAGCGGCTGTTTATATCAAAGGTTTTTTGAAAAGCTTGGCTGCCGTTTATAGAATAGATGTCAACATTCTGCTTAATCAGTTCGCGGCCGAGCACGAAATCGCTCACAATGTAGAAACCTTAAAGAAGCCTGTGCCGAAATTACCCATCACCATTCCACGCTTTGTGCTAAATCCCAAAACTTTGACGATTGCGGCTGTGGCGCTTTTGGGTTTTTTGAGTTTGGGCTATTTGTATTTTCAGATAAGTTCTTTGAATCGTCCGCCCAAGCTTGAAGTTTTTTCGCCGGAAAGAGACGTGGCCGTGAATTCAAGCCTGCTTTTGGTGAAGGGCGAAACGGAACCCGGGTCGTCCGTGTTTTTGAATAATCAGCCGATTGTGGCGGACGCTAACGGAGAGTTTCGGGAAAATTTAAGCTTGGCTCCCGGTCCAAATCAGTTAGTGATTAAAGCCATCAATAAATTTGGGCAAGAATCTGCAGTTAGCCGTTCCATTGTGCTAAACGAAAAAGAAATTGCCGGGAGCTCTACTGTCGGGTCACCTCTTGCCGCAGGGTTGAATCTAGAGGTGGTGATTGGCGAGCAAGCAACCTGGATTTATTTGGAAGCAGACGGAATCGAGAAGTATTCCGGGACCATGCTGCCGAATTCCCGGCAGACAATCAAAGCGTCAGACAAAATTGTGCTTACCACTGGGAATGCCGGCAATACCCGGGTGATTCTGGATGGCAAAGATTTGGGAACTTTGGGAAAAGAGGGAGAGGTGGTGAAGGACATAGAATTTACCCCTACACCATAAACCAGGGTTTTGGTGTGGGGGTTTACTCCGTATTAAGCTATTGTTATACTTGATTTATGCCTAAAAGTATCATAGTCGAAGAAACAAAGACTGAAACCTCCGATAAAAAACACGCTCTGGAGGGGGCGGTGGAGCAGATTCGTCAGAAATTCGGCGAAGGCTCCATTATGAAGCTCAAGGATGCCCGAACCCTTAATGTCGAATCTTGGCCCACTGGCTCAATTTCTCTGGATTTAGCCTTGGGCGTTGGGGGAATCCCCAAAGGCAGGGTTATAGAAATTTTTGGACCCGAGTCTTCCGGAAAAACCACTTTGGCGATGCATATGATCGCCGAAGTGCAAAAGAGGGGCGGGACAGCAGCGTTCGTGGACGCTGAACACGCCATGGATCCCGACTATGCCGAAAAGATCGGGGTAAAACTTGATGACGTTTTGATTTCCCAGCCGGATACCGGAGAGCAAGCCTTGGATATTGTCGAAACCTTGGTGCGAAGCAATGCCGTGGATATTATCGTGGTTGATTCGGTGGCGGCGCTTACCCCGAGAGCCGAGATAGAAGGCGAGATGGGCGATTCGCACATGGGGCTGCACGCGAGGCTCATGAGCCAGGCTTTGCGCAAGCTTACCGGCATCATCAGCAAGTCGCGCTCAACCGTGATTTTTATCAATCAGATCCGGATGAAAATTGGGGTAATGTTTGGCAATCCCGAAACCACGACCGGAGGGCAGGCTTTAAAATTTTATTCTTCCGTGCGAATCGAGGTCAGAAGATCCGCGCAAATCAAGCAGGGCGAGCAGATTGTCGGAAACCGGGTCAAAGCCAAAGTGGTCAAAAACAAAGTCGCTCCGCCTTTTAGGACCGCCGAATTTGACATTATGTGGAACGAAGGGATCAGTTACGCCGGGGACCTGCTGGACGCGGGAGTGGAATATACCGTGATCGCGAAAAGCGGAAACAGCTATACTTTCGGCGGGGAGCGTTTGGGGGTGGGGCGGGAAAACGCCAAACAATTTTTGCGGGAAAATCCGAAAATAGCAAAAGACATCGACGCGGCGATAAGAAAGGCCGCGAAGGAGAAGAAGGCGGAGTAAGTATAATTAAGATTGATGATTTCAGATTTTAGAATGTAACGGAAGGCCGGAGCCTTCCGTTATACGCATTATGTCGAGTTATTCCAAAAAATTCATCGCCCTTGATCTTGAAACCACGCATCTTGATATGAAAGAGGGGCGGATTATGGAAGCGGGGGCAGTTGAAGCTGAATTAAGTTTTGATCAGAAAGAAAAAAAGATCAAAGTCCATTTTGGCAAGTCTTTCAGTTCGCTTGTCAATCCCGAAATTGAGCCGTCAGCTTCGGCTTTAAGTCTGACGGGGATTGCTCTGGAGGAATTAAAGACTGCGCCTGTTTGGAAAGATGTCAAAACAGATTTGCAGAAGTTTTTCGGAAACGAGAGCATACTCGGTCAAAATATTTTGTTTGATCTCGAATATCTTAAAAATCAAGGGCTAGTTTTAAAAAATCAACACGTCGACACCCTGGAGCTGGCTCTGACTTTTTTGCCTCTTCTGCCGGCTCATTCATTGGAGTATTTGGCGGAAGAATTCGGGATAGAAGAAGGCCTATCGCACCGCGCGTTGACTGATGCCAAAAATTCCGGTTTAGTGCTGGCCGGGATTCTAAATGAGTTTTTGAGTTTCGATTTAGAATTGCAGAAGGAGATTAGAGAGTATCTTGTGAAATCAAATTTGAAGTTTAGGGATTTGATTTTGGATTTGTCCGCCCCCGCTTCAATCTCCTCCGGAGTCCGGGGGAGAAAGAGAGGGGATGTTCATTACTCACCCCCACCCTCTCTTACCTTTCCGCCGAAGGCGGATCCGCCTCTGGCGGAAAGAGGGGAGGAGTTGTTCAACTCTTTATCAAACATTTGGCCGGACAAAACGATAATGACCTTGCCTTTGTCTTTCAGCAAACACCAGGAGTTGCTGGCGTTTTTGGCCTTGCAGAACGGTCCGAAAATTGTGGGAGTATCTCATCCGACTGACCTTGATCTTGTTCCCCAAAATCAGCAAGTTGTTGATCCAAAGAACGCCCTCTGCGCAGTCCGTTATGAGAGGATCAAAGGAGCAGAGAAACAGCAGGATGAGATTTGGAAAATCCTTATAAAACTGGCGATTCTTCGGGAATTTGAGCCAGGATCAACGGATTTATCGCAAATCAAATGGGCTTATGAAGAAAGGGCTTTTTTGCATTTACTACGAGTCGATCCTCAAATTTGTTCCCGTCACCATTGCATTTATTTCCAGTCTTTGGAATTTAACAAAAAACAGACCTATTTTTTAACATTGTCATCTTTGTTTACGCTTGTTTCCGATTGGCAAGTTGGTTTTTCTGAATTTCCGGTACTGCTTTTTGATCTCGCCAAAATTGAGGACGGCCTGGCAGAGACTTTGACTGAAAGTTGGGATTTGCGAAAAATCAGAAACGCCATAGAAATCGTTTACGCGCGTTTTCCGCAGGAAGCGGAAAGAGTTGCCAATGAGCTTGACTTGTTTTTTGGAATTTTGCATCTTGTGTATTTGAAAAGCCAAGGAGAATTTGCCGAAAGTTTGGTAGTTGATGATACAGAAAAAGAACAGGAGCGTTTCCAGAAATTATTTCATCCGGCGCAAAAATTAATAAGCAAGCTTGAGACATTCGCGGAATATCTGCTAGGGCAGGAAGATTTTTTGAACGCAGAGTCAGCACTGGAAGAAGGGGCCCTGCGCCACAAGATTGTTTCGCTCAAAAATTTAATTTACGAGATTTTTTTGGAAGGCCAGCCCGATAAATATTACTGGCTGCGGTTTGGTTCCAAGTTTGTGGCGTTGAACGCCATGCCAAAAAAGCTGGAAAAAGTTTGGCAGGAGTTTATAAAGAAATTTGCGAGCACGACAATCATTGATACCCAACTGCCTCAGTCCTCAATAAGTTACTTTGACAAGATTTTGGGAATTTCCAGTTTTCGATTTGAGCAGGTCAACGTTGGAGTTCCGTTCCAAAAAATTGCCGTGAAAATTTTCAGTAAAAATTTTACCACAGAGGGATTTCAAAAGCTTTTGTCTACACTGCCAGGCAGCACAATCGTGATTTTACCATCGAAAGCAAAGCTTTCAGAGGTTTCTGACATCTTGCGGAGGAATCCTTCGCCAAACAACAGAATTATCACTAGCCGCAGGTTAAAGAATGTCGACAGCGATTTCACGCTTTTGCTTTCGACAAACGAGACGTTGCGGCATTTCAAACATTATCCTGAAGCCCGAAACCTTGTCATTTGGCGTTTGCCTTTTGAGGCCCCGGGGGTTAAGACCTCATTTATTGACTACGTCCTACCCCGTACCGTGCATATCTTCCATACTTTGCTTGCCAGATTTTTAGCCGGAAGCGTTGAGTCCAAGAGTATTTATATTTTGGATCCCCGCGTCTTGACCGAGTATGACCAAGTTTTTATAAAATACCTGCAAGAGGTTCCTGATTTTGTGTTATCCACAGGCGAGCTTGATTGACAGCCTCTATTTTTTTTGCTATATTGGTTTTAGTTGAACTTTTATTGTATGCTCTTTTCAAATAATCCGCGGCTTAAATTAGCGGATTTTTATTTGCGTCATGCGACTCCTTAAATAAGTCAGGGGAGCGGGTTTAGGAGGTCCTCCCTCCTGACTTACTGTCCGTCGTAGGCGATCCAACCCGCCTTTTCGAAAAACAAAAACAAAAATGAGTCGCCTCCGGCCAAAATTAGCCGGAAGCAGTTAGGTTTTTTTCTACAAAAACCAAAATAAACCAAAATGTTTGAGGTCAGCCTTAGAGCCGACCGTAAGGGCAGTACAGGAGTTGTACCTTGTAAATTGGTTGGATAATACAAGAATCGTTCTTTGACGACGTAGTGTGTCGGACCGTCCATATTTGGGTCCTAGTTTATAGGATTCAGATACGGACGGCCAGGCACCCTGTCAAAGGGCAGGGGCCGCGTTCGGCCTACTCAATAATTTTTTAGAGGCTATCATACGCGGTCCTTTTAGTTTGCTCATTTTTTTGGTACAATGATGGCATGATAGACCAGAAACTGATTGAGAAAAATAAGAAGCGTCTGCTTGCTGAAAAAGCCCGACTCTTGGGTTTGCTTTCGCGCATCGCTAAACGCGACAAGGTAGCGGGGGATTTTCGCGCGGAGTATCCGGAATTTGGCAGCAAGGAAGACGAGAACGCGGCCGAGGTTACCGCGTATGAAGCAAACCTTGCCGAAGAATGGGATTTGGAACAAAAACTGACAAAAGTTGAAAAGGCGCTTAAACGGATTGAAAAGGGAACTTACGGGATTTGCGCAAAAGGCGGCGAGGAAATGCCGCTTAAACGTTTGGAGGTAGCCCCCGAAGCCGAAAACTGCGTAGAGCATGACGAAAGTAAATAAGTTTTGGCTGGTAGTAATTTTTATTTTTTTAGCCGACCTCCTGACAAAGCTTCTGGCGCTCCGCATTGATTTTTTTACAAATTCCATCGTTCAAAATCCCGGTCTCCCGTTTGGAATCAACCTGCCGGGATTTTTTAATTCGGCCGTGGCAGTAGTTTTGTCTGTCGCGTTTTTATTTTTTTATTTTAAGTATTTTTCTCTGGATTATTCCCCAGCCGCTTTGGGCCTAATTATCGGGGGCGCTGCGGCAAACATTTTTGATAGACTTTGGGACGGCAAGGTGGTAGACTTCATTGATATCGGGATTAGCACGGTAAATTTGGCGGATATCGGGATAATGGCAGGAATAGCAGCGCTGGCGCTAAATGCAAAATTCAAAAATCAAAATGCAAAATAACCCCCACTTATTCTCCCCCTTGCTAAGGGGGAGACGAAGAGGGGGTAGGAATTCGGAATTCGTAAAAATATGCTTCAAAAAATTTATTCTGCCGCAGTGATCGGGCTTGAGGCCGAATTGGTCGAGGTAGAAACCGATATTTCTTCCGGTCTTCCGGCTACTATTATTGTGGGACTTCCGGACGCGGCCATCAGAGAGTCAAGAGAGAGGGTCAAATCTGCCGTCAAACACGCCGGAACCATTTTTCCCAAGTCACGGGTGGCGGTAAATTTAGCGCCCGCGGACCTGCCAAAAATCGGGACGCATTATGATTTACCGATCGCCGTTTCCATTTTGCTCAACAGCAAACAGCTTGATTTTGAGCCGCAGCAGAAATTATTCGTGGGGGAGTTGGCCTTGGATGGAGCTTTGCGGCCGGTACCCGGGATTCTGGTAATCGCGGAAGCGGCTAAAAATCGGGGTTTCAAAACCATTTTTGTCCCCGAGGAAAATGCTCTGGAAGCGTCTCTTATCGAAGGCGTAAAAATTGTGGCGGTTCGTGACTTGCAGCAGCTTTTGCGCATGCTGGCAGGGTTTGCGCCGATCGTTTATTTTGAAAGACCGCAAGGATTCGCTCAAATCAAACTTACGGATTCGCCGTGGGACCTAAGGCTAATCCGCGGGCAGGAGCTGGCCAAGCGCGCTTTGGAAATTGCGGCAAGCGGAGGGCATAATATCCTGATGAGCGGGCCTCCCGGCTCGGGTAAAACTCTGCTGGCCCGCGCTCTTGCCACAATTATGCCGGAACTTAATTACGAAGAGTCCTTGGAGGCCACAAAGATTTACAGTGTTTCCGGCCTGCTTCCTTCCAAGCTCGGGCTTGTCCAAGAACGGCCGTTTCGCTCTCCCCACCATACGGCTTCCAGCATCGCGCTCGTGGGAGGGGGTTCTGATCCCAAGCCCGGCGAGATAACGCTTGCGCACCGCGGAGTTTTGTTTCTGGACGAATTTCCGGAGTTTCATCGGGATGTCCTGGAGGCTCTGCGCCAGCCTCTGGAGGATGGGATTATTAATGTCGCGCGAGCCAGCAGAAGTGTCGCTTTTCCTGCAAAGTTTATGCTGGTGGCGGCGCAAAACCCCTGTCCTTGCGGCTATGCTTCCGATCCTGAAAAAGTTTGCGTTTGCTCCCCGACCCAGCTTTTGCGCTATCAAAAGAAAGTTTCCGGTCCCCTTTTGGACAGGATTGATTTGCATGTGGAAGTGCCCCGGCTGTCATTTGAAAAAATTGAAGAAGTTCGCGAGCAGGAAGATTCGGCGGCTGTGAGAGCAAGAGTTTCCAAAGCCCGCCAGCTGCAGCTCGCCCGCGCAGGCCTAACCAATTCGGAAATGGGAATCGCCGACATCAAGCAGTATTGCCGTCCCGAAGAAGCGGGGCTTACCCTTTTGCGAAACGCGGTTGCCACCCAGCATTTATCTGCCAGAGCATATCATAGGGTCTTAAAGCTCGCCCGCACCATCGCGGATTTGGCGGATTCCGAGCAGATTCGTCAGAATCACATCGCCGAAGCGCTGATGTTTCGGCCGAAAACCGAGCTCTAGGGACAAATGTGGTATAATTGAGTTGTTATGAAAATAACCAAGGCCGTTGTTCCCGTAGCGGGTTTTGGCACGAGGTTTCTGCCTGTGACCAAAGCCTTGCCGAAAGAGATGCTGCCTATCGTTGACAAGCCCGTGGTGCAGTATGTGGTCGAAGAGTTAGTCGCTTCGGGCATCACCGACATTATTTTTGTTACCGGGCAAAACAAGCGAGCAGTGGAGGACCACTTTGATTACCATCCCGAGCTTGAAGATTGGCTTAAAGAGAACAAAAAAGAACAGGCTCTTTCCCAGATTCGCAAAATTGCCGAGCTGGCCAATTTTATATATGTTCGACAAAAAGGGCCTTACGGCAACGGCACGCCGGTGCTCAATGTCCGGCATTTGATTGGAGACGAGCCTTTTATATACGCCTTCAGCGACGATCTGATTTTGTCCAGAACCCCTTTTGCCAAAACGATGATTGAGGCATATGAAAAGGCGCCGGCGATGTATGTCGGTGTCAAAGAAGTGGCCGAGGCTGAAGTAAGCAAATACGGCATTGTGGAAACGATAAACAAAAACAGCAATGAAATTCACTCCATCATTGAGAAACCTGATCCGGAATCCACCCCTTCAAGGCTGGCGGTTTTCGGGCGCTATATTTTGACTTCGGAAATTTTTCAAGCCCTGGAAAATATTCCCCTCGGCAAGGGTAGCGAGCTCTGGATTGCCGATGGGATTGAATATCTTCTCAAAAAGGGCTCAAGAGCCTTCTATGTTAAAATAAAAGAAGGCGAATGGTATACTACAGGTGACCCGGTTTCTTATCTTCGGGCAGTCCGGGCATTTGCTCTTTCCCGAAGTGAATATAAAGATCAGGTCAAAGACATTTTCGTTGCCTAGCACGTATCAAGAATGAAACAAAAAAGATTCCTAATTCTTCTCCTTGCGATAATCTTCACGGCCCAGTCCTGCAATATCTTGGGCGGCGGGCGCCAGCGCGGTCCCCAGATCGAGCTTAAATGGTGGAAGCCGTTTGACGAGCTGGCAGTTGTCCAGCCTTTGATTGCGGAATTTCAAAAAAAGTTTCCGAATATCCGCATCACTTACGTCAAGAAAAATATCGAGACTTACGAGGATGAGCTTCTTGACGCTTTGGCCTCTGGCAGCGGCCCTGACATTTTCTCAATTCACAACGATTGGCTTCCCAAACACAAAAGCAAATTAGCTCCGGCCCCGGCCAATGTTATGAGCTTGCGGGAATTCAAGGATAATTTTATACAGGTGGCAAGCTCTGATTTGGTGGCGGACGAGCTGGTCTATGCCGTGCCTTTGGCAGTGGACGTTTTGGCCCTCTATTACAATCGCGATATTTTGGCCTCAAGCGGCATCCCCCGCCCGCCCGCCGCTTGGGAGGAGCTGGTCTCGCAAACGCGCAAAATCACCAGACAAGACAATCTTGGAAATTTCCAAAGAAGCAGCGTGGCCATGGGCACTTCTAACAATGTCAATCGCGCGCCGGATATTTTGGAACTTTTGATGCTGCAGAACGGGACGACTTTTTATTCTCCCGACTCCCGAGTCTCGCTTTTGGGCCAAACCCTGCGGGACGAGCAGGGTGTCCCTTTCAATCCCGCTTCCACCGCTCTTGAGTTTTATACCCAATTCGCCAATCCCGCCAAGGTCACCTACACCTGGAACGCCCGTTCCAACAACTCCATAGAAGCCTTTACCGCCGGCCAGGTCGCCATGATTTTTTCCTATTCTTATCTGCGCCCCACCCTTGCCGACAAAGCGCCTTTCTTAAATTACGGGATTGCCCCGGCGCCGCAAATTGATCCTTTAGGCAACCGGGTTAATTTTGCCAATTATTGGGCAGAGGGGGTCTCCAAACAAAGCTTAAATCAGGAGGCGGCCTGGCAGTTTTTGAAATTCATCAGCAGCAAAGAAACCCTTCCCAAGTATTACGAAACGCAGAAGCAGGCTTCCCCGAGAATTGACATCATAGAACAACAGCTTTCTGATCCCGACATCGGCGTGTTTGCCGAAGCGGCGCTCTCGGCCAAAAGCGTTTATAAGCCGGACAGCAACGCGGTGGACGCGATTTTTGTGCAGATGATTGACGACGTTATCCTGCGAAACATTGCCCCCGAAGAAGCCGTCTCCGCCGCGAGCCAGAAGATGAATCTCTTATTAAGAAATTTCTAATTAACCTAATTGACCTAATAACTTAATCAAGTCCCAATTCCAAATGACCAGTTGGTCATTAGACATCGTTTAGGAATTAGAAATTAGAGCAATTAGAAATTCAAAAGTTGTGCAGAAAAAAATTATAATATTATCGCTCATAACTTTGGCGGTTACATTTGCTCCTCTCTCAGTCCACGCTTTCAGCCTAGTCCCGTGCGGCTCTTCCGAATACCCTGAACCGTGCCAACTCAAGCACTTGATTATTCTTATCACCCGCGTCATCAATTATCTTATCACGGTCGCGGCGATTGTGGCGATGTACTACATTCTGCTGGCCGGTTTTAACCTGATTACTTCAGTCGGCAATGCCGAAAAAATCGAAAAAGCCAGGAAGGGCCTCTCCAACGCCATTGTCGGCTTCGGCATAATCGTTCTGGCTTTTGTTTTCGTAAATTTGCTGGTCAACGGTATTTTTGGCAAAGGCGAGAAAATGGAACGTAAGTGGTACGATATTCAATGCATTTACAATCCGGGCGCAACCGATTGCCCCTTTAATCCTTCAAATCCGATAAATCAATGATTAAATTTATTTTTTTAGCGCAAACAGTGGAATTATTTAATCCCTTAGCTTGGCTGGGGGTGAGCACGCCGGGGGAGCTCGTGGTCAGAGCTTTTCAGGGATTTGCGGCGATCATTGCGGCTATCGCCATTGCATTTACGGTTTTTTCGGGAGTCAAAATGATTTTGGCCACGAATGAAGAGGCCATAGAAAGCGCCAGGAAGAGTCTGACTTGGGCCGTGGGCGGATTTATAGTTTCGCTTTTGTCTTTTACTTTAATTGCGGCCACAGCCAAGTTTTTGGGCTTCACCCCCAGCCCTCCGGGCGCTGATAAAATTCAAAATCCGATTACCGGCCCGACTGAACCCGGCAGTTTTGTAAGTGTGATGTATTTTGTCATGCGGAATTTTCTGGGGATATTGGGATTTGCCGCAATTTTGATGATAATATATTATGGTTATAAGTACATTACATCAGCCGGGAATGAAGAAGCGGTGGAAAGCGCCAAAAAGGGGCTGAAATGGGCGATTGCCGGATTCATTGTAACAATTCTGGCTTTTACTATAATCAATTTGATTCGCACTATCTTACTTTCTCCTCCGCCGTCCTAAAAATGAAGAAACAAAATTATAAAATACTTTTGGTTTTAGGTTTCTTGATCTTGTTTAGTCCTCCTTTGCTAGTAAATGCTCAAGAGGAAAGGCCGTGCATCCAAGGGAGCTGCCCTGCTGGTCAATGTGAGATTTCGCCAAACAAATGTGTATTAGGAAACCCCGCCCCCGGCCAATTGGTTAACTTCACGGATTTTGGAGCGCTTCTTAGGCATTTCATTACGTGGCTTTTATACGCCGCCGGCGGGATTGCGGTGCTCTTTTTGATTGTCGGAGGCTTTCAGTATGTGGCCTCAAGAGGCAATGAAGAGGCCACGGAAAAGGCCAAAAAAACCATCACTTACGCGGTAGTCGGCATTGTGGTGATTGTTTTGGCTTTTGCCATCGTGGCGATTGTGAATACCATTTTGACAACTGCCCCCGCCCCCGCCACAGGAGGAGGGAGTGGGGGTTCGAGCAATCCTTCGGGAGGAGGTGGTGGCGGCGGAGTCGCAGGCTCCACTTGTACCGGCGATTCGGAATGCAATACCGGGCTTTTATGCAGGCGGACTCGGACGGGGGGCTGCGCTTGTCAGAACCCTGGCGGGCTTACCGTGGGTGATTGTGTCCGCACGGGGCCGTAAGCTGGCATTATTTTTTGGAATATGCTATAATATGCAAGTATTGTTGATAATTAAAAATAACTCGAGGTCGAGAGTTATTCCTTAAAAAACAGCGATTCTAATATACGAATGACATCTGAATTATCCTAATATATTCGGAACATTCGGATGAAAATTAGTATCATTCGGATCGCATAATTACAAATGAGAAACATAAATCCCATTAAAACAGCCAATATTGTATCGATCTTTTTGCTTCTTGCGGTGCTGGTACTGCCGCTTGTGGCGGGAGCGCAGTTTCGCAACCCGAGCGATCCTTCGGATCCGGTAGGAAGTGTAAATACCGCGACCGAAATCATTATCCGCATTGTTGAAATTCTGCTGGCTATTGCCGGCCTTGTTGCTGTTATATTCCTTATTGTCGGCGGGTTTCGCTATATTACGGCCGGAGGCAATGAAGAAACTGCAGAATCGGCCAAAAAGACTATTACCAACGCGATTATCGGTATCGTCATCATCATCTTGGCCTTTGTCATAGTCCGGGTCATTGCCAACGCTTTGATCTCCCAGAACGTTTAAGACAGAGCAGTCAGGCTAATAATGAGACAAAAAGGAAAATTTTGGTTTTTTTTGGTTTTGGGCGGGCTAGTTTTCCTGCTCGTTCCCATATTAACTTATGGGGCGGGGATTGACAGCAAGCTTTTTCAAGATCTTAAGGGAATTTTTGGTGGCGATCCTAATTCGCCTACCCAAGCAACAGATCTGGGGAAGCTCATTACCGTCATTATTCAGATCTTGCTGATTGTGGCCGCGAGCGTTGCCGTGATTTTCCTGATGTGGGGCGGCTACAAATATGTAATCGCAAGAGGCAATGAAGAAGCGACCGAAGCCGCCAAAAAAACCATCACCAGCTCCATCTGGGGGCTGGTGATTATCGTAATGGCTTATGCGATTGTGACCATTATTGCGGCGGTGCTTCTTAAGGGAGTGCCGGGAACGGGGATATGACGCAAAGCGAAAAGCGAAAAGCGAAAAGCGAAAAATTAAAAAGTCTGGGATTAAGCATTTTGTGTTTGTTTTTGGTTTTTGCGCCAGTTGCTGCGTTTGGGCAGAATTTTTGCAGAATTGGCGGGCAAGGACTGGTAAAGGTTCCTTGTCTGTTTGATACTGCAGATGAGGGCATTGCGAGCAGGGGAACTTTTGGCGATACGATTGTCATAATTTTGGATGTTGCGCTTATGGTAGTGGGGTCCCTGGCCGTGCTTTTCCTGATGTGGGGAGGACTGCGGTATCTCACCGCCCGCGGCAACGAGGAAGCAACCGAGGCCGCCAAGAAGACCCTCACAAATGCCATCGTCGGTTTGATCGTCGTCGTGCTGGCTTTTACCATGATCAGGATTATCACCAATATCTTAATTTTTGGATCGCCTTTCTGATTTTTATGTATGTTTCGAAAAAGATTTAAAAAAATTGCTTTTTGGATACTAGTGCTTTCTCTTTCGATTTTGCCTTTTTTTAATGCTTTAGCGCAAATTGGAATCAATCCCACAGAGCCGGTGCCGGTGCCGCGCAACATCCAGTTTGGAGCATGTATCACTTTGCTTGGGATTGTGATCGGGCCTTGCGCGCCGGCCGGGGCCAGCACGGCCACCAGTCTCATCATTGGGCTTATCCAAATCGCCCTCTGGATTGTCGGGCTTCTTGCTGTTTTGTTTGTGATTGTCGGCGGATATCGCTATGTCACGGCTCACGGCAATGAGGAACAAGCCGAAGCCGCCAAAAAAACTTTGACCCACGCGATTATCGGGGTGGTGATTGTCGTGCTGTCTTTTGTGATTGTCAGGGTGATTACCAATGCTTTGATTTTCGGCTCGTTTGGGGCTTGATTTTTCCCTATCTTGGAGAACTCCTCCCCACCTCATCTTTGGAAAAAGAAGAGGAATCCCCTCTCTTTTCCAAAGAGAGGGAAGGGTGAGTTCGAATAAAAAGTGAGAATCTATAATAAATTAAAGCTGAAACCTCTCAAGCGACAACTTCGTAGAGACTCAACCAAGGCGGAAAGAATTGTTTGGAATCTCGTTCGAAACAGGCAGATCGGGAATCTGAAATTCCTTAGACAATCCGGGGTCGGCAATTTTATCTTAGATTTTTATTGTCCTAAGCTAAAATTTGCCATAGAAATAGATGGCGGACATCATAGTGATGACGAAGTTGAAAGATCTGACGCCCTTAGAACAAAGTACCTAAACTCGTTTGGCATCAAAGTTTTGCGTTTTTGGAATAATGATGTACTATATAATTCTGAAGGTGTTTATAAAGCTATTGTTAACTCAATCGAGGAACTCCTCCCCTCCTCCTCTTTAAGCAAAGAGGAGGAATAAAATTTTTTTGCAAAAAAAAGGCTCGGAAGAATCCGAGCCTTTTGGCGTCTTTATTGGGTCTTTAGGCAGACGCCCTGCCTTGCCCCAGACCCGTTTTTTGACGGGTTGAGGCCAAATAGCGTTCCTCCTTTATTGCACCCAGGCCACGAGGTTGGGTTTGGGTTGAAATCCGGTTGGAAGTAATTGACCTTTTGAGTCAACCAACTTGATTTCCCTTCCGGCTTCATCCTGCGCCACACAGCGCGTGGCCGGGGTGATTTTGAATCCCCAGTACGGCCGTTTTTTTGTCATTTCGGCCGTTTCCACCTTTGAGTCCGTGGTGCAGGTTACGACCACAGTCTCGTAGGTGGTACCTTCCGCAAGCCCGAAGGATATCTCAAACTCCTTGGGTGGCGGAGGAGGTGGGGGGGTTACGGCCATCTGCACACCGGGTTGGCCGGGAGCTTGACCGCGAGCCAACGCAATTACATCCCGGACGTAGTCGATCGTGAGTGGTCCAGGTCTGGGTTCGTCCGAGCTTGCCAGAATTTGCTCCCAGGTCTTGCCCGGGTGTTTCCGGACGTTCTCTGGTCCCCAGTGATAGGCTACCAGCGCCAGCTCCGTAGAGGAGAAATCAGCAAGCTGCTGCGCGAGGTACTGGATCCCTCCGCGGATGTTCTGGTCTGGGTCGAAGGGGTCGCTGACCCCAAGCAGCCTAGCCGTATCCGGCATCAACTGCATGAGGCCCTGCGCCCCTCGCGGCGAGACCGCGCGCGGATCCCAGCTAGATTCAACCTGAATCATCGCCAGCGCCAGATTCCGCGGCACGGTCGGGTACTGGGCGAGATACTTGTCCACCAGAGCCACATACTCCGGCGGCCCGATGACGCCGCTTACTGGCTGGCCGATGCGGGTCGTGGTGACCGTAGTCGTGCGGGTTGGAATTGGTGCTGCCTTGGCGTCTATCATGTTGATTAACATATAGACCGCCATTGGCAGCATGACGACCGTCATTGCCACCCAAGTGATCCTCCGTCCCAGCTTCTCCTTTGGCGGCAAGTTCATGATCATCCACATTCCGACGATCATGGCCAAGAGATAGATGAGGTGGTGGTACCACGGGGTGGGCCGCATGTCGGCCTTGGCAGGAAGCGGGCTTGTGAGGCGAACCTTGCGGGCGACAACATAGAGCTCTTCCTTGCTGGTGATGAATTCGCCGCTTTCGTCAGCGATTTTCACCTTCAGGACCGGCTCGTCGTTCTCGCCGTCGTCAAACACCAGGTTCGGCCGTGCCTGCCAGACCTTGACCTTCGTCCCGGCCTTGAGTACCTGCCGTTTCTCTATGGTCTTCTCTTCAACCTTCTCAATTTCGCCGATCTTTACTCCCCAAAGGATTATAATCGGCTCTTTCGTTTTGACCTCGAGAGTTTCGACAAGCACCTTGGGCTTGAGCTTGCCGGCCTCCTGCACGTACAGGCTGGCGTCCTCGGTGACTTCACCCAATGTAAGACCGCGATCAATCTCCCGAGGGACGATGGCGCGTACCCACTGGGTGAACTTCTGGCCGCCAACGGCGTTGAAATACCGGCCGCTGATTTGCCCGAAGCTCGTCCCCGCCACCCACCGGTAAACAGGCGGGAGGAGCAAGACGCCGAGCAAGATAGTCGTCAAAGCGTAGGCAATGCGGCGCCACCAGCGAACTGTCGTCATCCATCCGGAAAGGATTAGGAGAACAGCCGCCAGGAGCGCGAAGAGGGGTAAGCCGATCGTGGCCAGATTCGCTAAGAACCCGGGCCACAGGGTGCCGAGTAGGATCAGCCAGTACATGCCGAGCAGGGTGACAACCCAGCCCGCATGGTAATGATGATGGGTCACCCAAGCAATGGTTATTGCCGTGAGTATAACACCACACACCAGTACCGACGGGCCAAGCGTGAATACCTGCTGGCGGAATGTGGGGGATGCCAGAAAAAGCACACCGAGAGCGGCGACAAGACCCAGAAGGCCCAGTGTCACAGCCAGGATGTTTCTGACAAGCCACGCCACTATGCTAGCGAGCCAGCCGCTTGCTTCTGCTGTTCCCTTGGCGGTTGCCGAAATTCCCTTTCCGAGACCGGAGAATGTGGCTTTGAGTCCTGCGCCGAATTTAGTTCCGAGCCAACCCAGTCCTTTGCCGAGGCCACCACCACTAGCCGTGACTTGGGTCCAGATCGCTTTGGCTGTTGTGGCAATCGCTTGGCCGATTTGCGATGGGGTCGTACGGTCAAGAAACCACACCAGAGCGACAAGGCCGATTGCCCGCCACCAGCCAAAGGCGCGAAGGGCTGGCCAAACGTGAGTGCGCCAGTTGGCGCCGATCCAGTTCTGAACTCTCGTCCATTTGTCCTGAATGTGCTCCAAGTCGTAATTCATGACTTGGATCGCGTTTTGCCAGGCCTTATCGTCCATGACTGCGTAAACTTCACGCAGTACTTTGGCGATGTCTTCCGGTTTTTCTTGCATTACAGTGATCCGGAAGTAATCACTTTGGTGCGATTCAAGCTGGCCGAGCATCTCCCAGATCCGTTTTTGTTCGTTGGGATCAAGAAAACTCATAGCCAGGGTGAACCGGCGTTCATCCTCCGTACCCGGCCCGAAGATCTTGGTCATGATGACCTTGATCTCCTTCTCGGTCACATGTTCCCCGGCTTTTTGAAATAGATCCTTGAGCGCATTGCTCAAAAACTGGCCAATGGGATGGCCCAGGATCACCGAAAGGATCTCCCGGAACCAGGAGGTTTGTGCGTTCGCCATGTTACTTGCTCCTTTTCTCCGGGTAGATAATCCCGGTCTTTGAGGCTCCGCCGCTGGCGAAAGTGGCGGAGAATCTCTTGGCCTCCTCGTGGAAGAAGAAAAACACCGAAACGCTGGCCGGAACATTCACGGGCCAGGCGGTGATTTCTTTCCCAGAATTGTCATGAATTGCTACATTGGTCACGTGCGGGATGATGGTGAGCGGCGCGGCGCAGGGTTTCCCGTCTTTGTCAAAGAGGGTTACTTCGGCTGCGTTGCCGCGGCAGACGAGCCAGAGATTGGCAGCGACTGCAGGCACTGGTTTTGCTAGGGCCGGCAGCTTGTCAATAAAAGTCTGCGATACCACCGGCTTGTCAACCACGACCGTCTTGGCCAGAAAATACATCGCTTGTTCCTGGTCGAGCGAGTCGTAGACTCCGGTCTGCAGAAAAGCTTCGCCGGTCGCATCGGTTGTTGGCAACTTGTCGCCGTAAGAGAGCTCCTGCGAGTTGACCGTGAAGACAACAGGGGTGTCCCTAACAGGATGCTCTTTCGTCTCATCGCCTCTCCGCTCCACTTTGAGGAAGGTGGCTTTGAGCAGGTAGCGATACTGATTCTCGCCGGCCTGTTGACGCATTACATGGAGGGAGAGCTTATGGTAGCTGTGTTCTTGGTTCGTTCTCCTTTTCGCCGGTACCTTCACGGTTTCGGTGCTTGATGCGGTAACGGTTTTACCATCAATTTCGGCCGTTGCGACCATGAAGAAGGTTTCCTCTACCTCCCTGGCCCTGAGCACCGAGTGGAAAAGGGTTTTTCCAGCGCCGTCTGTGATACCGGTGCTGGCTACCTTGCCGTTGAGGGAAATTTTGATGGTTGCGCCAGGGACGGCGACATCGCGAGTGTCTTTCTCGCCGCGTCGCTCGTGCGCAGTGAGCGTTACGTCTGCGGTGAGTGTGTACTCGTCAGCGCCGTTCGGATTGAGAGAGTGTCTGAGTTCGAGCTTGTAGCTCACTCTCTCCCAATCCTGCCTGCGATCTTTGTCCCTGCGATCGCGATGGGTGGGTGGAATGGTGATGCGTTGGTAGGGTGCGTGTGCAACTTCGCCGGCTTGGGACCGGAAAGTTGCATCAAAGCGCACTGACTGCTGGTCGTTTTGGAGAGGGATTTCCAGGCGATGAGTGAAAACTCCGTTATCATCGACTGGCCCCTCCATTATTGGTTGGTCGTCTTTGCGGAATTGAAGAGTGCCTTTGGCGGCGACAGTTTTTTCTCCTGCGCCGCTTTTGGTCTTCTTCACCACAGTTGCCTTCAGCCGTACCTCACAGAATTTTCCGCCAGCTACTAATTGCGGCGGGTCAACTATGAGGCTAATTTCATGTGCCATATTCTACCTTTTCCTTTCCACCCACTCCTTCCACTGGTTTTTGTGACCAATGCAAAAAGAGGAGCAAGTGATCCTAGTTGAAATTGAAATTCCTCTTTGATACTGCCAAAGAGCGTTGGAACTGCGAGATACTCACAGCCCAAATTTTTGAGCCGAAAAATCGGCGCAAAAATCTGAGTTTGAAATCAAGTTGCAACGCCCGATTATTGCAGATTTCGGCAAAATTGTCAAATAGCCGAATGGACCATTTTGGGACTTGACTCCCTGAAAACTCGTGCTATAATGGCAATATGATCAAAAGGCATTTGTTTAAACCGCTTCAGTCCCATCTTTCCCGCAAAGAAATCACCTTGATTACCGGGCCCAGGCAGGCCGGCAAGACTACTTTGATGAAATTGCTGGAAAACCAGCTTCGGCAGGAGGGCAAAAAAACTCTTTTTCTCAATCTGGACATCCAGTCCCATTTGCCGTTTTTTGCTTCCCAAGAAACTTTATTGCAGAAAATTGAATTAGAGATAGGCCGGAGCAAGGGCTTTGTATTCATTGACGAAATCCAACGGGTGCCAAACGCCGGAATTTTTTTGAAAGGCCTCTACGATCTTGATTTGCCGTATAAGTTCATTGTTTCCGGTTCGGGCAGTTTGGAACTCAAGGAACAAATCCATGAGTCCTTGGCCGGGCGCAAAAGAATTTTTGAACTCACAACTTTGACTTTCCAGGAATTTGTGAATTATAAAACCAATTATCGTTACGAAAACATCCTCCCCCGCTTTTTCCAGATAGAAGAGCCAAAAGCCAAAAAACTACTGGATGAGTACTTGCAATTTGGCGGCTATCCGGCGGTGGTCACGGCTGACTCGGTCGGGGAAAAACAGAACATCATGAGCGAGATTTACCAAAGTTATCTTGAGAAGGATATCGCGTATTTACTGAAGATAGAAAAAACCGAAGCTTTCACGCATTTAGTGAAGATTCTGGCTGACCAGATCGGAAACCTGGTGACTCTTTCAGAAATTTCCGCGACTTTAGGACTTAGCGTCAAAACGGTTAAGCATTATCTTTGGTATTTGGAAAAAACATTTATTTTGAAAAAATTAACACCTTTTTTCAGAAATGTACGCAAGGAATTGACCCGCGCCCCAATTTACTATTTTGATGATTTGGGACTTTGCAATTATGTTGCCGGCAATTTTGGCCGGGAGCTTACCGGCAGCCGAGCCGGGTTTCTCTTTCAAAATTTCGTATTTCTTGTACTTTTCCAAAAAATTGCCAATACCGCGACGGATTTGCATTTCTGGCGCACAAAAGATCGGGCGGAGGTGGATTTCGTGATTGAGACAGGAAAGGAAATTACTCCCCTTGAGGTCAAATTCCAGTCCCGCGGGGGAGCCGGAATTCCTCGCTCCATGCGGAATTTTATCTCTAAATATCACCCGGCAAGAGCCTATATTGTTTATTTAGGGGAAAGAAAGCGGGAAAATTTGAATGGCACGAGGGTCGAATTTATTCCCTTTTACGATGTATTGTTTGTAAATTTGTGAGCCCAAAATTTCGGCGCAGAATTTTGGGTTTGAAATCAAGTTGCAGCGCCCGATTATTGCAGATTTCGGCAAAATTGTCAAATATGTTCGTTAAGCAAAAAAACTGCCGATTTGGCAGCTGCTGTTTTAAGAAGGATTTAGTTAGTAAGTTGAAGAGGTGCGGCGAGTGATCTCTACAATGTCAACAATAAAGCGATCTGGGTAAACATCAAAAAAGATACGATAGCTGCCAACTCTGCGACGCCAAGCGGTGCGCTCGAACTTTAGACGAGCAATATCTCCCGAGAAAGGATTACTGCGCATCTCGGCAACCGCCAAGAGGATTCTTTGCCGATCTTTAACGGGGAGCTTTGCGAGAGCTTTTTGCGCTCGCTTTGCGACCTGAAGCCGCCAAGTCATTTATGAGTTTTTCAAGGGTTACATAATTGCCCCGTTGTATTTCGGCCCGTCCTCGACGAATGGCCTTGAGTTCCGCTTTGGTAGGCTCCACAATTGGGTAGCGTCTTTCGATATAATAGCGCAAAGCTTCCCGCACCAGCTCGGAGCGGGTTCGATTTTCTGCTCTGCGGATTTTCTCAAATTCTTTTACCATCCCCGGAGGGAGGGAAATAGTCATGGTTTGGGTAGTTCTCATGGCGGAATATAGATATTACTAAGTATGACTTGATGCTAACAAATAAATTAATGCCTGTCAAATAGCCGAAGGACTATTTTGGAACGTGACTTCCTGAAAGCTCGTGCTATAAGGGTAACATCGTTAAAGAATATCAGATTTGAATCTAACTAAGCTTGTTTCTGGTTGCCTTCGCAATGTGTCCGCAGGAGGCTGTCCAGTTTTTTGAGCCCCAGAAGCCCCTATTACCGTGTTGTACAATTCGCGCGAATTGTACAAGGCGTGGGGAATATGCTATGATGGGAATATGAAGCGCTGGACACAAATCTTTAAGGCTTTGGCCAATATTAATCGATTGAAGATTGTCAAACTTTTAGCCGTGCGGTCTCCTATGACGGTGGCCGATATCGCCGCGGAAATTGACATTTCTTTCAAAGGGACTTCTAAACATCTAATTTTGCTTCACAATCTGGACATACTGGAGAATGTCGGCAAGGACGGGCATGTTTATTACAGCTTCAACCAAAAAATGCCCAGGGACTTAAGAGAAACCATTAGTCTTTTTTTATAGTTTTTTTTTCCCAAATTTGTTGAACAATTCGCGCGAATTGTTCAACACGATGCCATGATCCCAGTCGAAGGTTTCTTACTTGTGAGTAAGACAAGTTTGCCCTAAATCTGGTAGAATAATTTTAGGATGAATGGATTTGAGATTGTGCCGCATACGGCAGATGTTAGATTGAAAGCAAATGGCGGAAGTTTGGCCGAGCTTTTTACCTCTGCGCTTTTTGGCATGAACGAGATTTTGAAGCCGGGATTTTGCCGGAGCATCGAAGGATTGACCGAACAAGCCGAAATTAAAATTTCCTCGCCTGATGCAACCGCCCTTTTGATAGATTTTCTTTCCGAGGTTTTGACTCTTACGCATGAGCGGCGGGCTTTATTTTGCAAAGCAGAATTTGAAAAACTCGAGGAGCAGGAGCTTACTGCTAAGATTTTCGGCAAAAGCGTGGGCGAAGAGGGATTTGAGGAGGATATCAAGTCGGTGACATATCATGAAGCAAACATCGTCAAAAACGAGCAAGGAAACTATGAGACTGTGATTGTCTTCGACATTTAAGAATTGTCATGCTGAACTTGATTCAGCATCTATAATCCTGGATTCCGGCTCGGAGGCCGGAATGACAAATAAAGAGTATGAGACCACGGGGTAATTTAAAAAAAATTAATGATTATCTCTGGGAGATTCCAAAGAGCTTTCGCTCTGATATGCGGGTGCCGGCGCGCGTGTATGCGACGTCGCAAATGCTACCCAAGCTTCTGGAAGATAAGTCTTTGGAGCAATTGGTAAATGTTGCGAGCCTGCCCGGGATTGAGGGTTACGCCCTCGCCATGCCTGATGCGCATGAGGGTTACGGTTTCCCGATTGGCGGGGTGGCGGCCATGCGGGTGGAGGACGGGGTGATTTCTCCCGGAGGAATCGGGTACGATATTAACTGCGGCGTCAGACTTCTGGTTTCAGACCTTAATTTTGATGATATCAAAGAGGCCTTGCCCAGGCTGGCCAAAGAATTATACAAAGCAGTGCCTTCGGGGGTGGGACGGGGAGGGCAGCTCAAACTGACCAATGCCGAACTTGACCGGGTCCTAAAGACCGGGGTTAAATGGGCTTTGGAAAAAGGATATGCCAAGAGCGAAGATTTGTCCCAAATTGAATCGCAAGGCGGACTTGCGGAAGCCGATCCTGCGGCAGTTTCCGAGCACGCCAAAAATCGCGGGAGGGATCAGCTTGGTACCATGGGGGCAGGCAATCATTTCGTGGAGGTCGGGCGGGTAGAGCAGATTTTTGATGAAGAGCTGGCCAAAAAATTCGGTCTTTCTGTGGGGCAAATTACTATTTTAATACACTGCGGCTCGCGCGGCCTGGGCCACCAGGTCGCAACGGATTATATTAGGCAGATGCTTAATAAATTAAGCGACTACAAGATTGTGCTTCCCGACCGCGAGCTTTCCTGTGTGCCTTTTACCTCGCCCGAGGGGCAGGCCTATTTTGCGGCGATGAGTGCAGCGGCCAATTTTGCTTGGACTAACCGGCAGTTGATTACGCATCAGGTCAGAGGGGTTTGGCAAAAAGTTTTTGGGGCGGGCTTAAAAATTCTTTATGATGTTTCCCACAATATTGCCAAGATAGAAACTTATGCGATTGGTGGAATTCAAAAAAAACTGGTTATTCACCGCAAGGGCGCAACCCGCGCTTTCCCCGGCCAGCCGGTGCTTATTCCCGGCAGTATGGGCACGGCATCTTATGTTTTGGTCGGGAGCGAAGGCGCAATGCAGAAGTCTTTCGGCTCAACTTGTCACGGCGCAGGCCGTCAGATGTCTAGGTCTCGCGCAATTCGGGAAATAAACGGCAGGCAGTTAAAAATCGAACTGGAAAAATCCGGAACTTTTATAGAAGCCGGCTCTGTCAAGGGGCTTGCCGAAGAAGCGCCCCAAGCTTACAAAGACGTCCACGAGGTGGTAGATGTCGTGGATCGCGCCGGAATCGCCAAAAAAGTTGTATCGCTTAAGCCCGTGGCCGTCGTCAAGGGTTGACTATTTTTAGCAAAGCGTATTTTTGCTTGTGGAAAGTTTTGAAGCCGAACCGCTCAAAAAGCCGCAAGGCGTTTGTGATACTCAAGACCTCGTAGATTTTTTTCTTTTTGGCGAGTTTGAGACAAGCTTTGATAAGTTTAGTCGCAATCCCCCGGCCTTGATATTGTTTGGCCACGGCCAGGCTTCGAATCTCCGCAAATCTTTTGGAGTAAACTTGCAGGGCACAGCAGCCGATAATTTGGCCCGCTTCTTCCGCGACAAAAAATTCCGAAGGTTTGGGGAGATTTTTCTGAAAAAGCTGTTTCGGATAGCGGCTGATGAGCTTTTTGATTGACGAAAAATCTTTTTTAGTTGCTAGCCTGATTGTCATTATTGTCTGTGCGATTCGGCTCGTCCTGTGAGATTGCTTCGCTTGCGCTCGCAATGACAAGATAAGCTTAGTAAATTATTTTATAAGCGGCTTTGTAGAGATGCCAGAGGTCGGGAAGGTAAATTTTGATTAAATTTTCGGCAGTCAACGGGGGCAGGATCAAATTGACGTGGTCAAAAACTTCCAAGGGCAGAAACGCAACTTGTTTGTCGCTTTGCTTTAAGCTTTCGGTTAATTTTACACTCTCCCCAAACGGGATGATTCTGTCTTTTTTACTATGCAGCAAAAGAACCGATGTTTGCAAGTTTTCAAGATTGGGTCTCAAATCAAATGCCGCTCCAAAGTTTTTGAGCTCTTGAGGCAGAGCCTCAAGCAGGCTTTGGACTTTTTCCGGGTCACGGTTGTTTAAAAGCGTCATGACAACCCGGCCGTCTGGTCCTAATTGTTTTTCCAAATCAGCAACCGGAGCTTCCAAGTCTTGCCATTTCCGGTCGGCTATCTGATAAAGAACCTCGGCATCGGGTTTCGGTAAAAATTGCGCATAGTAGCGGGCAAAAAGCCATGCGCCAAAGGGATCCGGGGCTTCACCAGTCGTATGGTAGGCGATAACATTGGCCAAATCATAATATCCGCCGAAACCGACTAATAAATTAATTTTATCTTTGATTTCCGGGTCAGCGGCTGTGATCATCAGAGGCCCTACCCCAATGCTAAAACTCAAGACGGCAAGCGGCATTTCCGGGTCATTGTTTGCGGCATAATTTATGACCTGCTTCATTTCTTGCATCACTTCCGGATGAAAAGTTTGGCGGTTGAGGTTTTTGAGGGTTGGCGCGTAAACTTTAAGCCCTGCCCTGGCAAAAATTTCCGCCACTCTCCTGAGACGAGTATCATCCTTGCCCTGCTCATTTGCGGCCGGAAAAATTATCAAAACTGCACGTGGTTTGGATTTGGGGTTGTAAATATCTAATTCTGGGCTAGTGGAGACTTTGGGATCACGCGTTACGTAAGTGATTGGGGGAGTGGAGAATTGAGGGATGAGACTTAAAACAACCAGTGCCGGCAACAAAACATACCAGCCCAGCAAACTTATGAGGACGATTAAGATAATTAGTTTCATCATTCTCATCATGGCAAATCAGACAAGATTTGACAAAAATTATTAAACAATTATAATAGGGTATAGGGGTATAATCTATTCCAAACCTATGATGGAGAAAAATTTGAAAAAACGGGCGTTGCATAGGGTAAAGATTCTCCAAGGGCAGATAAAAGGGCTGACTAAGGCCATAGAGGAAGAGAAATACTGCATTGATTTGCTGAATCATTCTTTATCTATTCGAAACTCTTTGAAAAGCCTGGATCGCCTGCTTTTGGAAAACCATCTCAAGGTTCACGTCAAGCACCAGATGCGCCAAAAAGACCAGGAGGAAAGAGCGATAAGGGAACTTATTGAGATATACGCATTATCTGCCAAGTAATGGAAAGGGGGTGAAGCTAAATAATGAAACTTGATGCGAAAGCTTTTGCCAATGCCTCGGCCTTGATTGTCGGTATATTTTACGTAATTTGCGTGGGGCTTACGATCGTTGCGCCCAATTTTTTGATCTCACTCGGAAATTCCTGGTTTCACGCGATTGATCTTGCCAAAATTAAAAGTATTGATGTGACATTCGGTTCATTCCTGTTTGGCCTCGTCAGCATCGTGATTGTTGCGTGGGTTGCCGATTATATATTTGCGGCAATTTACAATTCTTTGATCAAAAAAGCCCAATAATGAAGTCAGTCAGAAATGCAATAATAGGCGCTTTGGTAACTGCCAAAACTTAATTTGATGAATGAAATTGCCGGATTCTAATAATTATCAGGGCTTCCGCCGTGCATGTTGTCGCCGGCTGACTGGTTACTGGCGTCTTGCGGCGAATCCTTAAAAACTACGTCTATGAATCATAACGAAAGTACGCTTAATCATCCACCAGTACAAAAAGGATCAATTTATTCCTGCCCGATGCATCCGGAAATCAAGCAGGATAAGCCGGGGCGGTGCCCGGAGTGCGGGATGAACCTGATCCCCTCACCCTCCCCTCTCCCCAAAGGGGAGAGGGAGGGAGTGGGACATGACAAGCATGAGGGGCATAGTCTGGCGATGTTTGCTAGGAAATTCTGGGTGAGTCTGGTTTTGACTATCCCGGTGGTGCTTTATTCGGAACTGCCTCAAAAATTATTTGATTGGAAGGCACCGGTGTTTTCTGGTTCCCCATATTTATCTTTTATTTTTGGCTCAATTGTTTTTTTCTATGGCGGATGGGTTTTTTTGGCCGGTGCATGGCGGGAACTGCGAGCTCGCCTTCCGGGGATGATGACTTTGATCGGGATTGCTATCACCGCCGCATATCTTTTTAGCGTTTTTGAAACTTTGCGTGGCAGTCCCCATACTCTGTTTTGGGAATTGACTACGTTAATTACCATCATGCTTTTGGGGCATTATCTGGAGATGCGGGCGGTCCAAGGGGCGCAGGGAGCGTTGAAAGAACTTGCGAAATTGCTGCCGGATACGGCGGAATTGATTATTAACCCTTCCCCAACCCTCCCCTCACAAGGAGAGGGAGTGAAGACAAGAAATGTCCCGCTGGCCGAGCTTAAAACCGGAGACATGATTTTGGTTCGTCCTGGCGGGAAAATTGCGGCCGATGGGAAAGTGGTGGATGGCCAATCAGAAGTTAATGAATCTTTGGTTACCGGAGAATCAAAGCCAGTGAAAAAACAAATCGGCAATGAAGTAATAGCGGGCACGATTAACGGCGACGGCAGTCTCAAGATTCAAGTAACCAAAATTGGCGAGAAAACTTTTTTGGCTGGTGTGATGAGGCTGGTCGCGGAAGCGCAGGCTTCAAAGTCAAAGCTGCAGATTCTTTCCGATCGGGCGGCTTTCTATCTGACGTTAGTTGCCCTTGGTACTGGCAGCATCACGTTTGTCGCCTGGCTTTTGGCCAAGGCCGGCGTAATCTTTGCCACCGAAAGATTAGTGGCAGTTCTCGTAATTGCCTGTCCGCACGCTTTGGGGCTGGCAGTTCCTCTGGTTGCTTCTATTTCTACGACTATGGCGGCGCGAAACGGACTTCTGGTCAAACAAAGATTAGCCCTGGAAGCGGCCCGGACGATTGGCGTGGTTTTATTTGACAAAACAGGGACGCTCACTAAAGGAGAGTATGGCGTGGACGAGGTGATGTTAAATCCGAAATCCAAATTACAAATTACAAACGATAGAGTTTTGCAATTGGCGGCATCGGTGGATGCGCCTTCGGAACATTTTGTGGCCAAAGCATTGGTTGAAGAAACAAAAAAACAAGGGCTCTCACTTTTGGAAGTTAAAGATTTTCAAAGGGTTCCTGGGAAAGGGGTAAGAGGCGTCGTGGAAGGTTTAGAGATTTTGGTTGGGGGAGAAGCGATATTAGAAGCCGCGCAACATAACGCCTCCTCGCCCCCTCTTACCTTAAGAGGGGGAAAAACTATAATCTACGTCATAGCCGAGGGAGAATTGCTCGGAGCAATTGCGCTTGCCGATATCATCCGCGAAGAGTCGCGGGAGGCGATAAACAGTTTGAAAAAAATGGGCCTAGAAGTTGCTATGATAACCGGCGATTCGGAAGAGGTAGCCGCTTGGGTGGCTTCCGAACTTGGGATTGACGAATATTTTGCGAGGGTATTGCCAGAGCAAAAAGCTGACAAAGTAAAAGTATTGCAAAACCGGGGACTCAAAGTGGCCATGGTGGGAGATGGGGTAAACGATGCGCCAGCTTTAACCCAGGCAGATTTGGGCATTGCCATTGGCGCAGGGACGAATGTAGCCATTGAATCAGCCGGGATCATTCTTGTGCGCAATGATCCTAGAGACATCGTGAAGATAATCAAGCTATCCGAGATGACGTATTCAAAGATGATTCAGAATCTGTTCTGGGCAACCGGGTACAACGTAGTTGCGTTGCCCTTGGCGGCCGGAGTGCTTGCTTTCAAAGGAATTCTGCTGCAGCCGGCGCTGGCAGCGCTTTTTATGTCTTTAAGTACCATAATAGTTGCTTTTAATGCTATACTATTAAGAAAGAAAAACTTAAGTTAACCATCTCTGATGGAGAAAGGAAAAGCAAGATGAAGAAATTTTTTATAATTTTGCCAATATTGGCTCTGGCAGTCTTTCCTTACATCGCTACCGCTCACGGCATGATGGGGTTTGAGACCTCAAGCACGACACCTTACGGCATGATGAATAGAATGATGGGGGTAAGCGGCAATTGGGGGATGATGCCATGGGGGGATCTCGGCGGCCTTAATTACTCGTGGGGAGTGCTTGCCTGGGCGACCAGCATAGTTTGGCTAATCGTCGGGATATTGTTGATCATTTGGCTTATCAAAAAAATTCAGGGGAAATGACAAGTATGGAAACAAATAAACTTTATGCGGTTATTCTGCTTTTTGCAATATTAATAATTTTGAATTCGTTTGTTCCGCTTGAATCAGCCAAAACGCAAAAAAGTTTTGAGGCAGAAGTTCTGCCTGCAAATGGCGTAGTGCTTCCAGTGATTTGGGGAGATTTGGGGAAAAGGCTGGTTGAGAGCGGGGTGATTGACCTTGAAAAATTTGAGTCTTTGTATGCTTCCCGCGGCGGAATGCCGGCAGAACTTAAAAAGCTTTTGAGCGAAAGTGACAAGGAGAAGCTCAAGATTACGTCGGAGAATGCGGGAGAACTTTTGAATCTGCTCTGGGCTTTTGGCCTGGGCAACAAGAATGAGATTTTGGAGAAAGGCCCGATGCAGGATGCCCGCTATGGCGGAGCGGGAAATTTCGCCTCAACCGGCGGATGGACTTTGGCAAAGGGCAGCGCCATGGAGCATTATTCAAAATATGAATTTGTCAAATTAACTTCTGACCAGCAGGCCTTGGTGGAAAGAGTATCCAAAAATATTTACCGGCCCTGTTGCGGCAATTCCACTTATTTTCCCGACTGCAATCATGGAATGGCTATGCTGGGGCTCCTGCAGCTGATGGCGGCGCAAGGCGTGTCTGAAAAAGAAATGTACAAGTATGCCCTGAAGGTCAATTCTTACTGGTTTCCGGATACTTATCTCACCATCGCCAAATACCTTGAAACAAAAGGCTTGGATTTTCGTACGGCCGATTCCAAAGAGCTTCTGGGAGCCGAATACTCCAGCGGCCAGGGTTATGTGCGGATTTTGCGCGAAGTAACGCCTCCGTCAGGCGGTTCCGGCAGCAGCTGCGGGGTGTAAAGTTTAACGGCCAATTTTTGGCCTCTTGACATGAGGGTGTTTTGGGTATATATTCAAAACAGAATGGGTCGAAAACTAAGAAATTAATTCAAAAAGGCCATAAAAATATGTTTCGTCACGGATATTGCGACGGATACTGCGGGCCTTGGGGAACGGGGATTTCCAAAAAAGACGAGATTGCTTTTTTGGAAGAACAGGAAAAAATCCTGGAGGCCAAGCTTGCCACGATCCGCCACATGAAAGAATCTGTCAAATCCTCAAAGGACGAGGAGAAATAAATGGTTCGTCCGCGTTGCCGCTACAAAATCGCGTTTTGTCCGAAGTACAGGCATTTTTTGCCTGAAGGGGTTTTGTGCGGCCAGGATTGCGTAAAACTCACCCAAGCCGAGCTTGAGGCTTTGCGGCTAAAAAACATCAAAGGTTTGGACCAAACCGAGGCGGCGGAAAAGATGAAAATCTCGCAAAGCACTTTTCAGCGGATCTTGTCGCAAGCTTACAAAAAAGTTTCCGCCGCCATTGTTTTTGGCAAGGAAATTCAGATCGTAAAAACGGGAAATGACTAGATGCGGTAGATGAAAATCCGCAAATGGTTGTCATCCTGCATCATCTGTTTTACGGAGAGTTTCTCAAAGTAGCGGCGGATGGGGCGGACAGAATTGTTGTGGCCGATGATAAGCGCATCGGCCTTCTTTTTTTTGAGGTAACGCAGGGCGTCTTTGAGAAAACTCAAAACCCGCTTTGAGACTTTTATCATGCTTTCCCCGCCGGGCGGAGCAGTTTCATAAGAGCGGTGGTAAATTTGGTAAAGCTTGGGATGTTGCTGGCGGTATTTAACCTTACTTTTGCCGGTGAGTCTGCCATAATCGCGTTCAATAAGCCTCGGGTCTTTGATGACTTTGATGTCTGGATGGTACTTTTTGATATGTTTTAGAGTCTCAAGACAGCGGCCAAGAGGAGAAGTGAAAACCGCATCAATTTTTTCATTTTTAAGCTTGCGGCCGATGGCTTCGGCCTGCCGATGTCCTAGAGGGGTGAGGCGGGAGTCGCGTTGCCCGCAAAAAATCCGCCGGCGATTGTAATAGGTTTCTGTATGGGTGATTAAGTAGATGGTCATTACCTGATTTTTGTCTTCATCAGATATCATGAAAACAGCTTGGAAAAACCGGCTGTGTTTATAAAATAATTGCCTGGATTATTTTTCAATGCTTGGACAATATCCCTTGTTTGGCTCTCAATTTTATTTAATGTTTTCTTTACGGATCTCTCATCAGCCTTTTCTAGCAGTTTCGCTTTCTCTGGTTTCCAAAGGATATTAAAATAGACGCCGTCCAAAAAAGAAACAAAATGATAGCGCTTGTATTTGGGATTCTCTCTTATAATTTCGATTAGTTCAAGCATCTGCTTGTTTTGAGCGCCGCCGCTATTACTGATATGCTTGGCTTCCAGGAAATAAATATTTTTATCTTTTTTTATACAGAGATCAAGCTTCTTCTCTTGTGTTTGTTTACCGATTGAGATTTTTAAATTCTGCTCGATCTTTTTCAAAGTAAAATCTCTTTTGAATCGGGAAACACTTCTCCTATTTCTCATAAATTCGTTATAATTTTCCGTATACTTGTATTTCAACGAGCTCAGAGCCCTAAGGAGCTTTTCTTCCCCTGCTTGACCTTTCTTTCTAGAGGAATTTTTGTCAATCAGTGCCTGTACCCACTCTGCGGGTACGATTTCGTTCAGTTCTCTTTTTGACAAATATAAAAGAGTTACTTCTTTCAAAAGTTCGAGATCACTTCTTACATATTTTAAGCTGGAATCAGCGGCGTTAACGAAACAGCCAAACTCCGAAAAAATCGAATATTTGTTCAGTAAGCTGGCTAAATCGCCATATAGGTCATTTAAAACTCTGCCCGCATTTCTCTTACCAGTGATTTTCTTTATGGAAATTAAGGTATTTTTTATTTCCTTAGTCTGACTTACATATTTGCTAAGGTTCTTATCTTTCTCGATAAACATATAGTGCCTGTCTAGAACCGGCTCCGGGTGTTTTTTGCAAAATTCCAGCAACTCTAAATTTGTCATTTATCTCAAAAAAGAGTATTGCTTTTATTTTTAGATATTTCAGTAAAATAAAGGTGATTAAGCAACTTATACGCAAAATCGAAAGAAATCCTTTTTCTGTCTTTATCTCGGTAATTCGTCAGAAATAAGGACATATATTTATGACGCAAATATTCCATTCGTTCATTAAAAAGTCTGATTAACTTCTTTTGCGCAAATACCGATATATTATTTTCAAAAATCAAATAGATCATATGTCTGGAAGTAGATTTACTCACCAGGCATCCGACACCATAATCACGAATGTCCTCTAGTGCTATTTTTCCGCTTTCAGAACCGCTGTCTATGGCTTTGAGCAAAATAATGTTAGAGTTAATCTTTTCACAAAATTCTTCTGAGATTTTCCAACTTCTCTTTGTATCAGTATGATTGTAGGCAGCCTCTATCTCTATATTTCCGCGGTTTTCAATCATATCCTCCTCTGTAAGCCTGCGGATTTTTAATCTGTTGTCTTGTTCGTCTATTTTAGATACAAAGTCCCCACCAATAAGCCAGCCTAAACGCTGTGAAAGCTCAATATCAATTTTTTTATTGTCTGGGAAAATATTGGTTTTGATAACAAAAACAGATTCTGGTTTTAAGAGATCTTTTCTTTTTCGGTAATAAAACGCAATTACGTTGTAGGTCGTATCGGAAAATACCCGCTGTTTGAAATAATTCATCTCGATTATCTCAAATTTTGCGAAAAATTCTCTCCTGATCTTTTCGGAATTTTGCGCCGATAGGAAATTGATCGGAACTATTGCTATTCCTTCTTCGCTACCTTTTATCGCCCGCAGAGAAATTTGGTATAAATCTTCTAAACCAGTTTTTCGAAAATATTTTTTCTTAATTTCATCCTTACCCTTGTTAACATTCAGATAAGGAGGGTTGGTTAAAACAAAATCATAACTTTTTGGATTTAGCAAACTGTCGTTCCAAAAAATTGTTTTATTGTCTACGCATTTACTGTCAATATCATATCCCTTTATTGTCGCGGCCCCATTTCTTTTTGCCCAATCCAAAAGGTCGCCCCCACCGACGAATGGATCAGTAATATCTTTATTCCTTACATACTTCTCCAAGCCTTGAAGGATATAATCAGAATTAGTGGTGAAAAACTGGCCAAATTGTTGTTTTTTTTCTTTTATTCCCAAGAGTTGCATGTCTCGCATATTACTTTTATGGTAAACGCTTGTTCACCCATTGTCAATCTTGATTATCCACATTGCCGCCCCGCCAAACTATTTCGTTTGGGTTTCTTCTCCTCCGCATTGATATTCCGCGGCTCCCCACGGGAATCAAGATATTGAGGATTCTCCAATGCTTTAGCTAGGAGAGTCGGGGGCTTCGGACGAATGAACGCTTTTTGGAAAGCCTCCGATGCTTCGTCGGCTCACTGTGAGGTGGTTCATTTTTTGGCGGGGTGGTAGATCTTTAAAATCCCCCAGCCAATCAGCCAGCCGAGAAGAGCGAGGATTGCGATTGTAATAGGTTTCCGTGTGGGTAATGAGGTAAATTGTCATTAGTTAACCATAGTCTATTATGCCGTGTGCTGGAAGATCATGCGAGACTATAATGATTTTTTTGGTCGTAAGTTGTTTCTACACTACCTGCAGCTCCAATTGTGCACTTTTCTTTTCCCCAAATAATTTAGGTTTTGCCTCTAATTCTTGGAGTCGCCTTTCGGCAATTTTTACGTATTTTTCGTTTGAATCAATTCCAATATAATTTTTTCCTAACTTTTTTGCGGCCACTGCCGTTGTTCCACTCCCCACAAAAGGATCAAGTATAACGGCATTTTTCGAGAAAGCAGATAACTTGATCAAGTATTCGCAAACAGCTAATGGCTTTACTGTTTTGTGGTCATTGTATTCTCCTTTTTCTCTTTTGGTCGGTTTCGGCAATAAAAAAGTTTTGTCAATAAGTTTATTGATGTTATCTACAGTAAACACATTAGCCGGATACATATTATTTCCGATTTTTACATTTGTGTTCATCAATCCAACTCCGTATTTCAACATATTATTGAGATAAGTTTTGTCGGCTGGTTTTTGCGCCATTGCTATCGGTTCAAAACAGGATTTAATTTGTGGAGTTTTCCAGCCGTTAAGTTTTGCCTTGATTTTCTTTTTCATTTCTTCATCTGCCTCCATTTTTCTGATAAAGTGGTCTATGCCCATTGCTTTGGCTTGGTTTTGGGTATAGAGCCATATGAAGGCATCTCTAATTTCAAAACCAGCGTCATCTATGGCAGAAGCCATTCGGTGATATAGTCGGGGACTAGAAAAAGAAAAGAAGAATCCTCCGGGCTTTAGTGTCCTAAACATTTCTTTGGAAATATCAAAATACCAATCGTAAAATCTTTTTCCTTGTTCTCTATCGAATTTCATTCCGGCCGGGAGAGACTTTATTGTGTACTGATTGCTATCACTGGAAACTTCTTCATAATCCCAGTTATTATCAAGCTTATCCAAAAAATAAGGAGGATCCGTTAAGACAACGTCAATTGAATTGTCTTCCAGTCTGGGAAGAAATTTAAGACTGTCGTCACAAATAATTTTATTTATAAACTCATTATTCTTCATATATCATTTTATGGAATTTGGATTCTTTCCTCCAAATTCATCGAATAAAATTCTGTAAACTCTTTTTCTTATTTCTCTGCTACAGGTTTTGATCACCAGTGGGTCGGCGAGTCTGACTACCCTGCCCTTGTCATCATAAATCCATCGATTCCTATCGCCTCTGTTGCACTTTTGGCATTGAGGAATTATGTTGCCAGCAACCAATGGCTTATTTGGATCCATGTGAGCTTTCTGTAAAATAGTTTTTGTGGCTGGCCAATGTAAATGCGGCCTCTCTTCTTGTGAGCCACAAGTTGCACAGCGAAAGTTATATTTTTCCTTTATTTCTTCCCAGTTTTTGGTCTCTGTTATCCTGTGTCCTTTTTTGAATCCCGGATAGGGCTGCTCGAGGGTGTAAAGTTGGTATGAGCCCCGTTTTATGCCTAAAACAATGTTGTCTCTGCCACCAGCAACTATCCACCACCCTGCTTGTGCTCCTAAATGTCTGGCCTGTTGAACATCATTTGTGTCAGGATAATAACTCCTTACAAATTTTGTTAACTCCTCTTTAGAAACTTTTCTTGTTTTCGGGTAGTCGTATGCAAGGTATACAAGTACGAGTGCATCTTTTGTGAATTTTCCTTTTGGGGTATAAAGTTTCGGCAACTTTACTCCATATCGTTTAAGGTACTTTTCGTGAAATTCACGGATAGTTTTATAGATACTCTCTATTGATTTTTTATTTAAGATGAGACTGTCTAGCATGTATATTTTTAGTAAGCTTGGGGGAACTATATTCCTCAGTGTACCTTAATTCTAGCACTTCCATGAATGGGAGCAAAGATTATTTTGTTTGGGTTTCTTCTCCTCCGCGTTGATATTCCGCGGCTCCCCACGGGAATCAAGATATTGAGGATTCTCCAATGCTTTGGCTAGGAGAGTCAGGGGCTTCGGACGAATGAACGCTTTTTGGCAAACTGGTAGATTTTTAGAATGGCGAGGCCAATCAGCCAGCCGAGGAGAGCGAGGACGAGGGGGAAATAGATATGCTTGGCGTCAAGGGATAATTCAAAAGCCGCGGCTGGGATCAAAAGAATTCCTATCCACCAGTATTTTTTTGCTCCGCCGAAAAGTGTGAAAAGCAGAATGGAAAAAAATATATACGATAAAATGAATCCTATAAGCAACATGCTTGTTTCTCTAGGAACTGAGAAAAAGCCCTCCTCTGTGATTTTATAGAATTTATCAAATAATACACCGAAATAGGAGGAGAAGAAGTACGACAATATTAGTATAATGATTAGTATAAAAATATTTCTAAAAAATTTCATATTTTCGTATTTGTCTTAATTATTCAATAGCCAATTAACATCTTCTTTCAATAATTGATAAGCTTGTTCATTGATACTTTTGTTGCGCTGGGCGTCTAGTAGGCTAAGAAATGATTTGGCAAGAGTTTTATCAAGCTTGCCTTTCTGCTTGGCTACCTGTAGCTTGGCAATGAGGCTGTCTTTTACGTCTGAATTCGTAATCCAGCCAAGAGCATAGGCTCTTTGGACATCAGAAATGGTGCTGTCTATGGTGGCGATGATTCTGAAGATTTGTTCCTTACTGCTGGAATTTCCCACAAAGTCAGAAGCAGAGACTTTTAGCTTATGATTGCCGAGTTTCTCAAAGAACAAATCAATTAGCTCATTGTTCTCTACCATTGTATCATCAAATTTCATTTCTGATGAGTAAACTCCGGTTTCGGTATCTTGGATACTTACATTAATGGGCAAACTTTGAGAGCGCAGATAATCCTGGGATTGGGGGGAATTGATTGTGATTTCCGGAGGAGATGTGTCCTCTGGGGCCAATTCAAGTGGATCAGGATTAGAATTATCAACAGACAGATTGATCTCGGCGGTTAGACCGGGCAAGGTTTGAGCGACAAAATCCTCTTCTATGAGGGTGTCTTCGGTAATGTAGCCGACTGAAACCGTGTATTCGCCGCCGTTGTCTGTGCCTTGGGTGATGATCTGGTATTCGCCATTAAGAGGATCGGGGATGGTGATAAATTCGTCATCGGTGAGATAGCCAGAGTAAAAGGCGCCTTCGATTTCGTCGTATTCTTCGCCTGTTTGGAAATCCTTTCCGATTCTTTTGCCGTCGGGGGCAATAATGAGCATATCTGCGGGAGATAACATTTTAATAATTAGCATGATGTTTGGAAATCTGAATCTATCAATAATCTCATCATCACTTAATATTCTTCCGGTCAGTTTTTCAAAAATTAAACCCGAAGCTTTTGTCGGTAATGCACTATGTTCTATCCCATTTAAGACATTTAAATCCTCAATTATAATGCTGGCACTGCCAAAAGGTACTGTACCGTCCCCCTCCCCTTTTTCTAGGCCTCTGTCGCCAAGCTTTTCATAGAATCCCTCTGGGTAACCATGTTCCCAGAGAGGAAGATTAGTTGAATCAACTACCCGCAAGTAACGGCTTGTACTTGATGGTCCTAAATCACTAACAATATTTGTGATGGTCACGCCAGAATGTAATAACCGAGATAGACTACTATTCAGATCCTCCAAAAATTCATTTGTAGGATAATTCTCAGGATATATCCGCACAACTCCAGCACTGTCCTCTTTCAAATAATTATAGATGGGTAATAGCTCCCGTACTGAGCTTATTGGTTTATTCCTTACATAGTCGAATATATTGTCAAAACCTTGTTTCCTAGCTTCCCTATTCAATACATATTTTACTGCAAAATCGAATATGCTTGGTGCTACTTCGCCGCCTTCCCAGCCTAGATATGCATTTGGTGCCCCTAAATGTGGCGTGCCTAAAAATATCATCTGATCTATGTTGTTTTCGTACCCTGGAGATTGGATGTATGATCTTGCTACAAGGCCCCCCATCGAATGTGCCACTAAATCAACTTTGGAGCATTCACAGATATTGAGAACCTCTCTGATTTTTATTTTGAGTTGAACAGCGCTTATCTCGTTAGATTGCCGCCAGTTATAGGCAAAAACAAAAAGATTTTTCCCTTCTTGGTAGCCATTGGCCTTAAACGTATCTATTAAATCGTCATAAACATGAAATACCGGGTCAATAACGTATTCCCCATTTTTGAGTTGTGAGCCGAGGATTCCATGAGTTATTATCACCGGATCATGCTTATCCTCCCCGACCCTCTCCCCGAGCCAGGGATAAAAGCTGACCCCGTCGCTTATCCGGTCGCCCTGGCCATTGGGATTGGACGAATGAGTGGGGCCTGAAGAGTGTCCCCACCAGTTGTGTGGGGCGTAAAAGGGCGTTGAGGGACGCTCGTTGAGCACGCCATAGTAGAGATTGTTATGGATGTTGTTTTGCTCAAAGAGGGCATCCGGATAGCTGTCTAAAACAACACCATAAGGATTGTCGTGGATGTCGTTGTTTTTGAGGGTGATGAGGTAGCCGGGATTGGCGACCATGTGAATCCCGTAGGAGGTGTTGGCAAAGATTTGATTGCCCTGGTAGCTGGCATTGTTTGAAGCCAAAATATCCAATCCGATGTCATTTTCGCTGATCTGGTTGTTCTCAATAACCCCGCTGTAATTGACACCGGTGCTGATTCCGTAGGCGCAATGGCTGATTTTGCTGTTGGTGATGGATTGGGAGCCAGAGGCGCTCACACATCTATTGCCGTAGCGGGTTTCCACAAAGTCAAGGCGGCTCTCACTGCTTGAAAGATCAAGGCGGTACCAAGAACCCCTAGTTGGCACCGTGTCATTTCCGTCCTCGTTAGTGTCCCCGCCTGCGGTATCATCAGATATGGCCGTAAAAATGATTGGCTCTTGGGCGGTACCGGAAGCAATGATTTTCCCGCAGCCGCCAAACTGGGCATTGTCTTCAAACTTGACAACCACCCCAGGCTCAATGATCAAAGTCACACCGCAGACCAGCCCCACGGCAGATTGGGAGTATTCGATGATATAGGGGCTGCCGGGAAGTGTCCAGGTCTCATCAGTGTAAAGCAGGCCGTTGATTCTGGTATCAGCCTTAGCTTCTCCCACGGCGATAAACAAAAAACCGCCCAGAATTATTAGAGTGGCCAGCAAGAGTTTTAGACGGGAGGTGGGCATGAAATTAGGTTAACAGATGATATATTTGCTGTCCAATTGCGAAGCTGTAATTTTTTGTGTATATTTAAGTCAATATAATTAAAGAGGCCAAAAAGCCTCCATTTATTCTTAATTTCATAAAATAAGCTTATGAAACAACAAATTGCCATAATTTCCATACTTGGCATTTTTCTTTCTTTTTTGCCGGTCCAAGCGACTGTAACGGTCAATGCCGGCCCAACTTCGCTGGTTCCCGACCCGGTCTTGGTCAAAGCTTCTAGTCCTCAAGTTGGGCTTTTTTCTTTGACCTTAAGCCAGGACGCGGGCGAGACTTTGTCGTCAATTAAAGTAATAATCAATAACGTCGCAACCAGCACGGCGACAGGAACGGATTTTGCGTCAGTCTCGGTTTATAAAGATGAGGGCGACGGGGGTTTTAATTCAACATCTGATCTCTTGGCCGGCACGCAAGCCACGGTGAATGTGGGCTCAACCACCACTATTGCGACTTTGGTCAACAATACCATCACAGGCGGCAAGTTTTTCGTAAGCCTGGCAACCTCGGCCACTTGGAGCGGTGCTGTTCCTGATAAAGTTAATGTGACTTTCCCCGCTGATGGTATCACGGCCTCTGCCAATTCGCCGACCACAACCGCTGTCACCACGAATAGTCTTATCGCCGATACCACCGCGCCGACGCTTTTGAGCGCAGTAGCCAAAAACACGGGCGGCTCTGCGGCCAAAGAAGCCGGCGACAGCATTGATTTGACCTTTTCGGAGGCGACAAACAAACCAACGGTCAATGCCGGAAACGTGAATAGCCTGTTTGTCCTAAATAACAGCCATTCCTTTCTGGACGCGGACGGCAATTTGGGGGGAGCTTCCTGGAACACGGCCGGAACAATCCTCACGATTACTTTGAGCGCTTCCACGACCGCGACCAATACGCTTCCATCTGTAGCAGTGGGTGATACGGTAACGATTTCCGGCTCTACTCTTACCGATCTGGCCGGCAATTTAGCTTCCGGTTCTAAAACAATCACCGGAAGTTTCAGCTCCCCTGGCGAGGATGAAGGGGCTTCTTCCACCAACTGCGGAAACGGCCTCATCAACGGCCGGCTTTATAAGCTTAATGGCAATGAAAATCAAACAGTTTATCTGGCGGCTGCTTGCCGGCTCAAGCCTTTCCGGGGCGCTGCGGTATTTCACGCGCGCGGCCTCAAATTCCAAAATATCATCGTACTTGATTCTCTGGAAGGCTTTACGATTAGCGACAAGCCGGTCTTGCCGGCCTCGGGGACATTGATCAAAGGCAAAGACAAGACCGTCTGGTTTATAACTGATGAGGGGAAGCGGCGCGGCTTCCGCACGGCTGAAAAGTTTCACGCTTTGGGCTTCCGCTTCGGCCAGGTCAAGCAGATTTCTGATGAGGATTTGGCAGTGATCCCCATCGGTCCTCCCGTAGAAGATGGCGAGGATCATCCAAGCGGGGCACTCTTCAAATGCGGCGGTTCGCCTTTGGTTTTCCAAGTCATTGGCAGCACGCGGTTTCCCTTCCGAAGCGCTGAAGCATTTTTGTCCCGCGGCCATTCCTGGGATAATATTGCCGAACTTGATTGCGGCAGATTCCATTATGTCCG
This sequence comes from uncultured Candidatus Saccharibacteria bacterium, assembly GCA_964396685.1. Classification (GTDB taxonomy): domain Bacteria; phylum Patescibacteriota; class Doudnabacteria; order UBA920; family 2-01-FULL-46-14; genus CAYNFS01. The sequence goes on along the minus strand of CAYNFS010000004.1, from coordinate 9,388 downwards.
CGGCGCGCCGATAGACTAGGCTCTTGCGCAAAGAAAGATTGAAAACTGCCCCTCTTCAAGGGGGGCAGTTTTGTCTCGGCTTGACAAATTTTTACTTTCAGCTAGTATTCAAATAGTTGCTCAATTATTCAAATATAGAAAAATGTATCAGCTGCAAACCTTGAAAAAGTTTCAATTATCACCTGATTTGGAGGGAAAAGCCAGACTCTTGGCTTTGGCCGGGGATCCGACGAGGATTCGGATTTTCTGCGTTTTGTTTCAGTACCCGGAGGCCTGCGTGAGCGACGTCGCCTCAAGTCTTGATATGTCGGTTTCGGCCGTTTCTCACCAGCTACAGGCTCTCAAGGACAACGGGCTAGTGGAAACAAGGCGGCTTGGACAAAACATTTGCTATGCTCTCAAAAATAATGACTTCACAAGAAAACTCAAAAAAATCATTTGCGGATAGTTTCCAGTGTCCGGTCTGCGGGTTTCATTATGATAATAAGGAACTTGCGGAAAAGTGCGAAAATTTTTGCCGCGCTCACAATGGCTGCAGCCTTGAAATAACCAAACATGCTCTGGAGAATAAAATATGATTGATCCGACAAGTTTAATAATTCCCGCATTTATCGCCGGAGTCCTGACATTTTTGGCCCCCTGCACCCTTCCTCTCGTGCCGGGATATTTGAGTTTCATCAGCGGCGTTTCAATTGCTGATTTCCAGGATCCGGCGAAGGCTAAAACAGCCCGCCGCAAAGTTTTCTACAACGGCCTGCTGTATGTCATCGGCTTCAGCGCGGTTTTTATCCTATTGGGCAGTCTTTTTGGTTTAGGCGGAACGGCTTTGGTCAAATATCGCTTTTGGCTGTCTCGAGTCGGCGGAGCTTTTGTGGTATTTTTCGGCCTTTACATGCTGGGAGTCCTCAAGTTTCGCTTTTTGAATTTTTTGCAGACTGAAAAAAGCTTGGTAAGCTCTTGGCTTAAACCCCGCAGACCGGCGAGTTCATTCCTGTTTGGTTCGGCTTTTGCTTTTGGCTGGACCCCGTGCGTGGGGCCGGTGCTGGGATCAATTTTGCTTCTGGCTTCCGCCTCGGCCACGGCGGCAACCGGGGCTTTGCTGCTGGCGGTGTTTTCCCTGGGGCTCGCCACACCCTTCCTGCTGATTGCCGCAGGAATCGGGTCGGTTGGTATTTGGCTTGCGAAAGCAAGCCCCTACCTCAATGTAATAGGCGGTTTGTTTCTTCTTTTCCTGGGGATTTTGCTCGTTACCGACAAATTTGGCTTTTGGCTTGCTTACGCTTATCGGCTTTTTAATTTTATTGATTATGACCGGCTCTTGGATTATTTATAACTGATCAGCAATTAAAATCATGCTCAAACCAATTATCTACACTACGATTACCTGTCCTTTCTGCAAAATGGCCAAGGCATATTTCAAAGAAAAAGCCGTTGAGTACGAGGAGAAAGACGTGACGCACGACCCCAAGCTTCAGGAGGAAATGATCCAAAAATCAGGGCAGTTGGCCGTGCCGGTGATTGATATCGGCGGCAAAATCATTGTCGGATTCCAAAAAGAAGCGATTGAATCCGTCCTCAAGGGCTAGTGTGGTATAATCTAAGAATGGCGCAGCCGAAAAGAAAACCCAAAATCAAAGTTATAATTTTTGACCTCGGCGGAGTCGTGGTGCACGGCAGTTACCTGGAGTTCATCAACCATTATTGCATGGCTTGTTTGACTGCAGTGGGACAGCGGAAAATTTTGGAGCTGGAGCGGCAGGTAAACCTCGGCCATATCAGCGAGCGGGAGTTTTACCAGACGCTGCGCAATGTTTTCGGCGTGCATCTAACCCCCCAGCAAATGCACAAGGTTATTGTGGAGCGGGCGAAAAGGGATGAGGCGCTTCTGAAGGTTATTAAAAAGCTGGGAAGAAAGCGGGTGGCGATGTTTACCAATTCCATAGGCAGTATGGCTTTGGAAGTGATGCGCATCAAAAAAATCCCCACCAAAAAGCTTTTCCGAAAAGTTTTTCTTTCTACACAGATGCATCTTGTCAAACCGGATGTTGCGGCTTATAGTTTTGTGCTGGAAAAATTAAAAATTAAGCCTAAAGAAGCTGTGATGGTTGATGATCGTTTGGTAAATATCAAAGGCGCCGAAAAAGCCGGCATGAATGCGATTCTTTACCGAAACGCCCGTCAGTTCCAAAAGGAATTAAGACGATATGAGCTCGTATAAAGTCATAATAATCGGGTCAGGCCCGGCAGGACTTACGGCCGCAATTTATACTGCTCGCGCCGAGCTGAAACCCCTGCTTCTGGCAGGCTCCATTTACGGCGGCCAGCTGATGCTGACGACTGACGTGGGGAATTATCCCGGGTTTGCCAAAGACATCTTAGGCCCGGAGCTCATAAACCAAATGCTCGAGCAGGCCAAGCGGTTTGGCGCGAAAATCAAATTTGAAGATGCGACAAGAGTGGATTTTTCGAGGGGGCCGTTTCGGGTCTTAACGAGTGACGGGGAGTATCATGCCAAGTCGGTGATAATCGCCGCCGGCGCCAATGCCAGATGGCTCGGACTTCCCTCGGAGAAAAGATTGATCGGCCGCGGGGTTTCCAGTTGTGCTCCATGCGATGCTTTCTTTTTTAGAAACAAAAAAGTCATAGTGGTGGGCGGCGGGGACAGCGCTATGGAAGAAGCTTTGGTTTTGACCAAGTTTGCGTCAGAAGTTACCGTGATTCACCGCCGGGATACGTTGCGCGCCAGCAAAATTATGCAGCGCAGGGCTTTTGACAATCCCAAAATCAAGTTTATTTGGGACACGCAAATAGTTGAGGTTTTGGGTCAAGAGAAAGTGGAAGGGGTAAAAATTAAAAACCTCAAAACCGGCCAGGAACAGGACTTACAGGTGGATGGCATGTTTGTGGCCGTCGGGCACGAGCCGAACACCAAGTTTTTGGCCGGCTCCGGCCTGGACATGGACCAGAAAGGCTATATTAAAATTTATGACGGCAGCCGGACCAATATCGAAGGAGTATTTGTCGCGGGCGACGTTCATGATCACATTTATCGTCAAGCTATCACCGCCGCCGGAGCCGGCTGCAAAGCGGCAATGGACGCAGAGAGGTGGCTCGTGGAGCAAGATGAAAATTAACCTAATTATTCTAATGTCTAATTGACTAGAGCCTATCTCAAAATTAGTTTTCTGTCATTCCGGGCTTGATCCGGAATCCAGATTTTGGCTTATTTACTGGATTCCCGCTTTCGCGGGAATGACGGAAAGCGGGGAAAAATCATTTTGAGATGAGTTCAGGTCAATTAGGTTAATTAGAAATTTACAGATATGGCGGTACGAATCGAATTTAAATCCAAAGATGGTGTGGATATAGTCGGGGACCACTACGAGCCTGAAAAGGCGAGCAGTAAGGGGGTGGTGTTAGTTCACATGATGCCGGCGACCAGAAAATCGTGGGCAGAGTTTGCAAGCAAGCTTCAAGCGGCAGACCATCACGTCTTGGCAATCGATTTGCGCGGGCATGGGGATTCAGGCGGGGGAGATTATAGGAATTTTTCCGACAAAGAACACCAGGCTTCAATTTTGGATTTGGAAGCGGCGGCCGATTTTTTTATAGAAAAGAAGATTACCCAAATCGGGTTTGCCGGCGCCAGCATCGGCGCGAATTTGTCTTTGCAATACCTGGCAGAAAAGCCAGAAACCAAAGTCGCAATCCTGCTCTCGCCGGGCATTGATTATCGGGGAATTGAAATTCAGCCTCTGGCAGAAAAAATCGCAGAAAAAAATAAGATATTATTTGTCGGCGCAGAAGATGACAGCGGTACGATGGGCGGAAGTTGCGAGGAGCTTTCAAAAGCTTTGGGAAATCCGCCAAAGATTTGCTACGAGCGCGGGGGGCACGGCACTAATCTTTTTCAAAGCCACCCCGATCTCATGGGCAAAATAATTGAATTTTTAGAAGCGCGGTTTTAATAAATGCCAGACCAGAATCAAAAACATCCTCTCGGGCTTTACATCTTTATAGTTTTGATTATCGTTTTTATCGTGTATCTGTTTTACAGCCTGGTTTTGCGTTAGTCGCCTAATTTGCTCTCTCAACATATTCTCCCGTTTCCGTGTTGATTCTGACATTATCGCCTTCTTTGACAAATAAAGGCACGTCAACAGTAATCCCCGTTTCCAGTGTGGCCGGCTTGCTGCCGCCGGTTGCGGTATCGCCTTTGATTCCCGGAGGCGTGTTTACGACTTTCAAATCCACTTTGACCGGCAGTTCGATGCTGATCGGTTTGTCGTCAAAAAATTCAATCGCAATCTCTTCGCCTTCCTTAAGATAGCCGACCTTATCCTGGGCTACGTCTTTGGGAATGACGAAGCTCTCAAAAGTTTTGCTGTCCATGAAATGCGCTCCCTGGGGGTCAGCGTAAAGATATTGCGCTTTTTGTTTGGTGATTTCCGCGACCTCCACCCGTTCTCCGGATTTTACCGAATACTCCACGACTTTGCCGGTGATCAGATTGCGGAGTTTCATCTGCATGACCGGTTTGCGCTGCTGCATGCGCATAAAATTTGACCACATGATTTCATGCGGTTCCCGGTTGTAGAGGATGACGGTTCCTTTTTTTAATTCTGAAAATTCTAATTGCATAATTTTTTAGAACCCCCCCTTTGTTTCTCCCCCCCTGATAAGGGGGAGATGAAGAGGGGGGTGGATCAGAAAAACCGAGGGTTGCCATTTTAGGTTGTTGGCACAAACGGAAGAAGGGCCATGTGGCGCGCGCGTTTGAGTGCTTTGGTGACAAGTTTCTGATGCGTTTGGCAGGAGCCGGTGCGTTTGCGGCCCAAAATTTTGGCGTGTGGTGACATAAACCGGCGCAAAAACTGGATGTCCTTGTAGTCTATATGCGATATTTTGTTTTGGCAAAAATAACAGGGTTTTTCCAAATTATTGTTCATAGATCAAAAGGGGATATCCTCAACGGTTATTTCTTCCTCGCCAGCAGGGGGTTTTGGGGCAGTTTGCGGTTCGGCGGCCGGAGCAGGCTCTTCAATCACCGCTTCTTCGCGGTTTGCGGGGGGGGCGGTGGACGCGGCACCCTTGCTGTCCAGCATGATGAGGTTGTCCGCCACAATTTCCGTCCGGTTCTTCTTTGTGCCGTCCTGCCCGTCCCAGGTTCTAGTCTGCAGCCTTCCTTCCACCAAAATGCGAGAACCTTTGCGCAAATACTGGGCGACGATTTCCCCAAGCTTGCGCCAGGCGACCACATTGTGGTATTCCACTGATTCTTTTTTCACGCCAGAAGGATCGGTCCAGACGAAATTTGTGGCGACCCCGAAAGAAGTTACGTTAATACCCGAAGGCGTGGTGCGGGCTTCGGGGTCCCGGGTTAAACGGCCGACAATGGTTGCACGATTTAGGTCCATGTATTTGTAAATCCTAAATTCGAATCTCTAAATTCTAAAAGTTTAGAATTTGTGATTTAGAAATTGTTTAGGATTTAGTATTTAAGATTTAGAATTTTAATTATTTAAGGTCTTCTGATTCCAAGGCTTTTTCGATTTCGGCATCCAGATCAATCTCAATTTTTCTCCCGGCTCTGGCCGGTGCGGCTCTTACTTCTTCTATTTTGGGCCTTACCAGTTTTAATTTGGCTTGGGCTTTGCGGTCCTTTTCCATGCGGACAAGGGCTTCTTCCAGGTTTATTATGAGGTGCCGGATGATGCCTTGATTGGTGCGGATCCGGTGCTCGATCTCGGCCAGCGCATCTGACGGTGCATCAAAGTTCACTGCCACATAATGGCCGATTTTTTGATGCTTTATCGGATAAGCCAATTTCTTTTTCCCCAATTCTTCCTCTTTCTCGATAATTCCGCCCTTGCCCTCAATATATTTTTTCACTTCTCCAGTCACTTCCGGAATATCATTGTCAGAAATTTGACTGCCGATAATATACATTAATTCATATTTTGGCATGCTGTTTCCAAAGTATATCAAGGCCAAATGCCCGCAGTCAAGCATCTAAGGAAAGCAGAAAGGCGGTTGCTCCCAAGGACCGCCTTAGTTGATTCTAGACCAGCGCCACATTAGCTCCATCCAGAACCGCTTTTTTAATTCCTCCTTTCTTAATACCTTTTGCGGGACCGAGCATTGATTTATCAGCTCGATCCCTGCTTGTACTAACCGCCTGGCTAACCCGGCCATAGGCAATTCAGACCGGACAGCTAATTCTTGGAGATACTCGGCGTATCTCCTCTCTAGGGTCACCCGAAAGTTCACCGAGAGCCCAGACAAAGTCTCAAATGTCTGTGGGATGATGTGAAATCGCGGTTCTAGCTGAGAGATTTCAAGCATGAGCTCCAGCAAGAACCGGATTTGGTTGCTTGGTTTCCTTCCCTCCCTTAAGGCCGAGCGTTTCACCTCTTGAGACATTTGCGTACTAAGCATGAGCCAAAAACCCAAGGTTGTCTGTTGCGAGCCCATTGAACTCGCGGAAGATTTGCCAGAGCAGGATTAGTATAACATTTATGCGTTGAACCTAAAATGCACCACATCGCCGTCGGCGATCTCATAGCCTTTGCCTGCGGTTTGGATTTGACCCAGCTCGTGAGCTTGCTGCCAGGAGCCAGCCTTGGCGAGTTTTTCCCAATTTATGACTTCGGCTTTGATGAAGCCTTTTTCAAAATCCGTGTGAATGATTCCGGCAGCGGCGGGCGCTTTGGTGCCGAGCTCGCAGGTCCAAGCTTGGACGATTCCCGATTGCCGCGTAAAGAAAGTGACAAGATTTAAGATTTTGTAAGATGCCTTGATGAGTTTATTTAGACCAGATTCTGTGAGTCCCAGCTCTTTGAGATAGTTTTTCCTTTCTTCTTCGGGCAGTTCGGAGATTTCGGACTCGAGCTGGCAGTCGAGTATAACGAGATTGTCATCCCCGCGAAAGCGGGGATCCAGGGAATGGGCCCCCGCCTGCGCGGGGGCGACACCTTGCTTTGTATTTGCAACAAAGAGTGTCGGTTTTCTGGTCAGCAGGGGAAACTCGTGCAAATATTGTTTTTCTTCCGGGGCGGGATTTACTTCGCTTGACGGTTTGCCCGCTCCCAAAGCTTCAAAATACTTTTGCGCGAGGTCGGCTTTGAGTATGTCTTCTTTTTTTCCGCTTTTGGCCGCGGATTTCAAATTTTCGAGTTTTTTTTCAATCAGCTGGAGGTCGGCAAGAATCAGTTCCGTTTCGATTGTCTCCATGTCTCTCTTGGGATCCACGGTCCCTTCCACATGGATCACGTTTTTGTCCTCAAAAAACCGCACGACTTCAACAATCGCGTCCACCTCCCGGATGTGCGACAAAAACTGATTGCCAAGCCCCGCGCCCTTGTGAGCTTCTTTGACCAGGCCGGCGATGTCTTTGAATTCGATGGTAGTCGGGATTACCTTGGCGGAGTTTTCCAGTTTTGCCAGAGCCGCGAGGCGCTCATCAGGCACGGCCACCACGCCCACATTCGGGTCAATCGTGGCGAAAGGATAATTGGCCGCGAGGGCCCGCAGATTGGTGAGGGCGTTAAATAGGGTTGATTTGCCAACATTCGGAAGTCCAACTATGCCGACAGAGAAAGACATTGGGTTGCCATAAACATTAAAATATGCTAACCTATTATATCGTTATTGTATTGAGATTGGCAATTTAATCATCAAAGCGTTTTGCCTGTCCGCCTCTGGCGGAGTTGATAGTTAAATTGCTCGTCTCAATTCCGAGATTGAGTAATTCCAAACTGAAAAAAAGGAGGATGCTGACGATATGTCTACATCATCGCTCACATCCAAAAAGCCAGCTTCCAAAGATCAAGCCCGACGGGTTCGGGCCCTGAGCATGGAGGCAATCGAGAAAGTCCTCGATAACAACGAGGGCTTCTCCCACGACGAGCTGCAGGTCGTCCACGCCAATGCCGCGCCTTATAAGCACGACCTCGCAGCCAGCTTCACAGCCTTCGTCCACAGCTATGCAAAAAAGTTGCTGGGCATCGTTACGCCCATCGCCGCCAAAGACACCGGCCTTGTTCCGCAGGGCTGGAAGGTCAAGAAAGACAAGCCCGAAGGCGACGTTGACCTGACCAAGCTCGACTACAGCTGCTTGGCAGACAAGCAAAAACAACACTAAAACGGCGTGGGCTTTGATTTCAAATCGTTTTTGTATAATTATTAACTATTTTTAGCTCATATAAAATGTATAATTTACTGTATAAAAATGCCTAAAATAGACGTTTTACGTTAAAAAAATGTATAGTTTAGCTTGACAGAAAATTATGTGATTATGTATAATTTAGCATAGGGTTGATTTAACAAGTAAGCTGAAACTACTTGAACAATAAACTGGATATAAAACAGGTGGCCGAGATGTTGGGCGTAACCACGACTACTCTGCGCAGATGGGACGCTGACGGGACGCTTCAGGCTAAACGTCAAAGCTCCGCGTCTCATAGGTATTATTTTGAGGATGATATTGAAGATTTTCTCACGAAGAATTATAAGTATCTCCATAAGGTTGCGGTTAAATGGTCGTTTTCCAAAGAAGATGAGATTAAGAGTATTCCCCAAAGATTTTACTGTGCAGACTCTTCAATATTCCGCGCCCGTTTAAGCAAGCTGGAAAAATTGTTGCAGGACGATCCGAAGCTGAAAGAGATGTTCTCCCTTGTAACGTCAGTGGCCGGAGAAATCGGCAATAATTCTTTTGACCACAATATCGGAAATTGGCCGGACATTCCGGGAATATTTTTTGGTATCAATTTGCCGGAAAAAATGATAATATTGGCAGACAGAGGTCAGGGCGTTTTGACGACATTGAAGAAAGTTAGAAAAAATTTATCCAACGACAAAGACGCTTTGATACTGGCCTTCACAGAAATAATATCTGGCAGACCTACCGAGACCAGAGGTAACGGCCTGAAATATGTAAAGAGAATTGTTACCGAATACTCGATGAAATTATGGTTTCAGTCAGGTAAAGATGTTGCTATAATAGATAAAAGGCTTTCTGTTGCAGATGTAAAGCAGAATTTAAGGGGTTGTTTCGCAATATTGGATTATAAAAATTTATAAATATATGAAAATCGAACTAAAAAAATTTGGCACAACTTTGACCTCCAGAGACAGCGGACGGGAAGCCTTCAAAGTTATTGAACCATTGCTTAAGGACTTAAGGGAAGGTGAGGACGTTATGATAGATTTTAGCGGTGTCAACACTTTTTCCCCGTCCTGGGGAGACGAGGTTTTGGTAAATTTGGTCAGAAACACGAAAAACAGAGTAATCTTTTTGAATACTGAAAACATATCAGTAAAGGAAACTCTAAAGCTGTTATCCGAGATCAATAAAATTGATTTTCACTTCGGATAAGATTATTGC
>CAYNFS010000003.1:0-65898 GCA_964396685.1 uncultured Candidatus Saccharibacteria bacterium | reverse complement strand
TCGGGATTTTTTAATCCCGATAATCTGGAACACGCGTCTGATCGGTATTGGAACGCTCCCGTTTTTTCTGTAGCCATGCCCCCGCCCAATGTTACCGGAGTTTTGCATTTGGGGCACGCTCTGGAAAACGCCCTTATGGACACCGAAATCCGCTACCAGCGCATGCTGGGCAGAAAAACCCTGCTTGTGCCGGGCACTGACCATGCCGCAATTGCCACCCAAAACGTCGTGGAGCGTGAAATTTGGGAAAAAGAAAAAAAGACTCGGCATGACTTGGGTCGAGAGGAACTCCTAAGAAGAATTGACAAATTCATCGATCAAACCCAGGGCCGCATCCAGCAACAAATTCGCAAAATGGGCACATCCTGCGATTGGTCCCGAGAAAAATATACCCTTTCTCCGGAACTATCCCTTGCCGTCCGCACGATTTTCAAACGGCTGTATGATGCCGGCCTTATTTACCGCGGAGAACGCATCGTAAATTGGTGTCCGAGGTGTGGAACCACTCTTGCGGACGATGAGGTTGAGTATCGCGAAACAGACGGCAAACTCTATCACATCCGCTATCCCTTCCCCAAAGCAAAAGGCAGTATAGAAATCGCTACGACCCGGCCGGAAACCATGCTGGCTGATACCGCCGTCGCGGTGCATCCTCAAGATGCGCGTTATAAAAAATTCATCGGCCAAACAGTGATACTGCCTTTAATCAACCGAGAGCTTCTGATTATTGCCGATGAAGCCGTTGACCGCAAGTTCGGCACGGGGGCCTTGAAGATTACTCCAGGACACGATCCTCTGGATTTCGAAATCGGGCAGCGCCACAAACTGGAAATTATCAGCCTTCTGACCGAGGAAGGCAAAATTGACCAAAAAGAAGCCTACGATCACGGCTTTGAAGAATACGCCGGCCTCACGGTAAGCGAGGGGCGCGAGAAAATCGTCAAAGATCTTGAGACCAACGGTTTTTTGCAAAAAACTGAAGATTTGAAACACAATATCGGCTATTGCTACCGCTGCGGCACAGTTGTCGAGCCGATGATATCCAAACAGTGGTTCGTAAGCGTGAGTTCGAAATTCAAAATCCAAAATTCAAAATTCAGGGAAGAGCTGAAACTAAATGAAGAGGTTTCGTTGAAAGAAGTGGCGCTTGCCGCGGTAAAATCCGGTGCAATAAAAATTACTCCAAAACGCTTTGAAAAAACTTTCTTCCAGTGGATGGAAAACTTGAGAGACTGGAACATCAGCCGCCAAATCTGGTTTGGCCATCAAATCCCCGTATGGTATTGCGGCGACTGCGGTGAAACAATCGTTTCAACTAATACTCCCTCGCAATGTCCTGCTTGCGGAAATCGCAACCTTACTCAAGACCCTGACACTTTGGACACCTGGTTCTCTTCGAGTCTCTGGACTTTCTCCACGCTCGGCTGGCCAAATCAAACAGAGGATTTACGGCTATACCATCCAACCTCGTGGATGCAAATGGGTTATGAAATCCTGTTTCTATGGATGGCCAGGATGATTTACATGTCAACTTTTGCCCTGAACCAGATTCCTTTCCGGGAAGTTTATTTCCATGGGATGTTGCGGGACAAAGAAGGCAAGAAATTTTCCAAGTCAGCGAAAATCGGCCTTGATCCTTTGGAAATTATTAAAAAATACGGAACAGACGCGCTACGATTAAGCCTGATAGCCGGAATCTCCCCGGGCAACGATTCGCGTTTTTATGAAGAGAAAGTCGAGCATTACAAAAATTTTGTGAATAAATTTTGGAATGTGTCCAGATTTATCCTAGAACAGATTAAAGATTCGAGATCGCAGATTAAGGACCTGAAATCCAAAACCGTGGCTGATGAATGGATCCTTTCAAGACTTGCCGAACTCATAAAACAAAACAACGTTAACATGGAAAAATACGAATTTTCGCAAAGCGTGGAGAACCTCTACGAATTCACCTGGCACGAACTCGCAGACTGGTATCTGGAAATATCAAAAATGGCGCTTAATCGGCATCCCCGCGGAGGCGGGGACCCAACCGCCACTCGGGCAATCCTTCAACACATCTTGCAAACATTGCTTAAACTCTGGCACCCTTTTATCCCGTTTGTGACAGAGCATATCTGGTTGCAAATTTCAGATGACTTTTTAATGATTCAGGAATATCCCCTTCCCCCAAAACTGCAAACTGCAAACTACAAACTACAAGCTGGCTTTCCCAAACTCCAATCCCTGATCACGGGCTTGCGCAACCTGCGCTCGGAATACCGCCAGGATCCGGCCCAAATTTACGCCTGCTATCTGGAACTTTCCAAAAATCTCTCCTGGATTCAAGACCAAGCAGCCGTTATCGAAAAACTTGCCCGCGTGAAAATCAATTTTGCTTCCATGCCGTCAGACAAGAAAATGCCCTATTTCATTTGGCAAGATACAAAAGTTTATCTCGTCATTCCCGATTTTGATCCCAAGAAAGAAAAAGCTCTTACCGAAAAAGAGCTCAAGGAAACAAGCGGGCTAATTGAACGACTCTCTGCCCAGCTTGAAAAAAAAGATTTTCTCAAAAAAGCGCCTGCCGAGGTCGTGGAAAAACTAAAAACTGATTACCAAACAACCAAACTGCGCGCTGAAAAGCTTGCAGGCAAAATCAGATCGTTAAAATAAACACCCTTTTTATTCTTCGCCGGTCACAAGCTCGCTCGCGGCGATTTCACCTTCGCTTTGAAGCAATCGCTCTTTGCTAAAACCGGTGCCGGCGGGAATGAGTTTGCCGATAATCACGTTTTCCTTAAGTCCGCGCAAATAATCGCTCTTTGCGGTCACCGCAGCCTCAATCAGCACCCTTGTCGTCTCCTGAAAAGAAGCCGCCGCCAGAAATGATTCGGTATTAAGCGCGGCTTTTGTAATCCCCAAAAGCAACTGTTCGGCCTGAACTTTCCTTTCCCCTTTTTTACCCAGCTTTTTGTTGACTTCGTCTAATCGGAGTCGGTCCGCCACGTCGCCGACCAAAAATTCAGAATCGCCCGGATCAACAACGCGCAATTTGCCAAACATCTGGCGGACGATAATTTCGATATGCTTGTCCGAGATATTCTGCCCTTGCGAGGAATAAATGGCCTGCACTTCTTTAATAATGTAATTTTGGCATTCTTCCACAGACTTAAGCGCCATAAGCTGATGAAGATTAAAGTTGCCTTCAGTCAGTTGCTGGCCTTTTGTCACCAAATCACCATCTTTGACTACCACGCGTATGCCTGCCGGCACCGTGTATTCTCTAAAATTTTCCGCCTCCCTTATCACCACGACCTTTTTTTGGCCATCTGACATCGCTTCAAGCTTTACAATTCCCGAATTCTTCGCTTTGACGCTCTGGCCTCTCTCATCAATCAAAATCGGGTCTCCCTTTTTGACCTTCTCGCCATCGGTGATGGTGGCAGGCCGGCCAGCCGGAAGCAGATATTCGTCTTTTTGAATATCCTGTGTCTCAATACGCAAGACCGTCTCCTTTGAAGAAGGCCGCGAAATATAGACTATGCCGTCGATTTCCGCAAGTACTGCCTGCCCCTTTGGATCCCGGGCTTCGAACAGCTCCTCAACGCGGGGCAACCCTTGAGTGATGTCCAAGCCGGCTACGCCCCCCGTGTGAAAAGTGCGCATGGTAAGCTGCGTTCCCGGTTCGCCGATGGCTTGAGCCGCAACGATCCCCACAGCCGCACCCAATTTCACCATTTCGTTATACCCCAAATCAAACCCGTAACAAGCAGCACAGATGCCGCGCTTAAGTTTGCAATGCAATACGGAACGAACCGCCACTTCTCCCACCCCGCTTTTTTCTAAAACCTCGGCCAGGCCGTCATCCACAACTTGCCCGCGCCTTACCAAAACCTTTCTGGTTTTGGGATCGAGCACATCTTGGGCGGGCACTCGCCCGAATAAACGCTCGCCCAAAGATTTGTTCATTTCCTCGCTGTACCGTCTCGCGATCACAATTCCATCCTTGGTTCCGCAATCCTCGGCATTGATCACCACGTCCTGCGCCACATCCACCAGCCGTCGCGTCAAATATCCCGCGTCAGCGGTGCGCAACGCCGTGTCGCTCATCCCTTTGCGCGAGCCGTGAGTGGAAATAAAATATTCCAAAATGCTCAATCCTTCTTTGAAACTGTCCCGCACCGGCAGCTCAATAACATCGCCTGCCGGATTCACAACCAAGCCTTTCATCCCGGTCATCTGGGACACTTGAGAGAGCGAGCCGCGGGCACCTGAAATCACCATGGAATAGACAGGCCCGTGGGGATCCAGAGATTTGGTTACCGCGTCAGTGACCTTGTCTCTTACTTCCGCCCAAATTTCCACCACCCGGTTGTATCGCTCTGACTCGGTCAAAAGTCCCTCTTGATATTGTTCATAAGTTTTTTGGACTTCCAAGTCGGCTTCCTGCAAAAGTTTGAGCTTGATTTCGGGAACGCGCAGGTCATCCATCCCCCATGATAATCCCGAGCTCGTCAGATGCCCAAATCCGATATTTTTTATATCGTCAATGAGAAGCGCGGTGCGTTCGTTGCCATACTGCCGATAGCAGGCCCGCAAAACCTGCCGCAAGCGCTTCTTTTCCATCACTTCGTTGATAAATCGCAGATCCTCCGGCAGGAGCTCGTTAAATAAAATCCGCCCCACGCAGGTCTCAATAAGTTTCTTCTCCCCGTCATCTCGGACTTTAATTTTTGCCCTTACCGATAAATGTTCTGACTGATAGGCCAAAATTGCTTCCCTGAAACTGCTGAATATCTTGCCTTCGCCCTTTTGTCCATCCTGCATTTGGGTAATGTAGTAGCAGCCGAGCACGACGTCTTTGTCCGGGGTCATGATCGGCTCTCCAGAAGCGGGCTTCAAAAGATTGTGCGAAGATACCATCATCTCTTTGGCTTCATATTGGGCTTGCGAGGTGAGCGGCACGTGTACCGCCATCTGATCTCCGTCGAAATCCGCATTAAAGGCCTGGCAAACCATGGGATGAATCTGAATCGCTTTGCCCTCAATGAGTACGGGTTGAAAAGCCTGAAAGCCTAGGCGGTGCAACGTCGGCGCTCTGTTCAAAAGCACAAAGTGGTCGCGGGTAACCTCTTCCAAAATGTCATAAACCTCAGCGCGCTCCTGTTCAATGAGTCTGTTTGCCGAACGCACATTGTGCGCAAACTCGCGGGAAATTAATTTCGAAATCACAAATGGCTTAAAAAGCTCCAAGGCCATGCGCTTTGGCAAACCGCACTGGTGAAGTTTAAGTTCCGGACCGACCACGATTACCGACCGGCCGGAGTAGTCAACCCGTTTGCCGAGCAAATTCTGCCGAAACCTCCCCTGTTTGCCTTTAAGCATGTCGGCAAGCGAACGGAGCTTCCGGCGCTGGCCGGTGGAAGCCGTTACTTCTTTGCCGTGCCGAATGGAATTGTCAATCAAGGCATCAACCGCTTCCTGCAACATGCGCTTCTCGTTTCGGGTGATAACTTCTGGAGCGTTGATCTCCAGAAGCCTCTTGAGACGGTTATTGCGATTAATCACCCGCCGGTATAAATCATTAAGGTCGGAGGCGGCAAACCGTCCCCCATCCAATTGCACCATCGGGCGCAAGTCCGGCGGGATGACCGGCAGTGCAAAAATCAGCATCCATTCCGGCCGCATCCCCCCTTTGAGGAGAGACTTGGCAAGCTTTAACCGTTTGATGAGTTTGCGCCTTACTGCTCCTTCGGCGGTTTTGAGCTCCTGTTCGAGCTCAACGATTAATTTTTCCAGATCAATTTCTTTAACCAGCTGATAAACGGCTTCGGCGCCAATGCCCGCTTTGAATACGGGGCCATATTTAAGAGACAAATCGCGGTATTCGAGCTCTGAAATCACCTGCATTTTCTTGAGTGAGCGAAGCTCTGTGCGCGCAAGCTCGCGAATCTTGTCTAGGCCCGCAAGCTCGTGCTGCATATTTTCCGCGAGTCTGGCGGCATCCTCTTTGGCTTTGGCGCGCAATTTCTCATGGCGGGTTTCAATCTCTCGATGTTTGATCTTGTATTCCTTTTCAATCTGGGCCAAGGTTTCAGCTACCAAATCTTCTTTGACTTGGGTAATGATGTAGGCGGCAAAATAGACCACTTTTTCCAGCTCTTGGACTGATAAATTCAAAATTAACCCCAAACGGGAAGGCACTCCCCGCAAAAACCAGATATGAGCAACGGGCACTGCAAGTTTGATATGCCCCATCCGCTCGCGCCGCACTTGGGCGCGTGTTACCTCGACTCCGCACTTGTCGCAAATTATCCCTTTGTAACGAATCCGTTTGTACTTGCCGCAGTAGCACTCCCAGTCTTTGACGGGCCCAAAAATCTTTTCGTCAAATAACCCGTCTTTTTCGGGGCGCTGCGTTCGGTAATTAATAGTCTCCGGTTTGGTTACCTCTCCATAAGACCACTCTAAAACCTGCTCGGCGGAAGCAAGCTTTAATTGTACAGCCTTAAATTCAGAAGTCTTCTGAAACATTGAAAAGCAAAGTTAGTAATTAAGCTCGGGCTTTTTCTTTAGCTTTTTCTTCTGGATATTGTTTTGGTGCCTCCTGCTCGGGAGTGGTTAACTCGCCGATTTCGCCTTCTTGATCTCGTTCTTTTTCTTCTTCGCCAACCAGAGATACGTCCAAGCACAAAGACTCAAGCTCTTTGACTAAGACCCGGAAGGATTCCGGCACATTGGGCGTTTTAATAGGCTCGCCCTTCACAATAGATTCGTAAGTTTTGCTTCTGCCTACGACATCGTCGGATTTGATGGTCAGCATCTCTTGCAAGGTATGAGCCGCGCCATAGCCTTCCAAGGCCCAGACTTCCATTTCGCCGAAACGTTGCCCGCCGAACTGCGCCTTGCCACCCAAAGGCTGCTGCGTGATTAAAGAGTAAGGCCCGGTGGAGCGGGCGTGCATCTTGTCATCCACTAAGTGATGAAGCTTCATCATATAGATATATCCCACGGTCACTTTGGACTCAAAGGGAGCGCCGTTGCGACCGTCGTACAGCGCCACCTTTCCGTCTTCCGGATACCCAGCCTGCTTAAGTTCCTGCCTGATAAGGTTTTCTCGCACTCCGTCTAGTACAGGACTTGCGGCTTTGTAACCCGATTTATGAGCGGCCAATCCCAAGTGGGTTTCCAGAATTTGTCCCAAATTCATGCGGGAAGCAACTCCCAAGGGATTCAAGATAATGTCCACCGGCGTCCCGTCAGCCATAAACGGCATATCCTCAACCGGGACGATCTTGGAAATTACTCCCTTATTCCCGTGCCGGCCAGCCATTTTGTCGCCCATGGAAATTTTCCTGACTACCGCAACCGAAACTTGTATGGACCGAATGACTCCGGAAGGCAGCTTATCGCCTTTTTCGCGGGAAAATTCCCTGATATTTACCACTTTGCCGTACTCTCCATGAGGAAGGGTCAAAGAAGTATCTTTGACATCGCGCGCTTTCTCTCCAAAAATCACCCGCAAAAGTTTTTCCTCCGCTGTAAGATCGGTCTCTCCTTTTGGGGTAATTTTGCCCACGAGAATATCGCCGGCCTTGACCTGCGCGCCAATCCGGACAACGCCAGACTCGTCCAAATCTTTAAGTTTTTCCTCACCAACATTGGGGATATCGCGGGTCACAATCTCGGGGCCCAACTTGGTGTCCCTCACATCTACTTTAAAATCCTCGATGTGGATTGAGCTGTAACGGTCATCCTGCAAAAGCCTGGAAGATATGATGACAGCGTCCTCATAATTGTATCCGCTCCAGGAGATAAAGGCGACCAAAACATTTTGCCCAAGCGCCAATTCTCCGAACTCGGTGGCAGGCCCGTCGGCCAAAGCCTGCCCGCGCAAAACCCTGTCGCCTTTTCTGACAATCGGTTTCTGGTTTATGCTGGTTGAGGTGTTGGAGCGCAAAAACTTTTTCAGCATATACTCCCGCTTTGTTCCTTCATCTTCCAAAATCACAATTTTTTCTCCGCCGACGGAATGTACAGTTCCTGATCCTTCGCAAATCACGATTTGCCCGGAATCAAAAGCAGTCCGCTCTTCGACGCCGGTCCCCACAATGGGAGCCTGGGGGCGAATGCAAGGTACTGCTTGCCGCTGCATGTTGGAACCCATAAGGGCGCGGTTGGCGTCATCATGCTCCAGGAAAGGAATAAGGGAAGTTGTCACTGATACGATTTGCTTCGGAGAAACATCCATAAAGTCTATCTTGGACGTTGAGGCGATAGAAGGTTCGCCGTGCACTCGCACCGGCACTCGTTCCTCTGAAAAATAACCATCTTTATCAATCCGAGTATTGGCCTGAGCAATAACGTACTGGCTTTCCTCAAACGCATCAAGGTAGACAATCTCGTCTGTTGCGCGCCGGCGGTCATCTGTTTCTTTGACCACTTTGCGGTACGGCGTCTCTATGAATCCAAACTCGTTAAGTCTCGCATAGGTTGCCAGGTGCGCTACCAAGCCGATGTTTGGACCTTCCGGTGTGGTAATCGGACAAAGCCTGCCGTAGTGCGAGCGGTGCACATCTCTGACCTCAAATCCGGCGCGCTCACGGGAGAGTCCTCCCGGTCCCATGGCCGAAAGCCGCCTCTTATGCTCAAGCTCTGCCAAAGGGTTGGTCTGGTCCATGAATTGGGAAAGTTGCGAAGATGAGAAAAATTCCTGAAGAACAGCCACGATCGGCCGCACGTGAATGAGCTGGGCCGGGCTGACTGTTTCCAAGTCTGCCAAGCTCATGCGATCCTTGGCAATTCGGCTCATCCGCGCCAGCCCCACGCGGAACTTGGCCTGAATAAGCTCTCCCACGGCCCGAACCCGACGGTTGGCAAGGTGATCGATGTCATCCGACGGCTCCTGTGTACTGTTAAGTCTCACAATTTCCCTAACAGCTTTTATCAAATCATCTTTCGTGAGAATTCGCTGCTCACCGCGCTCGGCGGGAATGTTAAGCCGTTGATTAAACTTATAGCGACCTACTGGCGATAAATCGTACCGGTCAAAGTTGAAAAACATTGCTTCAATCAAAGAACGGGCATTGTCGACTGTGGCCAAATCTCCCGGCCGGATACGTTTGTAAACCTCTTTGAACCCTTCGTCCGCATTCTTTGCAGAATCTTTCTCCAGGGTATTTTGTATATATTTGAGGTCTGGGTTGGTATCAATGTCGGCGAAAGTCGCCAGAATCTCTTCATCAGAAGCCAGTCCAAACACCCGCAGGAGAGCAGTCACAGGAATGCGCCGCTTGCGGTCAATCTTTACTCCAATCACGCCATTCAGATCGGTGTCGAATTCAAGCCAAGCGCCGCGATTGGGGATAATTTTGGCTCCGTACCAATTCCGACCCCGCGCATAAACGGCGCTGAAAAATACTCCAGGCGATTTGATAAGCTGCGATACCACGACTCTCTCTACGCCATTTATCACAAAAGTCCCCCGGTTAGTCATTAACGGAAAATCGCCTAGATAGACGTCTTGCGTCTTAGTCTTGTTTTTAGCTTTATTTACAAGCTTGACCTGCACATACAAGGGAGCCTCATAAGTTGTATTCCGCTCCTTTGCGGTAAGCTCGCTGAACTTTGGCTTATCCAAAAAGTACTGTCCAAAATTAAGCTCCAGGTTTTTCCCCGTAAAATCCCTGATCGGATTAATTTCTCCAAAAAGTTCTTTAAGTCCCTTTTCGAAAAACCAGCGGTAGGACTGGGTCTGAATCTCTATGAGATTCGGGAGCTCCATTATATCTTCGATTCCGCCAAAACGTTTCCGCCTCAAAGAAGCGCTTTTGCTGGAAGGAATCTTGAGCAGTTCGTGTGTTTTGATGATCATATGGACGCGAAAAATCTCCCTTAATGCGAAATACAAAAAGGGCCAACTTAATGGCTTTACCAGGTTATCAAATTTTGCATACCTTAATAGTACTCAAGCCAAGAAATCTGTCAAGGCCCTTTAAAAGTAATGCGGATAATGATGGCAAAAGCTATCAGAAAGCCGATAACTGCGAAAAGCAGGCTGAACAGGAGCCAGTAATGGGTCCGAGTTTTGCTTACCAAAATAAACTGTTTTTCAAAGTCCAAAAGAAATCGATTAATATCTTGGTCTAGCTCGCGGTCAGTCTGGCGTTTTAAATTTCGAACGACCGACGGCGAGCCGTAAAGTTTTAGCATATCAAACCGACTGATCACCCCGCAAAGCTTGTGATTTTTATCAACTATAATGATGGGGTTAACCCGATGGTGTTGGCTAAAAGCCTCAATCGCTTCGTTAATTGAAGCGTCAACTGACAAAGTTAACGGTTCAGCATTCATCACGTCCGCAACGGTCATGGTCAAAATCTTTTTGATTTCGCCCTTGATTAACCCTTGATCTTTTTTGTACACCTGAAATTCTTTCAAAAGCTTCAAAAAAGTCGGGAGGTGAATTGTAGAGCCTCTCAGCACCAAATCGTAATCGGTGACAATCCCGACCAAAGTTTTGTCTTCATCTATCACGGGAAGGCCGGAAAAATCTCCTTTCAAAAGAAGATCTACCGCCTTAATGAGCGGCGTTTCGGGAGTCACTGCCACTACTTCTTTGGTCATAAGATCTTTGAGAGATGGGATCATATTTTTTCTCGTTTTAGTAAAATTTTACTGGAACGCGAATCTCAGCCGCGTGCTCCGGCAAGCCGGATGGATTATCTTTTTCCAAAATCAAAAAGCCGGTGTCTGTTATCGGCGGGGCGAATTCCAATTTGCCCTCAAATGGCACAAAGTCCTCGGTCATCCATTCGCCTTGCGCTTGGGCAAAGCCCTCCGCGATTTTATTGCCATTGGCGTCCGAAAGTTTGAGGGGAAAGCTGGCTTCAAAATACCAGTTGCCTCTGGCTTCTCCGCGAACGACTAACGGGCTCTGAACAATGCTGTTGGGGACCGGCACATCAACGTGAACCAGATCTTCGCTTTCTTTCCCTTGATACGTAACTTTGTAAATCACCCCCGCTTTATCATCCGAGATATACATGACTCCTCCGGGCTGAATCAACAGGTCAACTGGCCTGCCCAAAGCGCCTTCCGGGGTGAGCCAGCCGGTGATAAAATCTTCCGTGCCTTGATAATTGCCCTCATTATCGAGCTTGATTCTCACAACTTTATAACCCGTTGGCTCGCTTCGATTCCAAGAGCCATGGAATGCTACGAGTAGGTCGTGCTGATAACCGTCAGGCCAGCTATACCCCGCACCATCCGAGCCGGGCGAGGATTGGTGCGGGGCTTCCTCGGGGATAAAGGCCAGCCCCAACGGCGCCGAATGCGCCGGTATATCAATGATATTCCCTTCTTTGCCGCTACAATCATCAAAACTTTTTGCAAAAGTGGGATCAGCAATATTCCTCGTATAACAATACGGCCAACCATAATCTTTACCTTCCTCAATTACATTAATCTCATCCGGCGGCAGATCATCGCCAAGCCAGTCGCGGCCCATCTCCGTAGCCCACATCCTGCCGTCAATGTAGCTCCATGTAAAAAATACGGCGTTGCGAAGACCTGTTGCATAAGACCTGAAATCCGAGCCGTCTTTATTCATCGAATAAATTGCCGCCCTTCTGGCGTCCTTTTCAATGCAAATATTGCACGAAGAGCCGATGGAGACATAAAGCCTCTCATCCGAGCCAAAAACAATTGTTCTCGTGAAATGTCCGCCGCCTGAAGGCAGATCGGCAATTTTAATCGGCTGCTGTGAAGTATACAATCTGACTCTAGTAATTTTATCTTCTTCAGCGTAATACAAATCATCACCGCTGATAGCCAATCCGTGTGGTTTATTCAAATTCTTTAACCAAACTTCACCATCTGCCACCTCGCCGTCCTTCAAAGTTAAAAGAGTAATTTTTCCTTCGCTCGTTTGACTTACATACATCTCACGTCCAACTTGCAGCATTACCCTAGCCCCCGGCAAATCTTTCGCAAAAATTTCAATGGAGAAACCCGGCGGCAAACTCAAAGGCAGGCCCGTGGTATTGAAAGAAGGGCTCGTGATATCCTGCGGCGGCGGAGTTATGGCGGGCCGGACCCCGCGCATCAGCCCCGCCAGTCTGGGAAGAAAAACCACGGTCAAAACAATCGCGACGATCACGAGCGGCAATCCCAAAAAGACTGTAAAGAATTTCCTCATCTAAACTTATTGCTTAATACTTACAGCTTACTCCTAGATAATTAGCTTCTTAAACTCATCCACCATGGGCTGGCCTTCGGGTTTGAGCCCGTAATTTTGTGCTGTATATATGGCTGTCCAGTCCGCTAGCAGGAGGGATTTGAAAATTTGTTCAAGTCTTGAGTCTCCGGAAAGCTCGATAACTTCTACCGGCAGCCCGCGCTCCTGATAAAGTTTGGCGGTAATCTCCATTCGCTTCTGGTTTCTGGGGTGATCTTCAGAATCTTTGAGGAAAATAAAGTGGGCCCAAGTGCCCAAAGATTTAGTCGCCTCCTTAATATCGAATCCATTTATTTCATTGTGATTGAGCTCGGGCAGGACGTTGCAGAAAGCTGGAATTTTCCCGGTCTCGTTGAATTTGATTTTCCAATTGTAAGCAACGGCCTCGTTGCGCGCGGAAGCATAAATAACCGGCACCTTGCCTTTTATCTTTTCCGCCAGCGCCCGGCCTTGAAGCTCAAGTTCTTGCGGCTTTAAAATTTTGATAAGCAGAGCCGACTCCTTCAAAAACTCGTTCTGCTTGGTAAGTTTAAGAAGAGCTCTAAGGCTCAAACCCAAAGCCATGCGCGGCTCGCTTACTGCCTGCGGCAACAGGATATAGGGCACCTTGTGCTGAACGGCTAACTCAATGAGCTTCCCTCCGGAAGCAACCGCCGCCAACGCCGAGCCCTTGTTTCTTGCCTGCTCAAAAGCGTCAATCGTTTCTTCGGTATTGCCCGAATAGGAACTCGCGATTACAAGGGTTTTTTGCAAATCTTTTTCCGGCAATCCGTAGTCCATATGCACTGTCAGATCCAAATCCGGCTTAAGACTTTTCAAAATATCCGCCGCCAGATGCGAGCCGCCCATGCCAGCCACTACATAGCGCTTATACTTCTTCACCGGCCCATTCTCGATCTTGGGCCGGTATTTAAATTGTTTTGGAAAATTCAGAATCGCATCGCGCATCATAATAATTAATCCTGTCATTCCCGTGGAAGCGGGAATCCAGCTCCTGAAAAATTATTCTGAATTATATTACTCAAATTATATCCATTTGAATGCTCCAACATGCCCAAATAAGACTGTATTGATTGATTATAACTCTCAAAACTTATCTTATCCCTTTCGAGCATTCCTCTTTTTTCAAAAAGTTTTCTAAATGTTCTTCTTTTGGTTTTCGTCCTCAATACGATATGATGAGGTAAAATAACATAACCCAAAAAATCTATGCCTTGGTGGAGTCTTCTGATGACGATTTTTTTAGGATGCAGCCCCAGATCAAGATCGTCTTTCAAAAACCTCTGAATTGAGCAGGTTGGGCCCTGCAAATGAGTGTCGTCACTATGAACTATAACAAAATCATCAGCATGGCGAAAGTAATATTTTACTCGAAGCTGGTGTTTTACAAACTGGTCTAATTCATTCAAATGGAGCCCCACGGCTAGCCGACTCCGCCATAGTGGCCTATGGCTACGACGGCCGGGAAGCCGTGGTACCCTCCATACCCGCCTTCCCTAAAGCTAAGGCGGGTTTATCCGCCTGGGCTGTCGTTGCTACATCCGCCGAAGCTTGACTTATGCTTTAGCTTACGTGCTTTACGCCTTCCGCCTTCATCCACGGGTAACCCCGTGGTATTCGGCGGAGGCGGATAAATGTTTGCGAATATTTGCGAGGTTAAATTGCCGATTGGCAATCCATATAAAGCCCCCCCCCCGCTGTCCGATTTTATCCACAGAAAAATTTTCAATAATTTCTTCAATCAGCCATAAAAACCGGCTATTTTTGATTTTGTTTTCAAACGAGCAAGTATAAAACTGGACGCTCAGAAAATATTCGTTAGAATTGCCAGAGATTTGAGGTGTCTGGATAACAAAAAATATCTTCTTCTCCAAACGCACCTTCAGGAAATCGGCCAACAGCTCGGCGGCTGATACCGCTCCCTGCCCCAATTTAGTCAGGCATTAGAAACAGACAAGTAGTGCCTTTAAGTTTTTTACGCGCTTTTTGTAACCGTGATCACAAAAATTCTGGTAAATCAAACTCACACCGATTTCGGCGGGATTGATCCTTGAACCAATCCGCTTTAACCTACTCTCTGCCCAAAATTATATCATAAAAAATAACCCCGGGGGAATTGGTCTTAAAGAATCCCAAAAAACAAAGGATCCAAAAGAACCAACTTCCCAAGGGATCAAAGGCCTACGCGAGCACGGCGACGGAGGCAGAGCAATGGCCGTCGCAGTCGCCAAGGACGGCCCAGCCATCGAAGCCGACGCTGCCGCCGTGCGGAAGGAGGTAGAGCGAAAAGCCGCGCCGGAAAACATCAGCCGCGCAGAAATACAGCGGATTCCTCACGCTCGCGGCCGCGATCTCTGGATAAGCGGCGACCACTGGGGCATTGACCAAAGTACCGCCGAGCATATACTCCTCGGGGAGAGTCTTGATGAGCTCTCTGGCCGCGTTGATCGACCCTCCCTGCAGGCAGTTCATGAAGATCCAAGCCACGACTGGCCCCTGCCGAAGCGCCTCGATGAATCGCTCCTGCCGACTGCCAGGGAAGCTTTCGACTTCCCCGATCAACGTATCGCTATGGTCTTTAAACTGCCGCTCGGGATACTGCCGGACATAGCCCAGCTTCGCAGCCCGGATGATGGTGCGCGCCAGCAGCTCGCCAAGCCCTCCCTTTTCGGGAACAGTCATCTGTGGCAGAGCGATGGCAAAGGGCCTGGCGTGCTGGCCTAGGAAGAGGTTGACGAAAAGCGGGTTGTTGACTATCTCCGCTTTCTTGCTCTCGGCGCGTCTCTCAAAGTCCGCGGCCGAGACACCAATTCTGCGCTGGAATGCGTGCTCCAAGCGCTCCAACGCTTCGGTATAGCTTGGGTGAATGGCCCGCCCAAAACCATAGGCCCAGTTCGGCTGGCCAACCTGCCTGATGTTTCGGAAAACGAACCGGCCGTCGGTGTCCACCAGGAGTTGTTCTTTTGTGCGAACAACGACTTTGGTTGGCCCCTCCATAACCAACTCCAACTGATCAGCCAGAACGCCTTCCCAGACCCCTTCAGGCAGTTTGTTGCGGAATTCCTCATACTGCCCGAGCGTACCGTCGCCATACTTCACCGGCTCAATTTCCGAGCCTGCCAGAATGGCTTCAACTCCCGTTTCGCCGTTCAGTCTGTCCAGAACGGCGTGTACCTGCATGATCTTAACGTTTCCGTGTCTCACGGTGTTCCTCCTTTTTGTGGCTAATCGCCACATGGAATCGCCACTGCCCGTGGCCGGGTTCTCTGCCAGAAACTTCAGCAAAGATAGCTTAATCTAACAGAAGCGCATAAAAAAATCAAGAGCCAGTTGGGCCCAATGAGTAAGTTCGTAAGCGTGTAAAGCGTATAAGTTGATAAGTTATTTTTGTACCCGCTTCCAACCGTTGGTGAGTTTGCCTACTTCATCGGCTAAATCATTCAACGAGCGATATTCTTTATCTGAAATATAGCCTAGGTCTCTCGCAAGCAGCAATTGATACTTTAATTCTTCTAATGCTCCCTCGGCAATGTTGTAGAAATGAACCGAATCATTTTTTGTTCTTCGCTTAAACCCCTCTGCGATATTAGAAGGCACAGAAACAGCGCAACGACGCATCTGACTAGTTAAACCAAATGTCTCGGTTTTGGGAAATTTATCAGTTATTTTATAGACTCCTAGAGTAAGATTATGAGCTTTCTGCCAGGCAATCAAATCACGAAACGTTTTTATTAGCATTTTTCTTACAACTTACACACCTACTTGCTTACTCACTTTATTAATCGGTTCCAATCCTCGGAAAACTTCTCCATTCCGATGTCCGTCAGCTCATGCCCGATATCATACTCCTGCCAGGATTTATCTAAATCAAGCTCTTTATAATCTATTGGCTTCAAGTTTTGAATTTGGAATTTGTCCGCCAGGGGTGGATCCGCCTTGGGCGGAAAATTTGGGATTTGTTTGGGATTTGTTATTTGTGATTTGGAGTTTTCGAGCACCCCCAATGGCATCGTAATAATATCCGACCCTAATCGCAGCGCTTCCAAAACATGCTCAATGTTCCTCACACTCGCCGTGAGCACCTCCACATGTCCGTCTCCCTGTTTATACATCTTAATAATATTCGCGATCAAATCCATCCCCCGCTCGCCTCGGTCATCCAGCCTCCCCACAAATGGCGAGACAAAAACTTGCCCTCTCTGGGCCCCTCTGGTTGCAGCATAAACCGCGGCCGCCTGTTCCTGCGAAAAACACAGAGTCATGTTGACTCCCATGCCTTCCTTGACCGCTTGCTCTGCCGCCTTAAGCCCTTCTGTCGTGGTTGGAAATTTGATATGACCATTCGGAATCCAATGAAACATCCCCCTCGCCTGTTCGAGCATGGACAATCTTTTTTCTCCCCCATGCGATGGGGGAGATGAAGAGGGGGTAGGAAGGCCGGGTGTCGAGAAATCCGCATAAACCTCTATCGAAACCGAGCCTTCGGGAATCAAACCCGAAATCTCTTGCACGACTTTTTTGTAAAAATCCAAAATCTCCTCGCGAGTAAATTTCTTCCCGGCCGTTTCCGGATTTTTGGCAATCAAGCTCGGATTGGTCGTCTGCCCGTCAAAAAATCCAAGCAAGCCCAAAGCCTCCCGGGTCTCGTCAGGATCGCCTGAATCAAGAAAAATTCTGGTTTTGAGATTTGCTGGTCTCATATTACGCTTGTTCCCAGTCCGCAGAAGGAATACCGGCTTGTCTCAAAATCTCTGCAAGGAGGTGTTTAGAAATATTGCCGCGATGCGGATTCGGGATGTGAAGCTTTAAGGTTCCCTTAATCATAAACAAATGACGGCCGCCAGAATACGGTCCGTCAAAACCCAAACGCCTAAACTTTTGCACTAACTTTCTCCAAGAAATACTTTTAGGCATGCTTCACTATTTGGCGGCGATTGGCATGAATATACAATCCGGGCACGCTTTGACGATCCCGAATCCGAAGCAGTACCCACTCCTCCAGCACTTCCCGGAGCTGTTTTCTGCAGTCTTCCAAATTTCGTGCGTTTGCCCACACTCCTTGTAGACCAGGAATTTCACCAAAATAAGTTTTGTCCTTAAGAAGCTTGTACTTGGCGATTTTTAATTTTTTAATAACAAATTCAGTTAGCATATTTACATGTTAGCAAAATTTTAGATTTGAAGCAAAGCATAACGAAAATAGAAGATTGGTCGTCTGCCCGTCAAGAAATCCAAGCAAGCCCAAAGCCTCCCGGGTCTCGTCAGGATCGCCGGAATCCAAAAAAATTCTGGTTTTCAAGTTTGTCGGCCTCATCAGATAGTCTATCATTCCGTACTTGCCTGCCCGCCTTGGGAGGGATACGGAATCCAGAAACTAGTTAATATTGGCTGGCGCCTAAAAAGAATAACAATCCTTAATTACTTTTCTCCAACCAAAATCTTGATACCGGGATACTTACGTCCTACAAGCTTTAAATTCTTAAAACCGGCTTCCGGCAAATACTTCTCAATCAGTCCGGCAAGATTCCCTTGCGCATAGGGTTCAAAACTCAAAATAAATCTCATCAGCCGACTGTCAGTTTGGCCAAGGTCAGCGACAACTACCCATCCGCCTTTTTTCAAAACCCGGTACATTTCCTGAATCGCCTGCTTTTTCAAATTACCAGGAATATGATGCAAAGCCAAGCTTGTGAAACAAAAGTCTGACTCCTCATCAGCCAAAGGCAAAGATTCGGCAAAAGCTTCGTGCAATTCTACGTCCAACCCCGCCCGCGATGTCCTGGAACGCGCCAGAGCCAAAGCAGGCTTATCCGGATCAATCCCGATAACTCTTGAGTTCGGAAACTTGCGCTTGGCTAATTCCAAAAGCACTCCCGTTCCGCATCCTACGTCCAAGATCGTGGCTCCATCCCAAATTTCGACGGCGTCAAGAACCTGTTTTTTAAACTTCGGGCCTAAACCTAAAATCCAACAGCCAAAATCGTACCATCTGGTAAGAAACGGATGATTAGCAACGGGCACATATTGATAGACGGAGCTATGATTCATTGCTCATCTGCTAATTCCCAATCATATCCCTTGGGAGTAAGCTCGAAAGCGCTATTTTCTGAATTGAATTCAATAAACCCCAAACTCGCCAAAGTCTCAAGATGCCTCTGTGAATACCGCCTACTAACAACTTCGTGAATATCCTCTAAAGTGAAACGGGTAGTGTCCAGATCTGATTTGACTCTGGCAAGAAGCTCAAAAGACTCCCGCTCCTTCCTTAGTGCATATTCGCCTTCTCCTGGATCACCACTTTCTCCGAAATGGCTTTCACTAAAAAACCTTTCCATTATTTTATATTTTATGCTGCGGCTCTTTTTGCTTCGCCGTCTCTAGATTTCTTTTTCTCCAAAAGCTCAAGCAATAAATCAAATCTTTTACTATTCTCCGGTCCAAGCTTTTCCCGAAATTCTGCCATAAGCTTTTCAGTATCGACATAGCGCTCTTCCTGAACACCTAAACGTTCCCTTGACCTGCGATGCGCTGACCGTCTCCTTTTCTCGCCAGTCAACCCCTCCCAAATAATTGCCAATCTCGCCTGTTGATCATAATCCAAAGAACGATACAAATCATTGTACGAATTCGCTACTTCATGCTTGTCTTCCCTGGCTTCTAATTTTGGCTCATCTCCAACTCCTTTTAAAAATGCCAGACAATCTCCTACAAATTGCGACAGGTTCTCAAGCTTTTCTTCTTTCAAAGTCGGCAGCATTGATCCCTCTTTGCCAGGAACCTCAAATACGACGCCATAAGTCTCTTTCCCTTGCCACAGCAAACCGCCTTTTAACGGTGAGAGCCGCAATCTGCCTATTGCTTTCCCAGCTTTTTCCAAAAAATAAACTGCCCCCTCTGCATCGCTCCTTTTAACTACTTTTAAATCCTGGGAAGCGTTTGCCAAGGCCTCCTCCAGATTTTGCTCCCAAATTTTTTGATCCAGCCGCTCGGGAGAAACTTCCTTTGCTAGTGTCGCGGCCGTCCCCCCTCCTGATTCTCTGCTCATATACTTGAAAATTTAAGAATTTTGAGCGTTCACAAATACTTTATAGAAATGCTGGTATTTTTGGGCAATCTCGGCAGAAGCCTGCTCGCGCGTAAGCTTGCCCCCCTTCAAACCTTCCAAGGCATCGCGGAAAATCGTTCGGCCGATGGCAAAGCCGATAATCCCGGAAACTTTTGCCCCAGCCTGAAGCCAACGCTCAACCTGTCCCGGGTCAGCCCCTCGGCCTAGTACCACGGCTTTGACATTTTCTCTGCCGCCTGATTGAGCTTGCGCTATAACCGCTTCATACTGCTTAGCGTCTTCCAGCCCTTCGATCTTCCAGACGTCCGGCTCAACGCCGCCCTCTTGCAGCTCTTTGATCATTTGGGCCATCAGTTTGTAACGAAGTTCTGTATCGTAACGCTTTTCGTCACCGCCAACGCTTTCCAGCTGCCGGGGAGTCGCTGGAATCAGGGGTTCGATCAAAAATTTATATCCTTGTTCATGACACCAGTCGCCCAAAATCCGAAGCCTTTCTCTTTGCCGAGCGTTCAGCTCTTTGTCTCCTTCTGGATTATAGCGAATCAAAACTTTGGCGAAATTGGGTTTGTACTTCTCTATGTGCTCGCCAAATTGCTCCCCATGCTCAAAATCAAACTCGTCCTGACCGCTTTTTTCCGTGGTCAGAAGGTGAATAAAACCCGCGGGGCCCGCGTCCCTGTGAATCCTGTCACCGAACTGCTCATCCACCAGAACTCCGGCAAACTCTTTTGACGGCTCCCCTTGCGAAACCGCTTTTTTGAATCCTTCATACACAAGCCACTTGGCATCCGCGATTTCTTTCGCCTGTTCTGGCGTCAGAGGCTCTTTGTAGCCAAACATCTTATAGAAAGATGAGCGATGGTCAAACGCGAGAATGAAAACCGGTTTATTGTAGCCTAACTCTTTTAGAATCATAACTTTCTCCCCACCTAACTTATTGCTTACTACTTACAACTTGCTACTTGTCTGATGATGATGCGTAGTAATGTATCTAATTGTACCAGATAAAGCCCGCATAACAACCGAATGAGTGATGATGTGACGGTTGGTAAATCTAACTCCCTCCAAAAGCGGGCCGTCAATTACTCCGGTGGCGGTGAAGGTCAAAGTTTTGCCATGGGCTAAGTCCTCGGCTGACAAAATTTGATTGATGTCTTTGATTCCGCTTGCCTTAATCGCTTCTTCGTCTTCCGGTTTTTTTGGTTTGAACCGACAAAACAGTTCCCCGCCCAAAATTTTGACAGCAACCGCCGCCAAAACTCCCTCGGTGGAAGCGCCAATACCCATCAGCATGTCGATTCCCGAATCAGGAAACGAGGGAGCAATCGCCCCTGCCACGTCGCCATCAGTAATTGTGCGAACCCGGGCACCTACTGCCCTTATTTCTTTCATAAGTTTCTGGTGCCTCTCCCGGTCCAAAACCATGACTGTAATCTCGGAAACCTCTTTGCCTAGAGCCTCTGCCGTCTTCTGGATATTGTCTGCTACTGGCGCATCTAAATCAATTGCATTTCTCGCCTTCGGGCCCACTGCAAGCTTATCCATATAGGTATCGGGGGCGGAAAGCAAGCTTCCCTTGGCGCCTGCCGCAATGACCGAGATGGCATTGGGACGGCCGTGCGCTACGCTATCTGTTGCTTCCAGCGGATCCACAGCCAAATCCATTTCCGGGGCTTTGCCCGCACCGACTTTTTCACCCGTATAAAGTTCAGGCGCTTCGTCTTTCTTGCCCTCGCCTATCACAACCGTTCCCGCAAAATCAATTTGGTTAAACCGCGCGCGCATCTCATCCACCGCCGCTTGGTCGGCCGCGTGCTTGTCCCCCCGGCCAACCCATTTAGCGGCCGCAATCGCGGCCGCTTCTGTAACCCGGACAAATTCGAGAGCTAAATTTCGGTCCATTTCAATTGCCGTTAACCATACTTAAACCAATATTTTGCTCTACTTAACCAATGCATAATAGGAGACTTTATCGAGACTTTTATTCGGGCTTGGCGGTCAATCTCTTGCGAAGATAGGATGGCCTTCTTATACCTTAACGCAGTGGGGTAATTCGAAACGGTAAAAGAAGCAATGGCCCGTGCCGGATCCGGCGGTACCATCTCGGGGACATATACAGCCGTCTGGAATATCACGGGTTTACCTACGATTTTTGACACTTCTTCCGCAAGGGATTTTGCTATATCCTCTTCATAAACCCCTTCAGCAACCTGAAATTTATATTCATGGATAGTAATATTAATTGAAGTCGGCTCTAACACATATAACCATAATAGGAATGATACGATTATCAAAAATGCCCAAAACAGCAACGTCTTGAAACTAACTTTTATTTCAGAAATTTTTTTCACTTATTACTGATTAAATCTTTTACTGCCTTAATAATAGCACTTCTGTCTATTTCCTCATATCTCAAAAGTTCCTCGGGCTTTCCGGAGCGTGGCATTTTGCGAACAGCCAAGTTTAGTATTTTGTATTTAGTATTTAGTATTTGTGCCAAAACGGTATCCACTGCCTCGCCAATGCCACCCTCTGAATAATGATCCTCAACGGTGATAATTGCCTTTGTCTCTTCCGCCGCTTTCCGCAACGTTTCAACATCCAAGGGCTTCACACTATATAAATCAACCACCCGGATATTGATTCCTTCTTTTTTAAGTTCTTCGTACGCCGCGAGTGCCTCATGCAAAGTAATTCCCGCCGCGACAACTGTCCCACGATCGTGGGTTGATTGTCTAAGTATTTTTGAGCCGCCGATCTTAAATTCTTCACTGGGTTCGTAAATAATCGAGGTGTCTTTGCGCGTTGTTCTAATATAAACCATTCCTTTG
The DNA here is from genome assembly GCA_964396685.1 of uncultured Candidatus Saccharibacteria bacterium. Classification (GTDB taxonomy): domain Bacteria; phylum Patescibacteriota; class Doudnabacteria; order UBA920; family 2-01-FULL-46-14; genus CAYNFS01. The sequence continues at coordinate 43,781 of CAYNFS010000003.1, read as the reverse complement.
TGTTTTGCCGCCTCCTCCACCAGTCTCTCGCAAGAAACAGCGTCCGAAGGATACAAAATAATACTGCTTAATATAGTCCGAAACATCGCAATATCCTCAAGCCCCATTTGGCTTGCCCCGTCCTCGCCGATTGAAACGCCAGCATGAGATCCGCAGAACTTTACCCCGTTAAATGGCTGCAAAGCAGCCCCGCCTTCGGCGGATTTAACAGGGTGGAGGTTGGCCTCACTATATTGCGACATCCTAATTTGATCAAAAGCCCGCGTGAGAAACGCGGCGAAGCTTGAAACAAAAGGAATTTTCCCACGGCGCGAAAGCCCAAGCGCCACGCCGACCATATTCTGCTCGGCGATAAACATCTCAAAAAACCGCTCGGGATAAGCTTTTTTGAAAATCTCGGCATAGGTCGAATTGGAAACCTCGCCGTCCAGCACCACAAGATTTGGGAAAACCTCGGCGATATTGACCAATGCATTCCCATAAGCCCTCCTCGTCGCCACGGGTTTACCGGGATCGTATTTAGTATTTGGTATTTGGTATTTTGGTGCTTGTTTAGAAATTAGAAATTTGGATTTAGAAATTCCCGCCGATTCAGGTTTGCCCACTTCCCCGCGAGTGCCTTTATCAATCTCTCCCAGCTCTGCTAACGCCTTTGGTAGATCTTCGGCGGGCAACGCTTTCCCATGCCACCCGTCTTTATTCTCAAGAAACGATACGCCCTTGCCCTTGATTGTTTTCGCTATAACCATAACTGGTTTGGAATTTGGGACTTGGGATTTGTTTAAAAATTCGTCATTAGAAATTAGAAATTGAAAGGCCTCTAAAATTTGGCGAAAATTATGCCCGTCCTCTATTACGATCGTCTCCCATCCGAAAGACTTAATCCTTTTCTCATAGGCCTTTATGTCGTGTCCATACATAGTCTCGCCCCTTTGCCCCAAACGATTCACATCCAAAATCCCGATTAAATTATTAAGTTTATAATGCGCCGCGATTTGCACGGCCTCCCACACAGAACCCTCGGCCATTTCACTATCTCCTAACAATACAAAAGTTCTATAAGCCAAATTATCAAGCTTGGCGTTGAGCGCCATTCCTGCGCCAATTGATAAGCCTTGGCCAAGTGAGCCAGTGGCGGCCTCTGTGTATACAAAAGCTGGCGTGGGATGCCCTTCCAAAGGGCTCCCAAATTTCCGAAAGGTCAAAAGCTCTTGCTCGGAAACCCTGCCGGCAGCGGCCCATAAAGAATAAAAAAGCGGCGAAGCGTGGCCTTTGCTGAAAATCAACCGATCATTGTTTGGGTGCGCTGGATTGTCCAAATCAAAACGAAAAAACCCGCCAAAAAGCAGGGCCGCCATCAATTCAACCGCAGACAGCGACGAAGTCGGGTGCCCCGAACCTGCTTCAGTGGTTGAAGTTAAAATAAAATAGCGGATAAGCTTTGCTAACTTTTGCAGCTTTTCTGTCCCAATCATATTGTTGATTACCGAATTTTGCTTCCCGCCGGCACGGGTTTGTCCGGCATCAAAAGCACCGGCCCTGATTCCGAATCCACGGCCAAAAGCATACCTTGGGATTCAATTCCCATAAGATTTCTGGATTCGAGATTAGCCACTACAACAATGACCCGGCCTATCAATTCTTCTGGCGCGTAATCTTGCCCAATACCGGCTACAAGCTGGCGCTGCTCCTGCCCCAAATCAACCTCAAGTTTGACGAGTTTCTCCGAACCTTCAATTCTGGAAGCCTCTATGATTTTGCCGACGCGCAAATCAAGTCTTTGAAATTCTTCAAAGCTAATCATAATTTTGCAAAACCAGCCTTAGCTGCTGCCAAGTACTGCTTCCAGCGCCGCCCGCGCCGCTTCTATTGCCCCTTTGAAATCCTGGTGAGCCTGCTCAATCGCCGCTTTTCTGGTCTCAATTACCGGCTTTAGCGCATCGCGCAATTTTTCAATCGTCTGCCGATCCTGCTCAAATTTCTGCCTAGCGGCCTGTAAATCCGCTTTGAGATTGGCTCTCACCGTCTCGGCATTAACGCCTGCGGCACAGTCAGCTTTGGCCCGTTCAAGCGCGGTCTTAACCGCTGCGCGGAAAGTTTTGACTGCGGCGTCTGTCGCCGCTTTCCTGGCGGCTATCGCATTTTGCACGTCTTGCCTGAAAGTCTCAATAGCATTTGCCATAGAAACGCGCCTTGCGGCAATTGCGTCATTGAGGGCCGTTTCAAAATCCAAAACCGCTTGCTTTTGCGCGTCAGTTTCGGCCCGCTCTTCCAGCTTTTGAAAATGCTCGTCGCGATTTTCGTCCCAGCGCGTCCGGCGCTCCTGCCTTCTTTCAAGCCTTAAGGTTCTGCGTTCTTCAAGTTCAGTTTGCCGCTCGGCTCGCCTTTCCTCAAGTCTTGCTTGTCTTTCGCTAAATCGCTGATCAAGTTTCGCGAAAACTTCTGTAACTCTGGCGCAAGTATTAACTCTCGTGATTCTTGAAGTGTCCCTTTGGGCAACAGCGAGGAGTGGTGCCAGTAAGCCGACAAGCAAAACCAAACAAATTGGTTTTTTTGACACAATTCTAGAATTCATCATCTCTTACTACTTGGCCAAAATCGTCAATCGCTTGACTGTCAGCGCTCAAAAGTTCAAGCTCGGTCTGCGCTTCAGAAAATTCGGTTTGTTCATCAGCCGAAGCCTTAAGTAAAGCGGAGGCTGTGTCCGAAACGCGGCCAGTTGGTTCAGGCATTTTAGTTTGGGTAATTTTACCGGGAGACATTGAGGTTGAGGGGGCGCCCCCAAACTGATCAGCCGCAAAAATTCCAATTAGAGCAACGGCTAAACCAATCACCAGCCATGTTTGAAAATCAAACTTCATTGAATTGTTCAATTTTGGTTCCTTAATTATTATATCGCCACAGAGGCTCGACCAAGTCCTCTTGTTTATTTTACCACAACACATTGATTGAAGGCACTAACCTGTCCGTTATACTGGTTTATCAAGGCCTGGGTTTGCCGAATTAAATCATTATACTCCTTGGCTAAAACGTTGTATTCCTCAACTTTTTGATTATATGCCGGGCCGCGTTTGGGGCTTGTGTTCTCAATTTCTTGACGAATAAGATCCAGGGTTGCTTGCAGTTGATCCAAGGTTTCTTCGTTTGCCTCAATCTGGACCTTAAGGGCTTGATTCGGTTGGGGGCAGGCAGACAAAGGCAGGCCGAAAATCTGTACGGCCAGCCAAGCGGTTTGTCCCTCAAATTGCCCTCTCACAACCCCCGCCCCAATATCCTGATAGCGGGTATTCAAAATATTTTCCCTGTGGCCGGGGCTTTCCATCCAGGCTTGAACCAAGTCTGCGTCTCCGGCAAAATTGCCGCTGGCCAGATTTTCCCCAATCAAAACAAATTCGTAACCTTGGGCCTTGGACAAATCCGAGGCGTCCTCTCCAGTCGGGGAGACATGCGCAAAATATTGCCGGTTCAACATGTCTTTAGCTTTAGTTAAGGCCGCGGCATTAAGCTCAACATTTTCATTAAGCTCCGGAAGCCCGTTTTCCGTCCGATATTGATTCGTCCAAAAGACAATGCCGCTTCCGATCAGATTTGCCGCGGGTTCGCTTTTAAAAGATCTGAGCGGCGGAGGGCTGATAACCTCGGGTTTTGAGACATCTTGAAGCTGGTCTTGAAGTTCCGGAAGCTTAAAAACCAGATGGTTGATCTTCTCGGCATAAACAAAAATTCCGGCTAGGACCAAGACCAGAAATATAATCCCAAAAAAACTCTTCATACCCTTTCTTACTCCTCTGTTACGCGCCACACTTCAGAAAGATCAGTAATCCCTTCCAGGGCCTTAAAAATTCCGTCTTGTTGCATGGTAACCATGCCGGAAGCTTGTGCTGCTTTTTTGATGTCATTGGTTGAAGCTTGGTTAAAAATCAGACGTTCTATCGGATCATCCACGGCGAATGCCTCGAATACGCCAATGCGGCCGCGATATCCCAAATGATGGCATTTCTCACAGCCTAAGCTTCGCCAGAATGTTAAATGTTCGGGAATTTTCAAACCCGAGGAGCTGGGCATTCTTCCTAAAATCTGCTTGACTCTTTTAAGCTCCGGCTCGGTCGGGCGATAGGGCTTTTTGCAATCTGTGCAGATTTTGCGCAAAAGCCGCTGGGCGATCAAAGCGGTGAGCGCCGGGGCTAAAGTGACCGGTTTTACTCCCAGATCCAGCAACCGCGGAATAGCACCCGCCGCATCATTGGTGTGCATGGTGGAAAGCACGACATGTCCGGTAAGCGCTGCTTGCGCCGCGGTTTCCGCAGTCTCATAATCGCGTATCTCTCCCACCATAATAATATCCGGATCTTGGCGCAGGATCGAACGCAAGCCTTTGGCAAAATCCATGCCTGCGGAACGGTCAATGGGAGTTTGGATGACGCCCGCAAGCTGATACTCGACCGGATCCTCCAACGTAATTATCTTAACCCCCGGTTTATTCAGAAGGTTTAAAAAAGCGTACAAGGTAGTGGTTTTCCCGGAACCGGTCGGACCGGTGGTCAAGGTCATACCGTTGGGTTTTTTGAGTTCCCGCTCAATCACCGTAAGCGCCAAACCCCGCAATCCCAGATTTGTTAAATTCAGCCCTACTTCCTGCAAACCCAAAAGTCTCATGACGATAGTCTCGCCGTGCGCAGAGGGAAGTGCGGAAACCCTTAAATCCAAGGTTCGGTCTGCAAGCTTCACCGAGAATCTCCCATCCTGTGCAATGGTCGTCACGTTTAACTTCATGCCGGAAAGAAGCTTGATGCGAGAAAGCAAAACATGTTGAAGTTTCAGAGGCAAACTGGACATGTTTTGCAAGACGCCGTCGACGCGGAATCGGATTTTGATGTCGCTTTTCTCCGGCTCAATATGAACATCCGAGGAGCTCATGGCCACAGCCGCTCCGAGGATTAAATTCAAAAGGCGGGTTGCGGGCATCTCCAAAAGTTCTTCGCCCAGACTTGACAGCCCTCTAAATTGTTCCAAAACTTCAGGCCCCGCCGCTATTGGCACCTCATAACTGCGCCGGGGTGTGGCATGGACAACCTTTTTGTACTGCTGCAGAGCGCTGTCGAAGCTTGTCTCGGAGACAAGGTATAATTCGATTTGATACTTCTGATGAGTCATTTCTTCCAAAATTTTTTTGAGCTCCAAGTTTTTGGCATCAACAACCCCCAACCTAACCAGCGGCCCTTCTTTATAAAAAGGAATAGTGAGGGCAGTCTCTGCCTGCTCTTTAGGAACAATACTCAAAGTTTGTTCATCAATTGGAAAACCGGTCAGCGAAAAATAAGGCATGCTTAATTTTGCCGCCCGACGCTGCGTTTCCTGTTCCTCAAACTTGCGATTCAAGGAGGCGAAGACCTGCCGAATCTTAGCGCCCTTGCCAAGTTCGTCTCCCCCCAAGGTTGGCTGTGCCATTTTGTTTCTTCGTGATTAAGCAACTTCCTGTATTATAACAAACTTGGCTCTTAAACAATAATTTGTTCTTTGATTTTGGCAAGTTGTTCCAACACATCTTTCTCAATCTCCAAAACCCCTCGTCCTGCTACGTGGAAGGTTCCTAAAGAACCGTTTAGCATTTGGCCAGAAAGCGCAGAAATTACAACTTGGGATTTGACGCTGGGATGAAAATGCAAATAGCCGACAACCTTTTGGGGGGAGACTTCGGCCAAAAGCAAAATAATTTTGTGTCCGACCAGGTTTGCTACAAGCTCTCTCATGACACCTAAAACGTCCGGGGTGGTGCTTCCTGACTTCTCCAGGTCTGTGAAGTTTACCAAAGAATAAGCAAGCTTAAGATCCGGGATTTCTTTAAGCCTGGCCAAGGCCCTTCCCCATAACTTCAAAAGAGGGATGTGCTTGGTTTTGTAAATCTGCCGGATGATTTCCTGATGTTTGCCGCCTTGGGCTATCAGATTAGAGGCCATAAGAAACGCTTGAGGCGTGGTCTTGATATGCTGGAAACTATTCGTCTCGACAATAATACCGGTTAGCAAATTAGTGGCAATATTTTCATCAATCAAAGAAGCCTCATAGTCTTGGATCAAGATCGTTAAAATTTCAGCCGTGGAGGTGGCCGCCAAATCAACGTGGTTTATCTCCCCGTAATGTTCATTTGAAGGATGGTGGTCGATATTAATCACTGCCGTCTCAAAAAACAGGTCAGTGTTTTTTTCGTAAATCTCCCCCAAATGCTCTAGGCTCGGGCAGTCCAAAGTTACGATCAGGTCATAGGGAAATTTGGCACTCTTGAAAGAGACGTCTTGAGTAGTAAATTTGCCGCTTTTGGGTTTGACAAAAATATCCACCCGGTCGGGCTTGACTTCGTAAGACAGCTCGTCAAGCTTTGCATTTTCCGTCTGTAAGGAAATCACGAAACTTTGTGAAACCTCCAATTCTCTCTTTATTTCCTTGAGTTTCGGCAAAAAATTAAAAGCCGCAAGATCGGCGGCCGCACAGATGATCTCCGGCTGTTTGTCGAGTTTTCTTAAAAAATCAAAAAAAGCCAAGCCCGAGCCCAAAGCATCTCCATTCGGATTAGCAGGCAAAACCACCAGCACTCGGTTGGCTTTATTAACCGCTTCAAAAATTTGCTTTTCTATTCCATTAATCATAAAAATGATTATCGGATTACTATACTAAACCTTCTTACAAGCGTCAAGCTTTTGTGGTAAAATGAGGTAATGCCGATGTTTCACACTGCCTCTCAAGCCCAAACTCGCAAACTCGCCGCAAGTTTGGCAAAAAAATTAAAGGGAGGGGGAATTTTGGCTCTTTACGGCCCCTTAGGAAGTGGCAAAACAACATTTGTCAAAGGCTTGACCCGTGCGCTGGGCATAAAATCGCGCATCATAAGCCCAACATTTGTCATTATCGGAAAGTATCCTTTGGCGCAGGCTCACACTTTTTACCACTTTGATTTATACAGGCTTAAAAACACAAAAGAGCTCGAGGAGCTTGGATTTTCCGAAATTATAAGCGGCAAAAAAGCCGTTGTGGCAATCGAGTGGCCGGGAAAAGTCAAAAAACTTCTGCCCAAAAAAACTATAAGACTGCAGTTTGCCCACGGCAGAAACCCGAAGGAAAGAATCATCACAATCAATAATCTCTAATCTATAAATGAAACGGCTCGCTCTAATCTTAATTGTATTGCTGCTTGCGGAATTCACTGCGGGCTTCATAATTGTCTCGGCTTTTTCAGTTTGGAGGCCTGACGCCGAGGCCAAATCAGATAAAAACGCGGAGCTTGTTAAAATGAATTTATCCCGGGAGGACAAGGAACTACAACTTCTTGGCCGGGAAAACAAGTTTTGGGTCATTGACGAAAAAATCCTGGCTTCCTGGGCAAGTGACAATCCAGCAATCCTTCCAAAAAGTCCTGATACCTTGTCCGGGCACTTCTTGTCAAGTTTGCGAAACTCTACTACAATAAAAGGTCTTCTCGTGGACGAGAAGGATTTGGGCGAATATCTGATCGGGGTCGCAGCAGAAATTAATCGTCTGCCCCAAGATGCTTTGCTTAAAATTGAAAACGACCGCGCCGTCGAGTTTGTTCCTGACCGGGACGGTTTAGCTTTGGATTTGGCGGCCGCGCGAGAATCACTGCTACTCGCCCTTACGACCGCTAAAAAAACTTCAGAGCTGCCAATTCACTCCCGCGCCCCAAAAGTCAGACTTTCGCATCTTAACAATTTGGGGGTAAAAACATTGCTGGCCAGGGGTCAGTCGGATTTTTCGGGGTCATCTGCCTCAAGAATCCAAAATATCAAAGTCGGCTCATCCCAATATCGCGGAGTGATAATCAAGCCGGATGAAGAATTTTCTTTTAACTCTTACTTAGGTCTCATTGACGCGGCTCATGGCTATAAACCAGAGCTGGTTATCAAGCCCGAAGGTACGGTACCGGAATTTGGCGGAGGACTTTGCCAAGTCTCTTCGACTGCATTTAGAGCCGCATTTTTTTCCGGGCTTCCTATAACCCAGCGCCGCAATCACTCTTATGCCGTGAGATATTACGACTGGATAAGCGATGATCTGCCCAGATCACCGGGGCTTGATGCGACAATTTACCCGGGAGCCCAGGACATGAAGTTTATCAACGACACGCCTGGCGCAATTCTCGTCTGGACCGAAATTGCAGGCACAAAACTTTATTTTGATTTTTACGGAACGGCCGACGGGCGAGAGATTATAGTAGACGGCCCTCATCCTTATGACCGCACACCAGACGGAGCGGTCAAATCCAAAGTCGCGCGCAAAGTCATTATGCCTAGCGGCCAAAACCTGGAAGTGACTTTTAATTCCCGCTATGTCTCTCCCAATTTATTCCCCAAAATCTACGAGTATCCCCAAACTCCAACCTCAACTTCGTCTCTTAACAATTAATTCGTAAATTTATGAATTTTCAAACCACCACCAGGCCTTTATCACAAATCCAAACCGATCTTCTAATCGTCCCTCTTTTTGAAGATGCCAAGGAACTTGAGCCAAAAGCCAAAGAACTCAACCGTGCCCTGGGAGAAGAAATTTCCGATTTAATCAGCCGCGGTGACTTCAAGCCCAAGCTCGCGGAAACCCAAGCGATGTTTACCGGCAAAAGGACTGCGGCTAAGCGCGTTTTGCTTTTGGGGCTGGGCAAACAATCCGAATATAACTTGGAGAAAGCAAGAACGGCCATGAGCGCTGCGGCTCCGGTTGCTCAAAAGTTCAAAGTCAATGATATTGCGATCGCCTTGATAAAAACCTTGCCCAGCAAAGTCTCGGTCGAATCAGCCACTCAAGCTCTCACAGAAGGAATACTGCTCGCGAATTACAAATTTACAGAATATAAGAAGCGGGGCGAAGAAGAAAAACCCGCGGCCTTAACACAAATTCAGTTTGTTTTAAGCAACTCCCGCGACAAAACCAAGGTCCTCAAAGCGGCAACCGTCGCGCATACTTTGTCTCAAGCCGCAAACTACGCCAGGGATTTAGGAAACCACCCGGGAAATGTTGCAACACCACAGCACTTAGCCAAACACGCTTTAGATCTGGCCAAACAGCACTCGAAAATTCTCAAAGCCAAAGTTTTGGGGAAGGGGGATTTACAAAAAGAAAGCATGGGCGCCGTGCTGGCTGTAGCTCAAGGCTCGGATGAGGAGCCAAAATTTATTGTTTTGGAATATCACGCGGAGAAAAAAGCCCCGACAGTTGTCCTGGCGGGCAAAGGAATCACTTTTGACAGCGGCGGCATTTCTATCAAGCCTTCGGAGAAAATGGAGGAAATGAAATATGACATGGCGGGAGGAGCCACAGTCCTTGCCACAATCAAAGCCGCCTGCGAGCTGCGACTCCCCATAAACTTGGTGGGGCTTATCCCTGCCACAGAAAATCTTCCCTCGGGCAAAGCGATCAAACCGGGAGATATCGTCCGTTCCCGTGCAGGTCTAACCATTGAAGTCGTAAATACTGATGCCGAAGGAAGAATGGTTTTGGCCGATGCTTTAGATTACGCCAAAAAATACAAGCCCGTCCTCGTTATTGATTTTGCCACACTCACCGGGGCAATCGTGGTAGCACTGGGAGACGATCTAATCGGCGCATTTACCAATCAAGAAAGGTTGGTGCCGCAATTAAAAAATGCCGCACAAATAACCGGCGAGCAAATCTGGCTAATGCCGCTTTACAAAGAATACGAACAATTTATCAAAAGCGATTTTGCGGATTTAAGAAATGTCGGCGCAGTTCCTCGGCAGGGAGACGCCGTTAACGCCGCGCTTTTCCTGCAAAACTTTGTAAGCTATCCCTGGATTCATCTCGACATCGCCGGGGTCGCCTGGACCACGCGCGAAAAACCTTATCGGCCGAAAGGTGCAACCGGTGTCGGCGTACGCTTGGCGCTTGAATTTTTGAAAAACTTCAAACATCGCCGCTAGCTGTCATTGCGAGCAATCCCAACTCGGCTTAAATCCCATGGAAAACCGCCCTTATTTATCCGCCTAGAATCTCGCTGCTGCATCCGCCGAAGCCAGACGATGTTTTGCCCTCACGTGCTTTATCCGTACCGCCCTTCATCCACCGATCAAGCCCGTGGTCGCAGGAGCGGAGGCGGATAAAAAAAGCCCGCCGGAACCCTTCAAAGAATTCAGGCGAGTAAGCTTTCTGTGGTCTGTTAGCGATTCATTTCTGCCACTGCTTCCCACCGCTCACAATGTCGATTATCCGAGCCCGGAGGTCTTCCCAAACCACCCCATAGTCGCCGCTAGACATCCCGATGGTCCAATTCCCCTCCATGGGCCATGTCTTAATCCAGTTATAAGAGTATGTGCCTCCACGAATACACCGGATTATTGACTCGGGCAAACTTTGCCCGGGCATGTGAGGTAAAACTTCCAGTCGACGAAGAGCCGCGACCACTGAAGCATGGCTTTGTAATCCAGACTCATCAACCACCAGAAAGACTGGTTTGCCGGGCTGACGAATGACCAGGAAATAACCAAGCATATCGTCCCTATTCTCCGGATCGAAATCCGCAAGCACCCCATTCTTCTTCAGGGCTTTTGCGATAATTTCTGCCTTACTCATTTCTTCCTCCAGTCGAAAACAGAATAGACAGACTATTTGCGGTCTGTCAGCGCAAAACGCTTGGTGGCGTTCAGGTAAATCCTGATTTCATTGTGCCCCGGTGAAGCTGTCCTATAGGCCAATCCGAGCGCAAAGTCGGTTCCCCAGAGCCTGCCAAGCGGGCGGCTGATCCGCGGCCCTGCCGCCAGAACGTCTTTACCGAGCTGGTGAACGTTTTCAGTTTCACCGCCCAAGTTAAATTTCCGCCATGAGCGATACTCCACTATTATAAACTCGTAAAACGCGCGCCGGCTAAGGAAAACGTCTGGTTCGGCATAAACCGAAAGGCGACCGGTAACTTGCCTGCGATAGCGGAAGTCTAGCGTCCACAACCCGCCTTTGCCGTTCCACTGCTTCTGGGCCATGGCTTCCAGATACCAATTCTTACCGCGGCGTCCTGCGCCAGCAAAAATGTTGAAGTTGCTGGGTGACTGCGCTCTAATGTTGGCAATCGGCCAGAGGGCCACGTACCACCGGTCGGTAATGTCCGCTATTAAATGCAGAGTCGAGCGGTTCTGCAGGTCTTGGGCGTCCAATAGATAAGGCAGTGCCAGCAAAATAATCGCCTTTACTATGAATCCAGGCATACTCAATGATTCCTCCTTTTACAACAGTGCTTGACTGTTGAAGCGATAGCATATATTATGTATTAAGAGTGGCCAATAGCACCATTTGGTGGTAATTATCACCACATAATTTAGTAGAAATGTACCAAGAAATTTTTGAAAGTCTGGGCTTGAGTCCCAACGAAGCCAAGATCTACGAGTCGCTCGTGGGAAAAGGGGAATCCTCCATAAGCGACATTGCGATTGCGGCAAAAATTCACAGACGCAACGCTTATGATGCCATTCATCGGCTCATTGACAAAGGGCTTGTCTTTGAAATTTTTTCTAGCAAGGAAAATCGGTATAACGCCGCGGACCCTGACAAACTTCTGGAATTGTACGCCGAAAAAGAACAACAACTGCAAAAAGTGTTGCCGGAACTCAAGAAAAAATTCGTCCAGCGGATTGCTCCGGAAGAAGCCTACATCTATCGCGGCCATGAAGGTCAAAAAAATATTTGGCGGGATGTCTTACGGGTCGGCCAAGAGAATTACATTGTGGGTGCCAAAGGCGGTTGGTTTGAACCTAAACTCGCAACAAGCAGGGAAGCGTTCTTTAAGGACGCTAACCGTAAAAAAATAAAATTCCACCAGCTATTTGATCATGAAATTGCAGTTCAAGCCCCGGACTTTGCAAAAACCTGGCCGGGAAATCTGAAATATCGCTTCCTGCCAAAAGAATATTCCACAAACTCAATCATCCACGTTTTCGGAGATTATGTTGTGACCTATACGGGATTAGAGCTGTTCAAAATTCATGAAAATATCGTCTTTTTTGTGCTCCATAGCAAGAACTTGGCGGAGAGTTACCGGAAGTGGTTTTGGGTTATGTGGAAACAATCTGCGGTGAAATAATCACTGACAGATTTTGCCAGATGCCACAGCAATATGAACTCATCTCAAAATTGATTTTTCCCCGCTTTCCGTCATTCCCGCGAAAGCGGGAATCCAGTAAATAAGCCAAAATCTGGATTCCGGATCAAGCCCGGAATGACAGAAAACTAATTTTGAGATAGGCTCATATTAATTTGCGAAAGAATCTAATTTGATTGTGTAAATATCCAGCGGCCGCTGGATATTTACACATCGAGAAATAAAAAAAGCCCGCCGGAATCTGGGAAGAATCCTGGCGGGTGGGCAGACTATCTGCGGCCTGTCAGCGCTAATTCTTGACTTTTACAGCTTTTTTAAATAAACTTAGGTTATGGCAAAGAATAAAAGACAGTTCACGGCAGTCTATCAAAAACATGGCCGTTGGTATCTTGGGTGGATCGAAGAAATTCCGGGCGTTAATACTCAAGGCAAAACGCTGATTGAAACCAAAGAGAATCTTCAAGACGCCCTGCGTCTTATACTTGAAACAAATAAACTTCTTGGAAGAATCGAAACTAACGGCAGAAAAGTAAAACGTAAGGCCCTAACAGTGTCTCTTTAATGAAACACAGCGGCCTAATCCGCCACCTTCGGAAAAGAGGGTGTGTTTTTATTAGAGAGGGCGCAAGGCATTCTGTCTTTTTCAATCCCGTACTAAAACGCACTTCGACGGTCCCCCGGCACAAAGAAATTAATGATTTTCTTGCCAGAAAAATTTGTCGGGATTTGGGCATTGAAGAACCGAAATAAAAACAAACAGACTATTTGCGGTCTGTCAGCGCAAAGAAGCGAGTGCTTCAGTGAGAGCCACGGCGACGCTTTCAAGCATGGCGTTCTTCTTTTTGTCTTGCATCGCTTGAGGCGAGGCAATCAATAAGGGGTTGGCATTTCGCAAAACTTCCACGATCTTGAGATTATTGGCCCGGAGTGTCTCGCCAGTTACAGAAACACAGACTCCAAACCGGAAATCATGCGGAATGTGCGCTTCGGTTTTACCCAAAGATTCTTTAACATCCACGAATTTGTGGATTTTGTTGAAGTAATCCTCGGTTATCCACCGATATTCGCTCAAAATCTCAGCCTCGTCGGGTATTTCCCCACCCTTCGAGACCACATCAGTTCCGCCAGCCACTAAAACTATCCGCCACCCGTTCCCGAACTGCCTGCTATTATAGTTGAACCGCGCAATCACCCGCGCCTTTGTAATGCTTTCTTCAACCCAGTCCGAACCGCAGATCCCAATATCATAGTTTCCTCCTCCTATGAGTCCCGGCATAATCTGCGGCCGCATCAGCGCCACGTGGGCAAAGCAGGGATCTTGAATCCGGCCCGTGTATTTTCGCCCCATAAACTCCACCCTAAAACCCGCGGCCTCCAAAAGCCGCAAAGTATTCCTCTCGAGATTGCCGTCAGGCAAAGCCAGATTAAGCATGAAGTCCCTCCAATCTTTATTGACATTCAAATATAGCTTAGACAGAAGCGCTTTGTCAATGCTTAAAATCGGTGATAAAATGAGGGGGTGATGAGATTGCTTCGTCGCGGACTCCTCGCAATGACATAATATTTGTTTATGATTTCGAAACCCTCCAAAGAAAAACAAGGTGTGGTGACTGCTAAAGAGTCCCCGGATGACCGGGAGCTTGATTTGACATTGCGGCCTAAAAATCTCAAGGAATTCGTGGGGCAGGAAAAAAATAAAGAGCACCTCAAAATTTTTCTGGAAGCGGCCAAGAAACGCGAAGAGCCGATAGAACATCTTTTGGTCTACGGCCCACCCGGCTTGGGCAAAACCACGCTGGCACACGTTTTGGCAAACGAGCTTGGTGTTACAATCAAAGTTACGTCCGGCCCTGCCATAGAACGAGCCGGCGATTTGGCAAGTCTGCTTACCAATCTGCAAGACAATGACATTTTGTTCATTGACGAGGTCCACAGGCTACCCAAGATCGTGGAAGAAGTTTTGTATCCGGCCATGGAAGACTTTCGCTTTGACATTATTTTGGGAAAGGGGCCGGGCGCGCGTTCCGTAAGACTTGATCTCCCCCGCTTCACGCTAATCGGCGCCACCACAAGAATCGGCCTCATTTCCGCTCCCCTGCGCGACCGTTTTGGCGTGACCTTGCGGCTTGACTACTATGAACCCTTGGAGATTGAACAAATTGTCCGCCGTTCGGCTCAAATTTTGGCAATTGGCATTGATCCTCAAGCCGCCCAAGAGATTGGCAAACGCGCCCGCCGCACCCCGAGAGTCGCCAACAGACTGCTAAGAAGAGTTCGTGACTTTGCCGAAGTGAAAGCCGACGGCAAGATTACTTTTGAACTGGCCCAAGCCGCGCTTCACATGCTGGAAGTGGATGAGTTGGGCCTGGACCGAAATGACCGGCAATTTTTGCTAACTCTTATAGAAAAATTCCGCGGCGGCCCAGTGGGTGTCAACTCTTTGGCCGCGGCCACCAGCGAAGAAGAGGACACGATTGAGGATATCTATGAGCCGTATCTGATGCGCTTGGGATTGCTTTCCCGCACGCCCAAAGGGCGCGTCGCGACGCCGCAAGCTTACGAGCATTTAAAAATAAAAGCGTCAACACAAAATCTAAACAAACTTTTATGATTATTAAGCTTTTGGTCCAAATCTTGTTTTACGGGCTGATGATGATCTTGGCATTTTACAGCCTGCTCATGGTTTACGTGCTTTTACGCTTCGGCAAATCCAAGGTTTTGGGACTGGTGTTATCGGCTTTTTATTTGATTTTGATAACGAGCCTCTATGCGGCAGCCATTGCTAACTTTAACCAGATCTCCTTTCCCAAAATATGAGTATCAAGGCCTTTTTTCCAGGCCAGCAGGCCGATGAAAAAATTTATCTAGTCACCCGCCGGCATTGGGCGGTGCTGGCCCGAGAAATCTTGATTTGGTTAATTTTTGTGGTCCTACTTTTGGCCTACGACGGATATGTCGTCCCCCGTTATCCGGTATTAAACCAGCAGCCGTATCTGCAAATTGCCGATTTTGTCAAAACTGTTTACCTCATGTTTCTGCTAGCGGGGCTTTTCACTATCTGGATCCTTTATTATCTCAATTACCAGATTGTCACGAACGAGCGCATTGTGGACGTGACACAAAGAAACTTGCTCCACCATACGACTTCCGAGTTGCATCTGGGGCGGATCCAAGACGTAACCGCAGAGGTCAAAGGAATTTTCGGCAACCTCTTTGATTATGGCAATGTCTATGTCCAGACTGCCGGAGAGACCGCTCGTTTTGAATTTGACCAAGTGCCAAACCCTCACGCCGTAGAAAAGCTGATTTTGGATCTTTATGAAAAACTTCCTGCTGAAAAGAAGGTGGTGCAGGAATGAGCAGAAAACCCCTCGTTGTCGCGGTTTCCGGAGGATTTGATCCCGTGCACGTCGGCCATATTGAGCTTTTTAGAGAAGCCAAAAAACTTGGCGACCGCCTTGTCGTGATTTTAAATAACGACCACTGGCTCAAGAAGAAAAAGGGGTATGTTTTTATGCCCGAACTGCAGCGCAAGGCCGTGCTTGAGGCAATCCGCCATGTTGATGAAGTGATTCTGACATCGCACCCGGAAAACCCCGACGACATGTCAGTGTGCGCCGAACTTGAAAAAATCAGGCCGGAAATTTTCGCCAATGGCGGCGACAGAAACGAAATGGACGCGGCCAACCCTAAATCCTCGCTTTACAAAGATATCGGCACCTGCAGGGAGCTTGGAATCAAGATGGTCTTCAATGTTGGCGGCAAAAAAGCCCAAAGCTCAAGCGAACTCGTAAAGAAAATCAGAGATGTCTCTTGAGCGCAGAATTTTCTACAATACTATAGCCCAATCCGCGGGCAAAATCGGCGCCGCTGTTTTAGGACTTATTACCATCAGTCTGCTCTCCCGCTATCTGGCAGAGGCCGGCTTTGGCCAATACTCCACTGTGATCGCGTTTATGGGGGTGTTTGTTACTTTGGCAGACCTTGGGCTTTATCTCATTGTTCTGCGGGAAATTTCGAAAGACGGGACTGACAAAACCAAAATTTTAAGCAATGCTTTAGGCCTGCGCTTTGCGACAGCACTGGCGATGCTTTTTTTTGGCGCTGTTTTGGCCCTTGCCTTCCCTTATGATCCGGTTGTCAAAAAAACCATGTTCTTGGGGATTGGGGCTTTTTTGTTTGTTTCATTAAATCAGGTTTTGATCGGAGTTTTTCAGAAACATTTAGTCCAGTATCTCGTCGTCCTCTCTGAAACCGCGGGCCGGGCAATCAACCTTCTTTTGGTTTATCTTTTTATTCAAACTTTATTACCCTTGCCTTTTTTTATTTTGGCGTTGCTTTTGGGAAATGCGATAAATTTTTCCCTTACTTTCTTTTGGGCCAAACGCTACGAACGGTTTGGAATCGCTTTTGATTTCATGGTTTGGAAACAGATCCTTCTGGCAAGCTGGCCGCTTACCTTTGCCGTACTTTTGAATCTGCTTTATTTCAAAACCGATACGGTTATCCTCTCCGTGTTTCATTCGGAGGAGGCAGTCGGGATTTATTCCCTGCCATACAAATTGCTTGAAGGATTTCTGGCTTTCCCGGCCATGTTCGTGGGGCTCATTATGCCGCTTTTGTCGCAAAGCGCTTTTGTCTCCTGGGAAAAATTTAAGCAAATTCTGCAGCAAGCTTTTGACTCTCTGCTTTTAATGGCTATACCGGTTTTGATTTCTATTCAGTTCTTCGCCCAAGATATCATTAACTTGCTAAAAGGAGAAAGGCAATATTTAGATTCTTCTGTGGTTCTTAAGATCCTGGTTCTGGCCGCGGTTACGATATTTTTTGGCACCCTGTTTGGCTATGCCGTGGTGGCGGTTAATAAACAAAAAACCATGATCAAAGGCTATCTTCTGGGCGCTGCCACCGGTCTTGTTCTCTATTTTGCCTTAATCCCGAAGTTTAGCTACTGGGGAGCGGCCTGGGGTACGGTGGCAAGCGAAATTGTGGTTACTCTTTTCGCATATTTTTTGGTAAGAAAAGCCAGCGGCTCCCATGTTTCCTTTCGGCTCTTGCCTCTGGCCTTGCCGGCGGCGGCGGGGCTTGTCATATTTTTTGCTCTTGCTAAGTTTTTCTGGATTTGGGAATTGCTTTTGGGCGGGATCGTCTATCTCTTAATCCTTGCGGCCTTCAAGGCTATTCCAATAAAAATTGTTAAGGAGTTGCTTTTTCTGCAATGATTTTTTTCTTCAAGTTTCCGCTCCAAGATTCTTTGGGCGGAGCAGAGTTTCACACATTAAAGCTCGCCAAACATTTCCAAAGTTTGGGACATGCTGTCAAGCTTATAACCTCGGATGCTAAACTTTTTCGGCTTTTTGAAAAACACCGATTGCCGCGCCAGCGTCTCTTTGTTGGCTGGGAACCAACCAGCAAATTGTCGCTTTTTTTATGGCCGCTTACCTACCTGATTGCCGGATACAAATTTCGCAAACTCGTAAAACAAATTTCCCCTGGTGCCACATTCTTCATGCAAAGTTTGACCGAGAAACTAATTCTCTCCCCGCTCATTCTTCAATCTGAAATCTTAAATCAAAAATCTAAAATAGTTTGGCTGGAACACAAAATTCCCGGCCGCTGGCTAAAACTCAATCCCTTAAAATCGCACTACCTAAAACTTGCCAGACGTATTGAGCTTGTCACCGTCTCCAACTTCGCCATGCAAGAGTTTGTAAAACTCGGCATCCTCAAAAAAACCATCAAAGTAATTTATCCTGGCGTCGATGCGATAAGCCATAAGCTGTTACCTAAAACCTTTTTTACTATTGGCCTTCTCTCCCGCCTTGCCCCGGAAAAAGGAGTGCTGGATTTTTTCCAAACAATTCTGCCCACTCTCAAAGACCACCCCGATTGGAAAATTATAATTGGGGGAGAAGGAGAAGAAAGGCAAAAAATAGAATTCCTAATCAGTAATTATCATCTCGAAAACCAGATTAAACTCTTAGGGTTTGTGAATGATTTGGATGAATTTTTTTTGCAGATCTCGGTCTTTGTCTACCCAACCAAGGTCCCGGAGGCGTTCGGTGTCGCTGTGCTAGAAGCCGCGGCAAGGGGAGTACCTGTGGTTGGCTCGGAAATCGGGGCGCTGCCAGAAATGATTGAAGACAAAAAATCCGGCTTCTTAATAGAACCGAATGAGCCGGCAATGTGGTCAGCTGTTTTGATTCAATTGAGAGATCTTCTTTTTTACGAGGAATTTAGAAAAAAAACTTCCGTGAAAGCCCAAAGGTTTTCCGAAGAATCTATGCTCGCCGGTTTTGAAAATTTGATATTTTAGGAAATCAGAACTGATAAACTACTCTTTTTACGGCTTCATTTTTAAACGAAGAGTTGATTTGCTCCAAAATCTCTTTCTCCCGAAACCTTAACTCGTTGGCCATTACCGCGCTCATTGTCTTTACTGTTAGAATTTTGCTTTTCAAACTCACGGGTGTTGTTTTGTGTCCATCAGGGAAAATTCTGTCAAGCTCTTTTTTATAAAGATCGAAAACCTTGATAATCGCGATCTGGCGCGAAAGTTCGCCTTTGCGGTCGAGCTTGGCCTTGAGTGCGTTGGAAAGTTTGTCAAACACTGCTAACCTTTCCTTTGTCAACATTAAAAATCTGGGCAATTTCAGGCAGAAACGCTTTGATCTCTTCGGGGTGTGTTGTTGTCAAAAATGGCTGCTTAAAGTTTGCTAAAAAGCTTGCCAGCCGCCGCTGATGGTGACTGTCAAATTCCGAAAAAACGTCATCGAAAAGCATAATGGGAATTGTTTTCCGGTGTTTTTCAAAATAATTCCTTTCTAAGATTTTCAAGGCCAAAGTTAAGCTCCGCATCTGGCCTCGGGAAAGATATCCGACCGCTTCTTTGCGCCCCAAAAAAACCGAAAAATCATCTCGATGCGGCCCGACCATGGTGTTTGCCAGACGCAAATCCTGGACCTGGGAGCTTCGAAGCAGCTTCAAAAACTCGTTCCTGTCCGAATTCCCGCCAGGGGAAAAACCAAGCTTGCTTGACAAAAGATCGGCAGAAACCTCTTCCATTATCTCCGCGAGGTGTTGGTTGCAATAGCTAAAAAACTCTTCTCGAAATTTGGTGATTGTGCTGCCTGTCTCTGCAAGTTTTTCATCCCAAATCTCAAGCTCTTCTCTCAAGGCATCGCCGTTGCGAATTTTCGCAAGAAGCTCGTTTCGTTGTTTAAGCGCTTTCTGGTAATGGGTTTGGGCTAGGCGATATTCGGGAAAGCTTGAGGATAAGGTTTCATTTAAAAAGCGCCGCCTTCCGCCAGGCGACCTGGTAAGAAGACTTAAATCTTGAGGGAGGAAGCTTATCACCGGCAAAATAGCCGTATAACTTATCCGGAGCGCTGGTTGGCTGTTGATTTTTAATTTTAAAATTCCCCCCTCTTCTTGAGCCTTTCTCTCCACCACCAATTCCTGATTTTGCTCTTCCTTGTTCCTGGAAGAAATTTTGATTTTGCTAAAAACCTCCCCTTCTCTCACAAGTTGTGGGAGTTTGCTCTCGGGAAAGCGTCGCAGTCCTGCTCCAAAATAAATTCCTTCCAAAAAGTTAGTTTTCCCCGCCCCATTTTCACCAGTCAAAATTACAAAGCCTTGATCAAGGGTCAAATCAAGGCTTGGGAAATTCCGGAAGTTTTCATAAGAAACCCGTGAGACAAACATTAAATTTTTATCGGCATAACAAGATAGAGATAATCTTCCCGCCCCGCCGGAATGATTTCTGCCGGCGAAGAAGGCGAAATGAGACGAAGATTAACTTCCTCATCTGTCAAATTATTCAAACACTCGAGGAGATAGCGATAATTGAAAATGATTGAATTTTTTTCCCCTTCACCCTCAACCCCCAAATGAATTTCGCTATCCCCGATTTGGCTTGACTGGGACTTAATGACGAGCTCCTTGCTTGCCGGGTTCACAAAAAACTCCACGTTGTTGGTGTCGGAGGCAAAAACGCTTGTTGCTTTTAGAGACTGCACAAACTTGGGGCGGTTTATTTTAACTTCGGTTGTGAAACTTTTGGGGACTATCTGTTTATAATCTGGGTATTGGCCGTCGATAAGCCTGGTGATAAGTTCAATAGCATCGGCTCTAAAACACGCCTGACTTTCTGTCAGAAAAATTTCTACTTCTCCTTCTCCCATGATTCTTCCAATTTCACCAACCGCTCTCGCAGGAATAATTATTTGCCTTGCAGAAACCCCCTCACCTGAAAGGGGAAGTTTCTTTTCCGCAAGCCGGTACCGGTCGGTGGCGGCAAGGGTTAAAGTCTTCTCTTCAAATCTAAACAAAACTCCCGAAATTTCTGGCTGGGTCTCTGAGAATGCTGTGGCGTAAGCTACTTCTGAAATCGCCAACTTTAAATCTTTTCCATTCACCTTTCCGTATACTTCTCCCTCCACTCTGGGAATGAGGGGAAATTCTTCTGCTGGAAGGCCTTTGATGTGTGTTTCTGTATTCTCTCCCGCCAACTTCATTGTTTCGTTCTGGGCAGAAATGACAATTCTTTCTGCTGGAAGGCTTGCAATGTACTCATTTATAGGTTTTGCTGGGATGGTTAGCTCGCCCTCTTCTTCAATTTTTCCCCCCACCCAAGTGTTTACGGCAATTTCCAGGTTTGTTGCTGAAATTTTCAGTCTTCCTTGGTCTGTTTTAAACAAAATGTTGTTTAGAACAGGCAGGGCCGCCCCGCTATTTATTATTCTTGTTGTGTAGGTCAACCCTTGGTGTAAATTTTTTTGGGTGCATATTATTTTCATAATTATTTCTAAAAATAAAATTAATAATAACAGTAGAGGGTGGGGAAATGTTGTAAACGAGAAATTCTCCTTGGGATTGGGGGAATTCTAAAAAAGGAAATAAGATTTTGTGTTGATGGTTTGTTGAAGATTAGTGGAGGACGGGTTTGAATTGGAAAAAAAGAAGGAGTTGTCCAGGGGTAGTCCCCAGTATATCATAAACTAATCCGCATAAATACGGTTGACAAGAAGGCTTACTTCCTGTTTGACAACTTCTTTATTTTTTATCAGGGATTGAATTTTATCAATAGCATGAATTACAGTTGTGTGGTCACGGCCCCCAAAAATTTCTCCAATCATTGGCAGGCTTGTTTGGAGCTCTTTCCTAATTATATACATTGCCATCTGTCTTGGACCAACATACTCTTTTTTGCGTGACTGGCGGGTTAGATCATCCAAAGAGACATTGTAGAAATCCGAAACAATCTCCATGACTTTCTTGGCAGAAACACCGCGCCGCTTGGGAGAGAAAATAATGCTAGACAGAGCGTCTTTGACTTTCTCCAAAGAAGGTTGAGAATTGTTTAATTGGCAATAAACCATCAGTCTATTAAGGGAGCCTTCTAGTTCGCGGATGTTGTTTTCAACAGTTTGAGCAATATACTCCAAAACGGCGGGGTCAACATCATAGCCACGCTCCCTTGCTTTGGAACGCAAAATAGCGAGCCGGGTTTCAAAATCGGGGGGCTGGACGTCGGCAATCATCCCCCACTCAAAGCGGGACACTAGGCGCTCTTCAATGGCGGGGATGTCCTTAGGCAGGCGGTCGGAGGAAAGAACAATTTGCTTGTTTGTCTGGTGTAGAGTATTGAAGGTGTGGAAAAATTCTTCTTGGGTTTGTTCCTTTCCCGCCAAGAACTGAATATCGTCGATAAGCAGAACATCTACATTGCGGTAAAGGTTTTTAAAAGATTCTGCCTTATTGTCCCGCACGGCTTGGATAAATTCATTGGTAAATTTTTCGGTAGCGGCATAAAGAATTTTTGTTTTCTCCCTGTTTTTGAGAAATTCATTCCCAATCGCCTGCATCAGGTGAGTTTTTCCCAAACCAACTCCCCCATAGATAAATAAGGGGTTGTAAGATTTGCCCGGATTTTTGGCTACGGCTTGGGCGGCGGCCGCGGCCAACTCGTTGTTGCTGCCAATAATGAAGTTTTGGAAGGTATATTTGGGGTTAAGCCCCCCATTTAAAGCGAGGCTATTTTTCGGCTGGGGGCTGGCCGAAGAGGGCTGGACGCGGAAAGCCGCGGTGACGGCATGCCCTGAAGCTTCGGCTTGCGGGACGAACCGGTTAATAATTTGATACTCAACCTGCTTGATTTCGGGATTTATTGCCCGGACGGCTTTGAGAATTTCCTGATGGTATTTGTTCATCAGCCACTCTTTGGTGAAAGTATTGGGGACGCCAATTACAATTTTATCTATCCCATGCTCAAGAACAGAGGTATTTTTAAACCAAGTAGTAAAATTGGCCTTGGATAACGAAAGTTCTAAATTTCCCAAGACCGCTTGCCAGATTTGTTTGAGACTACTCATAGGTTGCATTTTAACAGAAGGGTTATCAACATGTAAAATTGAGGATTTTTCCCAATGTTAAGCAAAAAAATCAATGTTCTGTAGATAACTTGTGTAAAAGCTCTTAACAATTTAGGAAAGATTGACTTTCGATTACGGCGAAGATATAATTAGCAAGTAAATTAAACTGTTTAGGGGTTATAATAGCAATTTGGAATGAAGCGAACTTACCAGCCCAAAAGAAAACACCGCAAAAGAAGGCATGGGTTTCGGGCGCGCATGAAAACCCGGACGGGAGCGCGAGTTCTTTCCCGAAGAAGGCAGAAAGGCCGCAGACGGCTAAGTGTTTGATTTTGCATGTTGCCAAAAGTTTTGCGTTTAGTCAAGTCGCGGGAATTTGCGCAAATTTACAAAAATGGGGAAAGACTTTCTTCACCCAACCTGCGGATTTTTTATGCCAGCAAGAAAAACCAAAACGCTTCGCGCTTTGGTTTTGTTATCTCCAAGAAGCAGGCAAGGAAAATTGCCGCCCGTAATCGAATTAAGCGGATTTTAAGAGCCCACATCGCGAAGCTTAAATCTGAAATTCAGCCGGGATTTGAAGTTGTTTTTCATGGGCGCCCCGGAATTTTGCGTCTGGAGGGGGGGGAAATTCGGAAAGAACTAGAAAATTTGCTAAAAAGGGGGAGAATTATAAAAATATGACAAGCGTTTTAGTTAAACTTATTGAAATTTATCAAGCCATCCTCTCGCCGGACCACAGTTTTTGGGGAAAAGTGCGGTTTCCTTACGGATATTGCAGATATTCGCCGACCTGTTCCGAGTTTGTAAAGGAAGCCATGAAAAAACACGGCTTTTTTCGCGGCATGGCCAGAGGGTTTGCGAGAATTTTACGATGCAATCCCTTTGCCGCCCCGAAGTACGACCCAGTCAACTAACGAACTAAACCATGGGCGATTTTTTTCATCTCATCCTCACTAAACCCCTGCTTAATGTCCTCATTTGGTTTTACAATGTAATCCCCTGGCATGATATGGGGCTGGCGATTGTTGCGTTGACATTGCTGGTTAGAATAATGTTGGTTCCTTCTTTCCAGAAGTCTCTTCGCTCCCAGAAAGAGCTGCAACAGCTGCAGCCGCATCTGGATGAAATTAGAGAAAAACACAAGGATAACAAAGAAGCGCAGACCAAGGCAATTATGGAGTTTTACCAGCAAAAGAAAGTAAACCCGTTTTCTTCCTGTCTTCCGCTTCTGGTGCAATTGCCCATTTTGATCGCGCTTTACCGCGTTTTTTTGACAGGGCTTAACGGAGATGTAGCCGCCGAGCTTTATCCTTTTGTGGCAAACCCGGGGGCAATCAATACGAACTTTTTAGGAGTTCTGGAATTGAGCACACCAAGTTATGTGTTGGCAATTCTCGCCGGCGGCTTCCAGTTTATTCAGTCCAAAATGATGGCTCCCGCAAGACCAAAAACTTCTGACAAAACCTCGGCCATGATGTCGGCACAGATGACTTATCTTATGCCGATCATCACGGTATTTATCGCCTGGCAGTTGCCGGCCGGCCTTTCGCTTTATTGGGTCGTAACCACCCTCTTTGCCATTGGCCAGCAGTACTATATAATGAAGAAAACATGAGCGAGGAACAGCAGGAGCTTATCAAAAAAGTCTTGCGCGAACTTCTAGAGAACATGGGTGTGAGTGCGGAGATAGAGACAGGGGTTTCCGAAGAAACCTTGTTTTTTAATATCAAGACTTCAGATTCAGGAATATTGATCGGCAACCACGGGAACAACCTCGCCGCCCTGCAATATCTGGCAAGGGTTTTGGTGCACAAGCAGTTGCCGGAAACCGTGCCCTTTGTTGTCGATGTAGAAGGCTACAAAAAAAGCCGAGTGGAGTATTTGCAAGAGCTGGCAAGGCAAGCGGCCGAGCGAGTGCGAGAAACTAAAGAAATTTTGTACCTAAAACCAATGTCTTCTTACGAGCGTAGAGTTGTGCATGCGGAAATTTCGAAGTATTCTGATATTGAAACAACCAGTGAGGGCGAAGAACCGGAGAGAAGAGTAGTGATTAGGGCCAAAATTTGATTATCATTGTTGTCATTCCGTACTTACCTGATACGGAATCTAGTTAATAATTTTTGAACAACTACCACACGATCGTGTGGTAGTTGTCTAGTTCGGTTAGTACCCCCGAAGCAATAAAAATGCTTGGGACTCCCGAAATAAATTACTTCGTTTACGCTCGCAATGACAGGAAAGGAAGTGAATAAATTAGCCAAAACAAAACCGACAGATCGTTTTTGAAATAGGAGACGTCAACAAGGCCGTGAAGAATGATCATGCTCATGCCGGCGGCTGCAGCGAGAGCGAAAGGAGCCATTTGTGACCTCTCTCCCACCCCCTCTTCGTCTCCCCCTCGGGCAGGGGGAGAAAATCCAGAGGTGGCTGTGGAGAGGAGTTTTGTTACTTTTTTGAAGAATAATATCAAAAGCCCGATTATTGAAATCAGTCCTAGCAAACCAGTCTCTACCCAGAAATTCAAAAAGAAATTATGTGGGTAGTTTTGCACGACCTGATCAGGGCCAAGGGGGTAATTTTTGTAGGCTTCGTGAAAGCCCATCAGCCCCACCCCCAAAAAAGGGTTTTTTTTTAGCATATCGGCCGCCGCAGACCATAGCACGTACCGGTTTTGCTGTGAGGGATCCTGGCCGCGCGCGAGGTCTAAAATTTTGGTTCTGGAAAATGGAATAATGATGATAATAAAAATTATCCCCAATGTCACAGCGGTAAGTTTTAAGCCAAGCCTTGACCTCTCTTTCAGTCTCTCTCCTCGCCAGCTCGCGACGTAACGTCGGAGCCAGGAGACAAGGGTAAATACGATAATGGTAGTTATTAATGCCAGCCAAGAGGCGCGGGAGAAAGAGAGGTAGAGGGTGACAACGGCTAGGGTTATGGTGAGCCATTCAAGTTTTTTCTTATACGGCAGAAAGATTAACATAGCCAGAAGAGGCCCTAAAAGTAAAGCCAAAGCGTTTGGGTGGTTTAGAACCGAAACAATTCGCCTGCTTTCAACATCCACCGCCCACCAGTTGTAAGGGAGGCCGTGAAGGGTAATAAACTGGTAGATGCCAAAGATCGAGAGATAAAGCGCGAGTATTGTCAAGGCTTTGAAAAGGAGCCGTAACTTTTTTTGAGTGTCAATAATTAGCAAGACCAGAAAGCAGAACAGGACAGCCTCAAAAAAATAGGCTTTGAAAATGCCGGCCGCCTTTGCGAGATTGGGGCCGGTAGAAACAGAAATTAGTGCCGCAAGTAGGAAAAGAAAAATAAAAAACAATGTCATTCCCCGACTTGATCGGGGAATCCACTCGCTAGATTCCCGCCTTCGCGGGAATGACAAGACCCGCGAGCTAAATTCCACAATGGCGAGAATCAAAATCATCCCTTCCAGAAAAGTCATTGGGATGCCCGCAACTTTGAAGCGGATTTGATAAGTTGGCAGCAGGAGGATGATCAGGTACAAAGCCCGCTCACGACGAAAGATTGCGGTCAGTGCAAAAAAACCAAGCCCCAAGAGAATTAAAATATTCGTATATTCGTACAAATTCGTATTTCGTAAAGCTTTTAGGGAATTTTTACGGTGACGAAGTTGCTTTTATCAGCTCCAATTTGGGCATAAAGCGAGTAGCTTCCCGCTGCGGGCGCGGCGTCCTCGGCCCAGTTTAGTGTGTAGCGGTAGATTTGACCAATTTGTTGTTTGGTAACAAGCCCCAAGACTTGATTTTCTTGGCCGGGAGCCGAGCGCCTGACAAATTTCACATTTTCGGGGGCGACATCTATGCTTGATTCCAAAACCAAGTTGGCCGGCAGTTGGAGTTCTTGATTGTCAGCGGGGTAAAGCAGTAAAAGTTTTGTGCCCAAGGCAAATTCCAGGTTAAGAATCTTGCGGTTGGTGCGGCCATCAGTGGTTTTGACTTGAACCATGAGCTGGTGGCGGCCGTCCACCCGGGCCAGAGATGATTCGTATTCAAGCGTCTTACCAAGAGCACTGGTGAGAAAATCATTATCCAAAAAGAGCTGCAGTTCGGCAATATCGTTTCCGGTCGTCGTGGTTTTCACTTTCCAAGGAAGAGAGGCAACCTTGTCGGGCACCATAATGTCTAGATTGAGAGAGGTGTCAATTTTGCCATAGTTGTTTTGGGAGGACGGAAGATAACTGTAACCATTGGACAGCGCCCAGGCTTTCACCGGTTCTTCCCAGGCGGGATCTTGAGGTTTTTCGGCATGCAGCGCGGTTTGGACGACACTTTGTCCGTCAATTGTGACCGGAATATGGACGTCATCATATTCGGTCGGCAGGTTAAACGTCGAGAAAATCTCCGTTTTTGTGGAGGGCGTAAATTGGGTGGGGAGTTTGCCGGAAAGGACGTCAACGGCAACTTCCGTGATCCCTTCCGGCCGGACAAATTCTTCCGCCGGTTTGCCGGCAAGGGCGCGGGTCATAAATTCCTGCCAGATCGGGGCGGTTGTCGAGGAGCCGAACGCCCGTTCGGCCATTTGCGAGTTGTCATTGTTGCCGACCCAGACGCCGGTTACGAGAGAGGGCGTGTAACCAATTACCCAATTGTCCCGGTTTTCCTGGGTCGTTCCGGTTTTGGCAGCTGCTGGCCTTCCCGGCAAAGTAAGTCTGTTATTGCGGCCAAAGATAAATATTCGGGATTCATTGTCCGAAAGCACGTGGTTTATCTGGTATGCAATTTGCGGATTCAACACTTCTTTTCCCGCCCCGGCCTTAAATTCTTCCAAAATTTTACCCTGCCGGTCCTCCACCTTAAGAATTGCTGTAGTCTCATGCCGAATACCGCCGGTTGCAAAAGCTCCAAAGGCCGCCGCGTGCTCCAGCAGTTTGACGTCTGCTCCGCCCAGCACAATTGAGGGGCCAAAGCGGGAGCGGTCTTTAAGCGTGGTAATCCCTAAATTTTCAGCGGTCTGGATCGAGTCTTCAATTCCCGTAAGAAGCAAGGTTTTGACCGCCGGGATGTTAAGCGAGCCTTGCAGAGCGGAACGAATTGAAACAGGGCCTCGGTTTTTGCCGTCATAGTCTTGGGGTATATATTCTTTGCCGCCGAATTCGCCAAAATTGGTGGTTACATCCAGAAGCATGGTTGCGGGACTCATGCCTTTTTTGAAGGCTGTGGCATAAACATAGGGCTTAAAGGAAGAGCCGGGTTGGCGCGGGCGTATGGCGACGTTTACCTGGCCGTCGATAGCGTCATTGAAGTAATCGCGGGAGCCAACCATGGCTAAAATTTGCCCGGTCTTTGGGTCAACGCTGACGAGTGCGGCATTTTTCGCTTTGTATTTTTCTTCGTTGATCGCGCCTTGCTTGGCGACTGCTTCTTCCGCAACTTTCTGAAGCTCCAAATCCAACGTGGTCGTAACCTTGAGTCCTCCTTCCTGCAGGCTAATTTCTCCGTATTTTTGGGCAAGCAAGTCTTGGACATAGAGGACAAAGTGGGGGGCCAGAATACCGCGGCCGATGTTGCGAAATTCGATTTTTTCGTTTTGTGCCAGATTTCTCTGCTCTTTGGTAATATAGCCCTGCTCATACATGAGCTGCAGCACCGTGTCGGCGCGGGCGTCAAGTTCTTCCCGATTGGGTCCAAAAGGCGAATAGTAAGTTGGGGCCTTGGGGATAGCCGCCAGGTAAGCTGATTCGGCAAGATCCAAGTCTTTGGCTGGTTTGTCAAAAAAAGCTTGGCTTGCCGCCTCAATTCCGTAGATTGTCGAGCCGAAAGGAATTTCGTTGAAATAAAGCTGGAGGATTTCGTCTTTGCTGTAGCGGCGCTCAAGCTGAAGCGAGAGGGCAATTTCTTTGAACTTGCGCGCAAAGGTTTTTTCCCGGGTCAGCACCGCGGTCCGCACAAACTGCTGGGTGATGGTCGAGCCCCCCTGGACCTTGCCGCCTTTGAGGAGATTGACCAGTGTGGCGCGGGCAATGCCAGTGAGACTGACGCCCCCGTGTTTGTAGAAATTTTTATCCTCAATTGCCAACGTTGCCTCTTTGGTGTGTGTGGGGATTTGGTCCAAAGTGACGAGGGTGCGCCTGGCTTCGCCGTGAATTTCATAAAGAAGTTTGCCGTTGCGGTCAAAAATTTTCGTTGATTCCGGGATGACCCGCTCCGCGAGTTTGTTTGGGTCGGGGAGGTTAAAAGAGTAATAGGCAAACAGCAAACCCAAAAAAATGAAAAGTATCAGGCCGCCGGCCACCGCCAAAACAGCCAGTTTTGTCCAGATGCCTTTGGTCAAAAACAGCCAGCGCAAAAATTGCCTGAAAAGATGCCAAAGCCGGAATGCGAACTTTTTGAAAAAACCGTCGCGCCGGCCCGAATCAAAAGACTGTCTCGAGAGCCTTTGAAAATATGTGTTGCCCCGGTTTGTGCTTTTCCAGCCACGAAAGTAATTGCCCATAGATGTAATTATACAAAGTATTGACAAAATCCTCTAGTTGGGGTAAACTGGCTCTAGTTATGATAAATTTGACTCTAAATTCAGGCATTTATTACGCTGCAAACTGCTTTCTGCAGATGTTGCGGTAATTTGGATTTTTCATTCTCTTGAAGCCGCCCCTGCAGAAAGGGGCGGTTTTTTGTTTCTCTTATGTCATTCCCGCGAAGGCGGGAATCCAGAAAAGTATGATAATCAAAACATTTCAACTAGTCCGCGCCTATTACTACGGCTTCTCCCAAGAGGCCAGTTTCCAGGCGCTTAAGTTTGGTTATCAGTTGTCGATTATTAGTCATTAGTTTCCCCACTCAAGCTTCTCCACCTGGCCTCTTGAAAGGTCAGTTTTTTGTTCTTTCACAATTCCGTGAAACGGAGGCACCATCCTTTGGTGCGTAGGTAGATTGAAGCCCGGAGGCAATCGCTTCCCGGCGGAATGGAGGAAGAAAAAATGGGAAAGCGAATAGACAGTTTGGTTTATGCGAACCAATGCCTTGCCCTCTTTGTGATGGCGTTTGGCGTGAGTGGGTGTTAGTGAACTATGTGCTGGATGGAACAATGATGAGGCACCAGTGGCCTGTAGGCACTAAGGTTGTGTCTATCATCGTTACCGTGGCTATTACCTTCTGTTTGTTCTGGTTGACGAAAAGGTTGGTGGAGAGGAGGAAGTATGACGAAAGGTAACAGATACGATGCGGGTGATTGTAGCGGAGGTGGCGGATCAACTTGGCAGCGGCTTCAGCACGATTACCCATGGCTACTGTTCATTCTGGAGTCGCACCGGGAAAAATGCCAGCCAGAAAATTGGACCCAAATTGGTTGCTTCCAGCTATGCGGAAGCGACATTCACTGCACGAAATGTAGCCAAGTGGTTTCCGACTGGGAAAAGGACCGCAAGTGCAATCGGCCTCTCGGCATCATTGGTTTCGGAAACTTTGGCAGGTTTGCCGCCGCACACCTCGCTCGCGCCTTCTGTGATGTTATGGTTACGGACATAAAGCAGCCCGAAAGCCCGCAGACAGGATTTTGCTGGGGCTCTCTTGCAGAGGCAGTAGACAGGGAGATTATCGTTTTGGCAGTCCCTTTCCAAAATCTGGAAGAGCTGCTGAAACAGATCTCCTCCGCTCTTCGGCCTGGAGCTTTGATTGTTGATGTCTGTTCGGTCAAGCAGGAGCCGGTTAATCTCATGCTCCAATACTTGCCGTCTGGAGTGGAGATTCTTGCGACTCATCCTCTGTTTGGACCGCAAAGCGCCAAAGACGGCCTGAATGGGCATAAGATTGTGCTGTGTCCAGTCCGCATAAGCGAAAAGCGAGTGAACATAGTCCACAATCTGCTACGACGTGGTTTTCGTTTGCATCCCATCGTCAAGGAGCCAGCGGAGCACGACCGCGAGATGGCTAGGGTGCAGGGATTAACGCATTTCATCGCCCGCGCCATGTCAGAGCTTGGGGTCGGTGATTCGGAGCTAGCTACCAAGGCATACGAACACCTGATGGAGGCTACCAGACTTTTGGGCAGCGATTCCTGGGAGCTCTTTGAGACTATCGAGAACGGCAACCCGTTCGCGGCGGGAATGCGCCAGAAGCTCATGGCTAAACTGGAGGAGCTAGAAGAACGGCTCAACCGCGGTTGAGCCGTTCCTTGGGGCGGGTGCTGATGGCAGCGCCCGCCTGATTTTTTCCTGCAATGCTGATGAGACTACCCTGCCGATTTAACTTGACAAAATAAATTAGCAGGGTTAAAATATAGGTATGAAAGCTCGGACTTTAAGCCAGATTATAAAAAAGGCGGCCCGAACCTTCCCGGCGATAGTGGTTACCGGCCCCAGACAATCGGGGAAAACCACTCTTTTGAAAGCGCTTTTTCTGAATAGGGCAAAATATATCAATCTCGAGGATCCGGAAGTGAGGGCCAAAATCAAAGCTGATCCTCGCCAATTTTTGGCCCACAATCACCCCCCCTTGATCTTGGATGAAATCCAATATGTGCCGGAGCTGCTGATTTATGTGAAAGAACAAATCGATCTTCGCAGAAAGCCGGGACAGTGGCTTTTAACCGGCTCGCAAAACTTTGTTTTAATGAAAAATTTGAGCGAATCTTTGGCCGGAAGAGTAGCGGTTTTGCATCTGTTGCCTTTTTCCTTGGCGGAGAGGCTGGGGCTTGGCGAAAAAAGCGCCAGTGTCGAGAATTGGTTGAAATTAAGCCCTGATCGCTTGCCAGTGAAAAAACCGTTGACTTCTCTGGCTAAAGTGCTCATCCGCGGCAGTTATCCAGAGCTTGCCTTGAGCCGCAAATTAGAGCCGGAAATTTGGTGCAGTTCGTATATTAACACCTATTTGGAAAGGGACGTAAGGAGCATTGAGCAGGTTGGAGATTTGTTCTTGTTTGAGACCTTCCTCCGCCTGTGCGCCATTCGGACCGGCCAAATCTTGAACCTTTCTGAATTGGCCAGAGATACCGGGATTTCGGTCGCCACAGCAAAAAGGTGGCTGTCGGTTTTGATCGCCAGCTATCAAGTTTTATTAATTCCTCCGTATTACCGAAATTTGGGAAAGCGATTAATCAAAAGCCCGAAGCTCTATTTTACTGATACCGGCTTGGCCGCTTATTTACTGCGGCTGCAGAACGAAGAGGTGCTTTTGGGCGGTTTAGCTTTTCCGGCTTTATTTGAAACGCTAGTGGTTACGGATTTTTGGAAGCGATTTATGCACCACGGCCAACAGCCTTCGCTTTATTATTTTCGAACCCGCGATGGCCTGGAAATTGATTTGGTTATAGAATTGGGGGGCAGGCTTCATCTTTTGGAAATAAAGAGTAGCGCCACGATTACCCCGCACCATGCCGCGTCTCTGTTGAAGGTCCAAAAAAGCTTTGAGTCAATCAGTGGAAGAATGGGCATAATTTCCCAGGCGAAAAGCGATTTTCTTGTGAAAGGGGTTTATAATTATAATTGGTATGATGCCTTAATAAATTGAGTTTGAGCCTTTATGAAAATGGATTCAAGCAGTGTTGATCGGCTTTTGACGCGAGGCGTAGAAGAAATCATAGACAAGAAACATCTAGAGGGTGCTTTGAAATCAGGCAAAAAACTGCGCGTTAAGCTTGGTATTGATCCGACGGCCAAAGATTTGCATTTGGGCCACACCGTGGTTTTGAGAAAATTGCGGCAGTTTCAAGAGCTGGGCCACAAAGCAGTTTTGATTATCGGAGATTTTACCGCCACCATAGGCGACCCATCGGGCAGGAGTGAACTGCGGCCGGTTTTAACTGAACGCGAAGCCAAGACCAATATGAGGGGTTATCTGAAAGAAATGGGCAAGGCTGTAGACGTCGGCAAGGCTGAAGTTCGATACAATTCTGAATGGTACAAAAAGAAAGGGCTCAAGTTTTTGATTGAAATAACCAGCAAGTTTACCGTGGCCCGGTCATTGGAACGGGATGATTTTCAAAAACGAATCAAAGAAGGGCGAGACGTAAGCATGCTGGAGGTGCTTTACCCAATTTTGCAGGGGTATGATTCGGTCGAGGTTAAGGCGGATGTGGAATTGGGCGGGACGGATCAGAAATTCAATCTGCTAACCGGCAGAAAAGTGCAGCGCCGCTACGGTCTGCCAAAACAAGACATAATCACAGTTCCCTTAATCGAGGGCCTGGACGGCGTAAGGAAGATGAGCAAATCTTTTGGCAATTCTATCGGCTTGTCGGAGAAGCCGCTCGAAATGTACAGCAAAATCATGTCCATCCCGGATGATTTGGTACGCAAATACTTTTTGCTTCTGACGGATGTCCCAGAAAAAGAGCTGGAACTGCTGAAACCGGAAAGGCGGTTTGAGAATATCAATTTTGATTTCAAAGCCTGGAAAGAAAGATTGGGACTGGAAATTACCGACATGTATCATGACAGGAAAAAAGCCGCGTTGGCCAAAGCCGCTTTTGACAAGAAGTTCGGAAAGGGTAAATCTCTAAAAGATATCCAAGCGGATTTTGAAATACAAAAAAAACCTGGCAAATACGCAATCGTTGACTTGTTGGTTGAGGGCAAATTGGCCTCCTCCAAAACCGAAGCCAGACGCAAGATCAAGGAAGGCGCTGTGGAAATAGATGGGGCTCAAGTATCAGACGAAAAAAAGGTGGTGAAAATTACGAAAGGTAGTTTGATTCGTTTGGGCAAGAGATTTTTGAGGATCAAATAAGTTTTTGTATAAGTCAAACCTGAAGAACCACATCACGATCGTGATGTGTGTGTTTAAATTATCCATGTTTCATTAGTTTTCTTATCTCTCTGTCCGTATCGTCAGCTTTCTCAAAAGCCAATTCAAAGATTTTTTTCAAACAGTCGGCAATGGGTCGGCTTTTTATTACGAGCCCAAAACTTTCCTCAAAGGAATAAAAAATGGCCGTGTGCCGATAGATATTTATTTGAATGGGATAGTTAAATTCTTTTGGAATAAGATGAGTTGCGCGTAGGTGTTTAATTTCATTTTTTAAAGTTTCTTGAAGATTAAATGCCGTGCCGGGAATAATGGCTTTAACTGGGATTTTTTTCTTGACGCGTCTTTCATAATAACTCGGATATAAGTCTGGCAAATATTTCACATCATCTTCATTACTTCCATATCCAATTATTTCATCTGCTTCTTCCAAAACTTGTTCAAAGGCTTGTTTTAGTCCTCCCCTGCCCTCGTAATAGAAAATTTTAGGCTTGATTGCATCCAGATTTTGCATGGCTCGAAGTTCGGGTAAGAGTTGTTCTAAATTTCTTTTGTTTTCGAGCAGAATTTCCTCTTTTCGAGTAATGAAATTTATAACACTTGCAGCATCTTCTACAAGGAAATGAAAGGAGTTCTTGATTTTAGTTCTTTTAATTAATCCTTTCTCGTCTGACAGGTGATAGAGAGCCGAAAGTACTGTGGCTTTCGGCAGAGCAAACTTTTTAGCGAGTTCAGAAGCCTTTTGAGGGCTTTTTTTAAGCAATTCTACAAAACAGTCTATTTCCAAGCTGGACAGACCCAATTTGGTAAAAACAGATGTGATTTGGTCAATTTTCATATATAATCGTCAGAATATTACGACAGTTATTTGTTATATTCTAGCCAAAATATGAAGAAAGGTCAATGGCTTGGGGAAATTGTCAAAAAAGAACTCGCGAATATGATATATTTGTCCCTTAACTTGTGAAAGGGGGACACCATGTTTAGCGAGTATTTTGAGCCAGAAAAACTGGCACAGTTGTTGATTTGGGAGACACGATCAGCGGATAAGGTCGGCGACCTCTTACGGAGGGAATCGTTTGATTTACCAAATCTGGCACAGCTGATCTTGGCTTCTGACCACGAACCATTTCGTCTGGAAGTTATAGCGGAAGCAATTCGTCGGCGTGATGAGGTTTGGCAGAAGCGGTTGTTTCTTATGCCGCCGCTGTACATATCTGACGGCGACCCAAGCATAGGCGGCTGTCTCGACTACTGCGTGTATTGCCCATGGCGGCACGGCAACGTGCCCTACGATAAACTCATACGCATGAATCCTGAAGAAGTTCGCAAAGAAGCGATTCACTTGCTTCAGCTTGGATACGGCGACATTGAGCTTGTTGCGGCAACAGACCCGGAGTTACTGAACGGTCAAAAAGCCGCTCGGATGGTTATCGCAACAAGAAAGGCGGCCGCGCGGAATGTGGGAATTAACTTTTTTCCGCTCAAGCAAGTTGACGACTACCGTTTGCTTGCGGACGCTGGATGTACCTTCACGATTGTCTGGCAGGAAACCTATGCTGCCGAATCGTACAAGGAAATACATTCGCATGGCCCGAAAGCCAATATGCAGTATCGCCTTGACGCGCACGATCATGCGTTACAAGGCGGCATCAAAACTGCTGGCGTTGCGTTTCTCGGCGGATTGGCTGATTGGCGCTTTGATGCGCTGGTCACGCTTGACCATGCGCTATATCTTCGTAAGGAGTATGGAGCAAACATCATCTTCGGTATGCCGCGTTGGAAATACGGTGCTGGTACTCCAATGCATACTGCTCCAGCATTCTACGGCGACAAAGAGTACGAGTTCGTGGGCGCGTTGTATTCGCTCGCGATTCCAGAAGCTCTGCCGTGGTTCTCCACCCGCGAACATTTTGATTTAAGCGCGCGTTGTGCAAAAGGCGGAGGTTGTATGTTCACGCTCGACTGCTCCACGGAAGTTGGTGGCTACACAAAACAAGGCGGATTCGCGCAATTTCCAGTGTACTCGCGTTCCTTCTCTGAAGGTGTGGAGTGGTTGCGGAATCTCGGATTCAATCCGCAGATACATCTGCCGTGGTAAGGTATCCAAAAAGCCGGAGCATTTAGGACTCGTTCCGGTCTTTTCTTTAAGAATTGGATTCCTGGTCTAGACTTGTAAGACGAATCAAGCCTGGAATGACAGGCGGGAGGAAGCGCAGATTGCCACTGCCAAAGCGTCGGCGGCGTCGTCGGGCTTGGGCGCGTTTTTAAGCCCTAAAAGCTTTTTCACCATATATTGCACTTGTTTCTTGTCGGCTCGGCCGTAGCTTGTGAGCGACATTTTGACCTCAAGCGGAGCAAATTCTGCAATTTTAATTTTTGATTCAGAAGCGCAAAGAAGCACCACTCCTCTTGCTTGCGCCACAGAAATCGCGGTTTTCAGATTCTTGAAAAAAAATAAAGATTCAACAGCCAGAAGACCGGGTTTGTGTTTTTTGATAAGTTTTTTGAGATCCTTATAAATTTCGGTAAGGCGCTTCTCCGGTCTGTTTCTTTTAGGGGTGGTGATACAGCCATATTCAATAAGGCGGGGTGACGCACCCTTTTTTATTTGGATAATTCCATAGCCGGTTGTTGCTGTGCCGGGGTCAATGCCTAAAATAATCATAATCGATTATCGATAATTGATTATCAATTAGAGGTTTGCGTTCGTGTGCACCGCGATCACGTCCTCGTGCTCCTCAAGCTCGGCAAAAAGTTCTTCAACTTTCGGTTTTTGTTCGGGAGTCAAATCAATTCCCCGGGTACTTTCTTTTATCACGTGCGCTTGAGCGATTCGGGCGCCATTTTGTAGCAAAGCTTCTCTAATTTTTTCCAGATCCAAAGGCAGGGTATAAACTTCCAACCCATCGGGTGATTCCCGGACGTCTTCCGCCCCGGCGTCAATGGCTTTCAGTTCAAGCTCCGAAAGATCTTTATCTGGTTCCCGTTCCACCAAAATCTGTCCGCGGGTGACAAACTGCCAGATGACACTGCCCGAACTTCCCAGAGTGCCTCCGTGTTTAGCAAAGACATGTTTGATTTCATTGACGGTCCGGTTTTTGTTGTCAGTGGCGGCTTCAATCAAAAACGCCGTGCCAAAGGGGCCATACCCTTCGTAGATTGCTTCTTCAAGCGCTTGAGTGTCTGCTTCAAGGCCTGTGGCGCGTTTGATCGCGCGCTCGATATTGTCGCTGGGCATGCCGGCGCTCCGAGCTTTTTCTATGGCAATGCGCAGGCGGAAATTGCTGACTGGGTCGTCTCCTCCCTGTTTGGCCGTGATTGTTATCTCTCTAATCAATTTGGAAAAAATTTGTCCTTTTTTCTTGTCAGCGACGGCCTTTTGCCTTTTGATTTGCGCCCATTTGCTATGTCCGGACATAGAGTAGAACCTAGAATTTAGAAGGTAGAATTAAGAAGAGGAAATTATTTTTATCCAAACTTGTCTTTCTCTCGGTCCATCCATTTCCAAAAGCATGATTGATTGCCACGCGCCGAGTTTGAGTTGTCCATCTTCGATAATGAGGGTGCGGGAGTTGCCGGCAAACGCCGAAACCAAATGGGCGTGCGCGTTACCTTCTTGGTAATCATGGGCGAAGCCGCCAAAGAATTCTGCATTTTCCTCCAAGGCCTTGGCGAGTTTGAGGATATCGCTTTTGAGGTTAGCTTCGGCTTCGTTGCAGATGAGTGTCGCGGTGGTGTGTGGAACAAAAACCAAAACTATTCCCGATTTGTTCAGGGTTTTTTCAACCAGCGCGGCAAGCTGCTCCGTAAGATCCACGAGCTCGTATTTCTTTTTGGTTTGGACCGTAAGAGTTTCCATGTGTGCATTATACCAAAAACAAAACCCCCAGAGTATCAGAGTATGTTGGAGCCAGGGGCTTTGGTTGTTTGAGAAATTGAGAATGTTATTCGGAAACCGCTCCCTCTTCGGAATCACCGGAGCCAGCTTCAGGATGCTTGGACATATCGTGTCCCGTCATATCAGCGGGGTCATCGCTGACTTCGTCAGCATTGCACATCGGGCAAGTCGTCATTATTTTGCCACCCCCTTTCCGAAAATTAAGGATTTTCCACGACAAGCAAAGTTTTTTGGAAGTAGCCCTGGCCGGATCCATCAAAACCAAAAACGTATACCGGGTATTGGCCAGGATTTTTAGGAGCCAAAAATTTGAAAACCAAGGGTCTGCTTTGGTCTACTTGTTCTAAGTAGCCGGGGATAATCATATTGGCGCTTAGAAGTTCGGCGGTTTTTTGTCCATATACTTCCAAAGTCACAGGTTCTTGGGGGAGAAACGGCTTTTCATCAAGCTTAGTGATCTTAAGTCCCTCCGCGCCCAATGGAGTAACAGCGCCGCTGATCAAAGATTGATATCTCTGAAAAAGTTCTGGCGAGATTTCCTCTTCCGAATAAACGACTTGCAGGCCAGGCTTGAGCCCTCGGGCTTTAGTTTCCAGTATAAAAGCCAAAAAGTAATGCAGCGCCGGTTCTCCCAAACTCCGGTAGAGATACGGCTCGTCGCTTTTTGGGTCGCGCGGAACTTCGGCAATTAGCTTTTGGCTTACAAGCTCGCTGATTTTTGGGGGATACTGTTGATGTTGTTGAAAATATAATTCTAAAGCTTGTTTCAGGCCGGTTGTATCTTTGAGACGCTGCTCATCACGGCCTTGGGCCTCTTGGAGGCCGGATGTTAAGTTTGCATTTTGAGTCCCTTCCACTTGCCCTTCGGGCTCTGGAATATCTGGGGAGGCATATTTTTGATAGAGCCAGAAACTGCCCAAACCGATTACGGGCAGAGTAAGCGCGAGGGTTAAAATTGTCAGGATTTTTTGACGATTTGCAGGTTGCGGCAGGAGTTTTTGCGTATCAATAAATTTTCCGAGGGTTTTGGCACCCTTGGCTTCCCGAAATCCATCCTCAATATCCAAAGTGCCCCAGCCAGCTTGATGCAAGGCCTGCCTGATTTCCGATTCCTGGAAACCGTTTCGGAGATTTTGTTTGATGTAGTCAATTAGCGAT
The DNA here is from genome assembly GCA_964396685.1 of uncultured Candidatus Saccharibacteria bacterium. Taxonomy (GTDB): domain Bacteria; phylum Patescibacteriota; class Doudnabacteria; order UBA920; family 2-01-FULL-46-14; genus CAYNFS01. The sequence goes on along the minus strand of CAYNFS010000003.1, from coordinate 5,537 downwards.
TGTTGCCCTGTCATGACTTTGGTGGGCGCACTAGGATTCGAACCTAGGACCTGCCGTGTATAAGACGGATGCTCTGCCGCTGAGCTATGCGCCCGTTCTATTTTACCACAATTTTTAGACAATTGCGGCAGAAGCCACCTGATCGCCTGATTCAAGTTTCAAGATTCTCACACCCTGTGTAGCGCGTCCCAGGGTAGAGATCTGGCCCAAAGCCGTGCGCAGAGTCTGCCCCATTTTGGAAATAACCACAAGGTCTGCTTCTTCCGCCCGGTTGACAGTATGCATTATTACGATTTTTCCGGTTTTTTTGGTGATGTTCATGGTTTTGATTCCCGATCCGCCCCGGCGCTGAACCTTATATTCCATAAGAGGGGTTTTTTTGCCCAACCCCAACTCCGAAATCACCAGCACTTGGAGGTTTTTGGGATCGCGGCTTTTTTCAATAACATCCACACTCATGACGAGATCGTCTTTTTTGAGTCTGATTCCGCGCACTCCCGCGGCCGTCCGCCCCATGGGGCGCACATCCGTTTCTTTAAATCTGATCGCCTGCCCTCCAGCCGTGGTCATCATGACGTCATCATTGCCCGAAGAGAGATTGACCCATCTAAGCTCGTCATCCCTTTGAAGCTTAACGGCGATAAGTCCGGAGTGCCTGACCTTTTCAAACTCCGAGATTGCGGTTTTTTTGACTGTGCCGAATTTAGTGCCCATAAAAAGGTATTTGTACGCGGTCCGCTCGGCTTTGCCAAAGGTGAGCACGGCAGTTGCAAATTCGCCTTGTGCAAGCTCTAGAAAGTTCACCAGGGCTTGGCCTTTGGCCGTACGAGAGGTCTCGGGAAGCTCGTAGATTTTGGTCTGGAAAACTCGCCCTTTGTTGGTAAAAAACATAACGTCATCGTGGGTCTTAGCGGCAAGCAGTTTCTCCACCACATCTTCTTCTTTGGTGGTGATGCCGATTACTCCTTTGCCGCCTCGGCCTTGTTTGCGGTAAGTGTCAGGCGGCAGCCTTTTTACATAGCCGGATTTGGTAACAACGATGATTGCGTCTTCGTTAGCTATCAGATCCTCGGCTTTGAATTCGCCAATGGGCTGTTTGATAAGCTTAGTCCGGCGCGGGTCCGAAAACTTGGTTGTCAAATCGGCAAGCTCCTTCTTGACCACTGAATCAATTTTTTTGGGGGATTTCAGAAGCTCTTCCAGCTCTTTGATCAGCTGTCTTTTTTCTTTAAGCTCCTCTTCGATCTTGCGTTGCTCCAAGCCAGCCAGAGCCTGCAGACGCATCTCCAAAATCGCGGTTGCCTGTTTGTCCGAAAGCTTGAATTTTTTCTGAAGTTCGGCGTGAGCCTCTTCTTTGGTTTGAGATTGTTTGATAGCCTTGATTATGGCGTCGATGTGGTCAAGCGCTTTTTTTAATCCTTCCAGGATATGGGCTCTCTCCTTGGATTTTTCTAAGTCAAAACGCGTGCGTCTGGCCACGACCTCGCGGCGGTGAGCGATATAATACTCCAAAATCATTTTGAGATTTAGAACCCGCGGCTCAATTCCTTCAACTAGAGCCAGCATATTAAGGTGGAAAGCATCCTGAAGCTGGGAATATTTAAAAAGCTGGTTGAGGATTTTGTTGGGTAGGGCGTCTTTTTTCAGCTCCACTACGATTCTTACTCCGTCTTTATCAGATTCGTCCCGCAAATTTTTGATTCCTTCTAACTTTTTGTCGCGCACCAGTTCGGCAAATTTTTCCAAAAGCGTCGCTTTGTTGACGCGATAAGGGATTTCCGTGATGAGGATCTGGAAATTTCCATCTTTTCCTTCAACAATTTCGGTTTTCGCCCGGACAGTAACACTGCCCTTGCCGGTGGCGTAGGCCGCTTTTATGGCGCTCCAGTCGTAGATGATTCCGCCGGTTGGGAAATCAGGACCCAAAACAAAATCCATGAGATCTTCACTGGTAAGCTTGGGATTGTCAATCAAAGCGCTGGTCGCCGCCGCAATTTCTCCTAAGTTATGCGGAGGAATGTCGGTAGCCATTCCGACAGCAATGCCCAAAGTGCCGTTTAAGAGCAGGTTTGGAAGCTTGGCCGGCAAGACTTTGGGTTCCTTTTTGGTGGCATCGTAGTTATCCATCCAGTCAACCGTCTCTCTATCAAGCTCCGAGAGCAATTCCAAAGACAAAGGGGCCAGCCGGCACTCCGAGTAGCGCATGGCGGCCGGCGCATCCCCGTCAAGAGAGCCAAAGTTCCCCTGGCCGTCCACTAAGGGATAGCGCATGGCAAAATTTTGAGCTAGTCTCACCAGCGAATCGTATACGGCCACATCCCCGTGGGGATGGTATTTGCCTAAGACTTCGCCCACTACCGTTGCGGATTTGCGGTAGCGCGCTTGGGGGTTAAGTCCCAGTTCATTCATGGCGTAAAGAATCCGGCGGTGCACGGGTTTAAGTCCGTCGCGCACGTCTGGCAGGGCGCGCGAGACAATTACGCTCATCGCGTAATCAAGATAAGATTCCTGCATTTCTTCCTCGAGCACGCGAGGCTTGACATAGCCGATTCCAGACTCGTTTTTTAGCGGTTTGAGAGGCTTGGCCATACTAGGGGTTGTTGTTTTTGAGCTTTTTTAGATTCTCAAAAATTGGCGCAAACTTGGAGAGCTCATTGGAGGCTTCCAGATTGCGATAACGCAAGGTAATAAACCAGATGACAAGCAGAATGATCGCAATTGCCGCGACCGTTCCCCACAGGATTTTGACTTTAGAGGAATAGGGTTTTTGCTGAAGGTCGGAGATTTTTTGTTTGAACCATTGCATGTTTAAATTTCAGCCGGCCTCCTTTAACACCACGACCTGGGTGGCGGCAGCTATATCCGCAAGATTAGACTTCTTTATGGTCAGTTTTTCCTGAGACGCCGTTTTCGTGGAGCCGATTTCTTTGAGGAAGGGTTCCAGCTTGTCCAAAGACAACTTGAGTCCCTTCTGGGCAAAATGCATGGGGATGACAATGCGCGGTTCTATTTGGTTGACAATTGTGATGGCCTCTTCCGCATCACAGACGGTGTTGCCCCCAACGGGAACGAAAAGGATATCTATATTTTCCAAAGCTTCAAGTTGTATATCAGAAAGTTCTCTTTGTTTGAGGCTTCCTAAAAAACCTAAGTTGATGTCTTCCATCCGTATCGCATAAATCGTCGTATAGTCAAAGCCGTTATTTTTGTTTTTGCCTTCTCCTTGAGCGGCCACCCCGTGCACAAAAAGCTCTTTGACGTCAAATTCGCCCGGGCCGTCAATGACAAAAAGTCTTTTATCTCCCAGCGAGGAAACATTGTTGGAAGCTTCGCTTTTGATGTTGGAAACGATGGCAAGGTCCGCGGCCATTCTGGGCGGGGTGAGGCCGACACTTTTCAAAAAAGGGTCTGTGATCAAAGTCAAAGAGCCGGATGAAATTTTGAAACAAGAAAGCCCGTACCAGGTGATAACCATAAAGGTATTATAGCAGGAAAGGTCTAAAGTTTCCAGCGCTTGACAAGTTTTTCGCATGGTGTTAGTGTACTAGTACACTTATTATGCGGGCGAATAAGGAATATGAATGGGAATTGACCGGTGTAGTGCATGAAGTCGCAAAGGACCGAAAGCTTCTTTATGAGTTTCTCCAAGACCTCCTCTCCCCCTATGAGTTTATGGATGTGGCTGTCCGCTGGCAGATTGTTAAACAGCTTTACCAGAGAATTCCCCAGCGGCGGGTGGCCAGAAATCTGCATGTAGGCGTGGCCACAGTGACAAGAGGAGCCAGGGAGCTTGCGGATAAAAACGGCGGATTTAATCAGGTTTTACGAAAATTTTATGGCATTAAGTAGCAAGAGCACAAATCAGTCTTGGTGGTGGATTTTGCGAGTACCGCAGGGTCCGTGATTTGAATTTGATGCAGATTCTCGCTCCCCGATCGCAGTCGGGGACAGGCTTTACGTTGAGTTTTATCACCAAAATTTCAGCGGGAGCAATCGGCGCACAGTTGTTATTGCCCAGAGTCAGTTTGAGAGATATTTGGAAGTTGCAGGATATTCTATTTTATCTCCCGCGCCGCAGTTCGTTGTCATGCGATAGCCGACAGAGCCAGCCAGGTTTTTCGAAAACCTAGCTGGCTTGATTTATTTTTTTGGATTTGCTAAGCTTAAAAAGCTTAAAAAACCGAATAATTTTAAGGCAAGATTTTCCTTACTATTAAACCTCGTTGTTTTTAACCCTTAACCTCTTGCATCATTTTCAGAGAGTACGGGGTTGCCCGTTTTTGTTTTTATATGGCCAATACAAGCGAGAATCAAATCCAATCTATGAACGATCTGGTATCTGGCAAGCAGGTCCGGCTTCACATCCTCAAAGAAGGAGAGGTGATCCAGGGCCGGATTTTGAGCGTGGGTAAAAACGAGGTGTACGTAGATGTGGCGGGAGTGGGCCTTGGCGTGGTGCGGGGTCGCGAGCTTTATGACGACGAGACGATTTTGTCATCCTTGAAAGTCGGCGATATGGTTTATGCTTCGGTAATTGAGATTGAAAACAAAGACGGGAACATCGAACTTTCTTTTCGCAAAGCGGGACAGGAGCGGGTTTGGCAAGCGCTCAAAGAGAAGCTGGAAAGCCGCGAGGTGATCCACGCCAAAATTCTGGAAGCCAACAAAGGAGGGTTGATGGTCAAAATTAATAATGTTTTGGGATTTTTGCCTGTTTCCCAGCTTGCCCCCTCACATTATCCCAGAGTTGAGGACGGAGACAAAAACAGGATTTTGGCAGTGCTCAAAGGCTATGTGGGGCAGGATTTTGACGTGAGGATTATTACCGCCGAACCGGAGGGCGAGAAGTTGATTATCTCCGAACGGGCCGTGATTGAGGGCGAGCTTATGCAGAAGATCGGCAAGCTCGCGATCGGCGACGTTGTAGAAGGTGTTGTGACCGGGGTGGTTGATTTTGGAGCGTTTGTCAAATTTGGCGAGGAGCTGGAAGGCCTGGTTCATATCAGCGAACTTGCTTGGCAGAGAATTGAGGATCCAAAAGATATCGTCAAAGTCGGTGATCGGGTCAAAGCGCAAATCATCTCCATTGACAATGACCGCATCAGCCTTTCATTCAAGCGTTTGCAAAAGGATCCTTGGGAAGATGCCGTGAAACAGTACAGCATTGGCCAAATCGTGAGGGGTAAAGTTGTAAAGCTTGCGCCTTTTGGCGCATTCGTCGAGCTTGATCCCAATATTCACGGACTGGCTCATGTGGGAGAACTATCCGAAGAAAAAATCAAAGAACCAGGGGAGGTCTTGAAAGAGGGCGAAGAGTATCAGTTTAAGATTATTTCCATTGAGCCGCAGGAGCATCGGCTGGGTTTGTCGCTTAAGGGGTTGAATAAACCTGAAACAAAAGAAACATCACCAGAGCAGACAACGGCTTAAAAACAGAGTATAATTTGGGCCAGAGGTCTGGTCGATAGGCATCACACGGCGCCGTGGCGAAGTGGAAACGCTGGGGTCTGCAAAACCTCGATGCGCGGGTTCGATTC
>CAYNFS010000002.1:77973-90351 GCA_964396685.1 uncultured Candidatus Saccharibacteria bacterium | reverse complement strand
ACGAAAAAGAGGCGTCCCGCACGACGGCTACCTTTATCCACGGCTTGCGGGAGCAGTTGAGCGACTTCACCCGCAAACTCGACCGCCTGACCGACCTTTATGTCGAGCAGGACATAGACAGGGAAACCTACCTCGCAAGGAAGCGAGGGTTTATGTCCGAGAAGAAGTCGGTCGAGGAGATTCTAGCCAAGTCGCAAAGAGGGGGAACGCCGTGGCTCGAACCTATGCGGGAGTGGATAAAAGACGCTTTATTACTGGACGAAATAGCAAAAAACGACGACCTCCCCTCCAAAAAATCGTTCCTCCAAAAAATATTCGGCTCGAACCTGACTTTGCGAAATAAAAAAGTTGAAGAAATCCCCGCAAAACAATGGGCGACGCTCTGCGTCGCACGCAAAAATTTTTCTGAAAATGAGAGAAGTTTTATACTGGCTCCGGGACTTGGATTCGAACCAAGATAACCACCTCCAAAGGGTGGTGTCCTACCGTTAGACGACCCCGGAAAGACTTTTCAATTTTAGCAAAGACGGGTTAAACATGCTAGAGTAATGTAAGGATAGTTCGAGGAGGAAAGAATGGAAACGGCGTTGCAGCTTGCAATCATTTTTCTTTCGGTTTGCGCGACGATTAAGCTGTTGCGGAAGCGACGCTCCGAATGGGAAAGCCAGCCGAGGCTTGAGCCCATTACTTTGGAGGCAGTTGTTGAGGCGTTAAAACAAGACCTGCGGCCTGACGAATCAAAAATCAGCCATTATCCTTCGGACCGAGGATTTTTAAGGTACCTTAGTAATGGCAAGGTTCAAGTCTCTTACACTAGCACTTTTTTTAGGGATAAGGACGCGGAAAATTTTACCTTTTCAATGCCTGATCGCTCGCGCCGCGTGATCATAAGGCTGGAAAACGGGCAAGTGACATCTTTCGTGGATGGTTACAGTGTGCGTTCACATCCCGTTTTGTCCCTGGAGGAGCAGCGGCTAGTCAGTTTAGCCGTAGGACGAGTGCAGAGTGCCGTACTTGATCGTTCCGTCCAATAGTGCCTGGAAATTTTTAGCGGAGTTCCAGGCCGCTTTTTTATTCTGGGCAAATTGGCTATAATGCTTTTGATGTCATATCTCAAAAAGCGAGTCTGGATATTTGTTGCACTTGTTGTTATCGCTTTTTTGTTTTGGTCGTCTTTGAGTCTGCAAGAAGAATTTGACCGGGCAGTGAATGTTTTAGGTAGATATATTGGCAGTCACCAGCTTCTGGGAGTAAGCGTCTTTGTTGGTTTGGCAGGACTTTCCGCGATGCTCTCCCCTTTCAGCAGTATACCGCTGGTACCCGCGGCAGTTGTCATTTGGGGCAAGCTGGGAACTTTTTTTTTGTTGCTTTCAGGCTGGGTTTTGGGCGGTATGGCAACCTATGCGATAGGCAAATATGCGGCTTATCCGATTTTCAAAGGCATTGTTCCTTTTCACAAGATTGATGATTACCGAAAAAAAATTTCCGCCGAATCCGAGTTTCTCTTGGTTTTTCTGTTTCGGCTCATGAGCCCGGCAGAGATTCCAGGCTATCTTTTGGGGCTGATCCGGTATGATTTTATCAAATATCTGCTTGCGACTTTTTTTGCCGAATTGCCATTTGCCGTTATTACGGTTTACGCGAGCGAAGCCTTTGTGGAACAAAATGCAATTATTTTTATTGGCCTTTTAGCTCTTTTAACATTTATTATAGGCTCCGCATTTTATCTATTTCGTAAAAGGCTAAAGTAAGATTAATTTTATTCTTCCGTCATTGCGAGGAGTCCCGACGAAAGTCGGGACGACGAAGCAATCCCAAACGGCGGCTAAGAGATCGCCACGTCCCGCTTCGCGTGACTCGCGATGACGAACTTATTAGCATGGATGTGTTTTCTCATGGGCTTTGGGCAGGCGCTGTCTACAAGGCTCTGAAACTCAAGACGAGAAAAACGTTTAGCGTGAAATGGGCAGTGTTTTGGGGGGTGTTTCCAGATTTATTCGCTTTTGCTGTACCACTTCTGGGGCTTTTGTGGAATTTGAGTTTCAAAGGTATAAGTCTGGCTGATATCCCCGGCCCTTCAACAACTGAACCGCCGCCGCAAGATTCGCTCTGGATGTTCACCCTCGCTACGGCGCTCTATAACTTAAGCCACAGCTTAATAATCTTTACTGTACTTTTCGCCATTGTCTATCTGATTTTTCGCCGGCCTATCTGGGAGCTTGGCGCCTGGGTTTTGCACATCATAATAGACGTCCCGACTCATTCTTACGAATTTTATCCCACTCCCCTCTTCTGGCCTATCTCTTCGTGGAAATTTGACGGGTTTTCCTGGGCAAACCCCTGGTTTTTGCTGATCAATTATGCCGCGATTTTGATTGTGTTTTTGTTTCTGCGAGCTATTTCACGTGGCGGTCGGCAACCGTAGTTGCGGCGGCAGCCTGCGGTTTGATGAAAACTTCGTAGCCGTAGCCTCTCACCATGCCGGTAATTTCCCGAACCAAATCTTTCGTTTCGCCTTGCATTCCAACGTCCACGTGGATTTGAAAATCAAACGGTATCTCTGTGATAGATTCTTGTTTTCTCAAAGCGTCGCGGAAGGCGGGCAGGAAGAGCACGGTCAGATCAAGTGAGGCTTGCACTTCGGCGTAAATTTTCTGTCGAAGGTTATGAATGTTCTTTTGCGCCGATCGGCACCAGAAATAACGGCCGCCGTTGCCAATACGGTGTATGGCCACGACGGATACTATGTCCAAAATGCCATTGCCGTTTGAATCGGACCCAATCATGACTTTGTAGCGGGACGCCATATCCGCTTTCATAAAATTCAAAACTTCTTTTACGACCTGCGCGAAAACCATCTCTCCGAGTGTCGGGTTATTGAATTTTAGAAAATTTATGGATGAACTCATTGCCCTAAGACTTTCACCGCCTCGCTTAAAAGATCCTCCCCTTCTTTTTCAAGCTCTCTTTCCAACTGGACTTTTATCTTCAGGGGTTTTTGGAAGATGTCTTCCAAAACCTGTTCCACTACAATGCGGTTTTTGCGCGCCTCTATGGTCTCCTTATGAAAATTATAGGGAAAAGCCAGAGTTAGTTCAACCCCTTCAAGTTTTACCAGGCGGCCAAGACGCAAACTGCTAAGCAGTGAATGATTGTAATCTTTAACTCGGGCCAAAACCTCCGCCCAGCGATCAACAATGATTCCCAAATCAAGGTCCGGGGCTGGGGCTGCGGGTTTTCCCTGCTGAATCTTTTTTGGGAAATCTTGGGCGGGATTTGAAGCAAGGCTTAAAACTTGTGAGAGAAGCGGAAGCTCCGCGACGGGCGAATTTTTGCTCTCGCGGTATGCTTCAAGCATGCCTTTGATAAATTCCAGAAGCCTTGAGCCGGTGAATTCTTGCGCGTGCCTTATCAACGTTTCTTCCTCTTCTTTGACGAGCCCGATATCAGAAACCGATTCAACGTTCATTTTGACAAACAGCACTTGCCGCAGATATTCCAAAAAGTTTCTGGTAAATTGGGTCAAATCCTTTCCTGCAAAGGCCAGATCTTTGACAAATTGCGTCGCACTTTTTGCATCATTGGCCAGCATCAGGTCCAAAAACTTCTGCTGTGTAGAAATTCTGGCAATGCCAAGAATATCCTCTATGTCGTCAACCGTAAGCTTTTCGCCGCCCAAAGCGAGAACCTGATCGAGAATGGAGAGAGCATCGCGGAAGCTTCCCTCGGCTGCCTGGGCGATAAGTTTTTGGGCTTCAAGCGGGATATCGGCCTTTTGGTCGGCAAGCACTGACTTGAAGAGTTGCAGAATGTCGGCTTGCGAGACTCTTTTGAAATCAAAGCGCTGGGAACGGGAAATGATGGTGGCCGGAACTTTGTGTATCTCGGTTGTGGCCAAAATAAAAATAGCATGGGCGGGCGGTTCTTCAAGAGTTTTAAGAAGCGCGTTAAAAGCGGCCTTTGAGAGCATGTGGACTTCGTCTATGATGAAGACTTTGTATTTGCCCGCACTCGGCGTGAATTTCACGTGCTCAATAATCTCGCGGATATTGTCAACGCCGGTGTAGCTTGCGGCGTCTATTTCGATTAAATCCAAAAAGCGGCCTTCCTGGACGAGCTTGCAGTTAGCGCAAACCGTGTCGGGTTCGCCATCTTTGGGTTTGAGGCAATTAACCGCCTTTGCCAGCAGTCTTGCGACCGTAGTCTTGCCTACTCCGCGCGGACCCGCGAAAAGATAAGCATGTGAGACACGCCCGAGTTTGAGGGCGTTTTGAATGATGGTTTTGATGACATCCTGCCCCAGAACTTCGGCAAAAATACGAGGGCGGTATTTGCGATAAAGAACTTCGGACATGTTTGTATTATAACATAAATCAAAATCCGTCATTGCGATCCCCCTGAGCTTCATCGAAGGGTGGAGAAGCAATCTCGTTCAAAGAGGGATTGCTTCGTCGTCCCGACTTTCGTCGGGACTCCTCGCAATGACTGGAAAAACTAAATTTCAATTACGGACAAAGCTCTAGAGTAGGACACTCGTCCCAGGAGATGATGGAGAGGTCGTCGCTGTTTGCGACAACCTCTATGTTAGTAAAAGATTTTTGAAAGACAGCTCTGGTTTTGATGGTAACTTGAGTGCCATTATCCGCTACAGAAATAATATCGCAGGTATCTGTTCCGACATTTATGGTTTCGGGGACAGTGTAAGCAGGATCAGTGGCTTTTTTAAGCAATGCCGTATCCGCGCAGGCTTCGGCCAAACCAATGCTTCTTTCTTTGTATTCGGAATCCAAAACATTGAATCGCGAGTAAAAACCGGTAAAGCTTAAAGTAAAAGTAATGGCAATGAGAAGCACCGAGACAATGATTGCCGACATCAAGGCGATGAATCCTGATTCCTTCCTATTGACAAAGCTTGGTATTTGATCTATCATATCAGTAGAATCTACATTGAAAGGCACCTCTTTGGGTTTTGTCCCTAAGCGGTGCTTTTCTTATATTCAAGTTTTTTTTGCAAATTATTTATGAAAACGATTTTTTCCCGAGCCGATTTTTTCAGCAATACCGAGCAGGTCTTGTAATAAGGAGAAGAAACCGTCATAAAATTCATTTTTTCGCCCCTTCCTGTCATTCCCGCGAAGGCGGGAATCCAGTTAATCGTCCCGCATATATATTATTTGCGAAGGTATTTTACAGTTTCAAACGGCAGGCCGTTTACCGTAAATGTAGCTTTGATTGCAGGAGGCTTACTTCCCTCTGCCGATATCAGAGTAAAAGCTGTGCCAGCCACATCATTTACTACGACATTTTGACTATTAAGAATTTGTGCGGGACTGCTTCCACGCGCAAGCTCAAGGTTTCCCGAAAGCAGTTCAAATATCAAAGGGTTTTCACCCGGAGGCAGACTTGGCTTGGTAATGGACACTTTGGTTGGCGAATCAACACTAATATCTGTCGCGCCGGTCAAAGCCCAGTCAATTTTGCGGTGCAAAAAATTACCCTCTTCTTGAATTACCACGCGGGCTTGAGTCTTTCCGCTCGTTTCAATAATCTGATAAGTCGCCACCATCACCCCGCCGATGATAATGGAAAAAAGTGCTAGGTAGAGAAGCACTTCTATAATCGTAAAACCTTTCTGAATTCTTGTACGCCTCATAGACCACCAGTAATTATTGAAATGTAGCCCTTATCCTGTCCACCTAGCCCCGCAGCCGTTTTTTGTGAACCGACATAAATATAATTACCTTCGCAATCAGTTGCCGTGCCCTGAACCCCGCCAGATCCTGGAGGCAAGGGCAAGGGGCTTGCATATGGAATAATACTATTAGGATCATCCGTCCTCAAAATCTGAAATTCACGGTTAGTAATCAAAAAAGTCAAAAAATCCCGGGTTAATATTCCATTTACGCTCGTTCCGTTTCCATTGTCAAGAATGTTACTTGCGCCCAAAATAGGTAAATTAGTTTCCGAATTGGTATTATCTAAAATATAAAATTCATTCCCATTTAATTGAGTACGACCCAGATACAAAATATTACCAACTAAATACATACTCTTCCCATTGCCGTTATTTCCACCTCCACCTGGAGCATAAAAACCTCCTACAAGCACCGGAATTGTAGGATCACTAATATTCAAAATAATAAGTTCCTGGTCATTAGGGGAAGCTATATAAGCGTAATCACCTCTAACTTGAATTGAATTGATGCCGTTTCCTATTTCATAACTACCTATAAGAATTGGGTTTGTCGAGCTAGCCCCGAGCGAACCGCCGCCGCCCACATCTATAATGTTGAATTCCGGCCCGGTAGAATTAGCGAGTCCCAAATATACAATTCCATCTTTATAAAAGACCCTGTTACCAGCGGCTAAATTTCCCCCGACAGTGAATCTAGGCAACTTCATATTTTTTACAAGCGTGGGGTTCGTAGGGTTTGAAATATTGATAATTTGAAGCTGTGCGCAATTATGATCCGCATCACAAGTACCCGGCGAACTATCGTATGCATTTGCAACGTAAGCGAAACTCCCTCCGTCGACCGCAACATCATTCAAGCCTTCTGAAACGGACAGACTATTATCAAGTCCACCTATAAGCGCAGGTTTTATTGATTGGTCCGAAATGTCAAGGATAAAAAAGACTCCATCATTATTGCCGTGGCTATTATTCACCGTTACAAACATCTTTCCTTGAAAAGCCTGAATTGATGTTATAGGAAACCCGCTAGAAGTGTCACCCAGGATTTCGCTTCCAAATTCATATTCTGTTTTTTGCGGATCAGTCCAGTCGCCTTCCAAAACCGAGCTACATGTGTCTCCCCCGGAAAGTGCTTCAGGATTTGTCACCAAAGTAGTGAGCTCAACATATAAATCTCTGTTTGGCTCGCCCTCCCATGTAACTTTACCTGCTACTCTTTTGGTAAAAAAATCTGGCAAACTTACAACTTCAAGACTCTTTTGATAAATGTCGTCTGGGGCCTCTGGAATTGGATTAACTAAATTAAAATCCAAACGAGCATTAGCTCTTGCGTTCTCCAAAAGCTCTTGTGCCTTTGCCAGCGCCTCATCATTGGTCTGCGCGTCAACGGAAATGGACTGATTGCCGAAGGCTACGGAGATGACTGCAGAAATGCTTGTCACGATTAGAGCCAGTGCTATGAGCATTTCCAGGGTGGAGAAGCCAGAAGCGCTGTCATTGCGAACGTCAGCGAAGCAATCCCGTAATTCTTTAGGATTGCTTCGTCGTCCGCCGCGGCGGACTCCTCGCAATGACAATGGGGTGGTCATATTCCTTTTACCAATTGATGCGCCCTTCATTGTTGATGGAGATGGTTGCTGTTTGCGGACCGCTTGTAAGGTTAATGTCTCCGCTTGCCGAAACGTTGCCGCTTAGTCTAGAAAAAGTGACCGTGTCTCCAAAATCGGTCGTTACATTCGCCGTTGGGTTCGCCTGGATTTCTTCGTCTGGAGCGGGACTGGGACAGCCTGCGTCTGCGGCTTCGAAAATCACGTATTTATCGGATTCAAAACGCACGCCATGCGCGCACTGATTAATATTACTAATCGCTTTGCTTCTGGCGTGCTGGAGCACACTTACCAGTATATTCCTTTCAGAACGAAATGCATAGCTGCGGTAAAAGTCAAAGCTGATAAAGACAGCAAACGCGATGACAATAACAAAGATACCCATGACAATAATTATTTCAATGAGCGTAAAACCCTTACGGCTTAAGATACTGCGTGACTTCATAGATTGGCGTAATGATTGAAATGGCGATAAAGCCGACAATGATACCCATAAAAGCCATGAGCGCCGGTTCCAGCACGCTAGAGAGGTTTTTGGTGAGATCATCAACTTCGGATTCATAAAGGTCCGAAAGATAAATCAGGGTGTCGCTCAAATTGCCGGTGCTCTCCCCTACCGTGACCATTTGCGACAAGATGGCCGGAAAAAGTTTGCTTTTGCGATGCATGTGCGCGGAGACAGTCTCGCCCTTGGTAATATTCTCGCCGATCGCGTGAAGTTCTTTTCGGTAGGCCAGGTTGTTGAGGCTGTTGGCCGTGATTTTCGCCGCCTCCACAATCATCACGTCGCTTTTGAGAAGCAGTCCAAAAGTCCGGCACAAGTTTGCCATATTGTAGCCTTGGGAGATTCGGCCGACAAGGGGGATTCTTAAAATGGTGCGGTCAAAGAAAAGCTTAAATTTTTTATTTCGCATCAAAAAGAAAAAGACGGCAACAAGTCCCACGAGCCCGCCTAAAATCCAAAAGCCGTAATGCAAAAAAAGATTGCTGATAAAAATCAGAACTTTCGTGGTCCAGGGAAGCGGGAAGTTAAGACTGCTGAAGATCGGCAGGACTTTCGGAAAAACGTAAATGGTCAGCAGTCCGGTGATGCCAAATGTGGCAATGATGATAAAAATCGGATAAACCAAAGCGTTTACGACTTTGCGGCGAAGAGCTTGTTTTTTCTTAAGCTCCTCCGCCAAATAGTGCAAATTTTCATAAAGCGTGCCGGAAACCTCCCCCACCCGGATAATGTTAACGGCAAAATCCCCGAAAATCTTTTTGAATTTCGTCATGCTGGCGGAAAGATATTGCCCGCTTTCCACATCAGCTTTGAGCACTTCTAAAATTTTCCGGGTGGAACGAGTGGAAGCTTGTTTGTGCATCATTTGCAGACATTCCAAAAGAGGAACTCCGGCTTTTATCAAAATAGAAAGCCTCTTGGCAAAAAGAATTTTATCTTGAATGGAGAGACTTAAAAAAAGCTTATTCATGCATGGTTCTTAAAACTTCTTCAATCGTGGTAATGCCGGTTTTCGCTTTTTCCATGCCGTCATCCAGCATGGTGGTCATGCCTTGATGCACCGCGACCCTCTTGATCTCGCTGGCCGGCAGTTTTTTGAGCACCGCGTCGCGGACAGCATTGTCTATGACCATTACTTCGTAAATTCCGATGCGGCCGGTATATCCCATTTGATTGCATTTCTCGCACCCTTTTCCGTGATAAAATGCTTTAATTTTAGCCAAAGTAGCTTGAGGGATTGCTTCAGCCAAGCTTTTCTGTTCGGTCGCTGTCGGTTTTTTTTCTATCTTGCAGTGCGGGCAAATTTTGCGCACCAGCCTCTGGCCTATCGCAACATTGACGGTTGAGGCGATCAAATACGGCTCGATTTTCATGTCTAAAAGCCTTGGCAGGGTTGTAGCCGCGTCATTGGTGTGGATGGTTGAGAGTAGCAAGTGTCCGGTGAGCGCGGTGTTTACGGCAATCCCGGCGGTCTCCACATCGCGGATTTCCCCAACCATGATGATGTTGGGGTCCTGACGCAAGATGGAACGCAAACCGTTTGCAAAAGTAAGTCCCGTTCTCGGATTTGCCTGAATTTGGTTAATGCCCTCAATGGCGTACTCTATCGGATCTTCGATCGTAATAATCGCCACGTCTTTTGTGTTGAGGATTTTTAGAAGCGTGTAAAGCGCCGTGGTTTTTCCGGAACCGGTGGGGCCGGTGGAAAGGATCATGCCGTAAGGGCGGCGAATCGCCTGCAATATCTTGTGCTGATCGTTTTTGGAAAAACCCAGACTCTCCAGTGTGAATTCTTCGGCTTTGTCCGCCAGGAGCCGTAGCACCGCGTTTTCGCCGTAATAAGTTGGCGCGATTGAAACTCGAACGTCAATTGGGTTTTTGCCTTCGGAGGCAAAGCGGAATCTGCCGTCCTGCGCCGCCTGGTGTTCGTCGGTGCGAAGCGCCGCCATAATCTTGATTCTCGAAATTACCTCGGAGTGAATGCTTTTTGGCAAGAAGTGGGCATCGTAAAGAATCCCGTCTATCCTCAACCTCACCCTGACATTGTCCTGTTGCGGATCAATATGGATATCCGAGGCGCGCATATAATAGGCGTTTTCAATCATTTGACTTACAAGATTGATGATCGAAAGTCCTTGACCCTGTTTCAGCTCCTCTTCAACGCCGTTTAGAAATTTAAGCTGTATTTGTTCTTGTCCCATACGTTCACATTTTATAGCATGTTTGAGACATTCTGTAAACCCCCTCACCAGAATGCCGCGAGCGTAAATTTGTGAATGAATGGTCTGAAATGCTAAGCGAATTGCCCCAATGCCACGGATATTGGTTCTGGTGAGGGGGTAAAGGCTATCTTTATGGTACAATAAGAATACTATTAAGCATTAAAAAGTAAAAATATGACAAAATTGATTATCGGGATCGTGATAATCGCCGCCTTGGTTGCCGGGGGGATTTTGTTGTTCCGCAAAAGCGAGGACAATGCTCCGCCGGTAGTGCCGAACCGTTCGGAAACAAGTGAGAATAGCCAGGTCATCTACAGCGACACGGGATATTCTCCCAAATCTCTCACTGTGAGAGCGGGGACCGCGGTGGTTTTCAAAAACGAAAGTTCCGGTCTCATGTGGATGGCGTCAGCTCCGCATCCGGCCCATACCGATTTGCCGGGATTTGACCAGCGCACGGGAGTGCCAACCGGCCAGTCTTACAGCTTTATTTTTGAGCAACCCGGAACCTGGCGGTATCACAATCATTTAAAACCAAGTGATTTCGGCGAGATTATTGTCACTCCTTAAAAGGCTGAAAACTTTATACTGGGGGGTTGGCATGTACCGCTCGGTGCTGTACTATTTGATTTTCGTTACAACAGGGGCGGTCGTTTTAAGTTTTTTGGGCATTGTCCCCTTCAGCGCCGCTGATATTCTGCTTCAAACCCTTTATCTTGCGACAATTTGCTATGCGTCAAATTATATCTTCTCGCGGCTTTTCCGCCTCAAGCCAAATCCGGAATCCCAGTTTATAACGGCGCTGATTCTAACTCTCATGATCGGGCCGGTAAAATTATCAGCTTCAAATTTGCCGTTTTTGACCCTGGCGGCATTTGGATCCATGGCTTTGAAGTATTTAGCCGCCTATAAAGGGCGGCATATTTTCAATCCGGCGGCGTCAGGGGTTTTGCTTACGGCAATAGCGATCAATCAGGCCGCAAGCTGGTGGGTGGGTAATGTTTGGCTTTTGCTTTTTGTCGTTCCGGGCGGGATGCTGATGGCTTACAAAATCAGAAGATTTCACCTAATTT
The DNA here is from genome assembly GCA_964396685.1 of uncultured Candidatus Saccharibacteria bacterium. Lineage (GTDB taxonomy): Bacteria > Patescibacteriota > Doudnabacteria > UBA920 > 2-01-FULL-46-14 > CAYNFS01. The sequence goes on along the minus strand of CAYNFS010000002.1, from coordinate 79,249 downwards.
TGAGCTTTCTTATCCCCTATGCGGCACTGGTTGCGATCACAAACAGCCAAGCTGTTTTGCCCGCAATGCTTCATTCCCCCATTCTGTTTTTTGCCTTCGTGATGCTGGTTGAGCCTTTAACCAGCCCGGGTGCGGTGCGCCTGCGGATTTACTACGGTATTTTCACGGCGATCGTCCTGGCGTTTTATCAAAAATTTTTAAGTGTTCCATATAGTCTTGAGCTCGCTCTTCTTACTGGGAATATTTTTGCGAGAATCCTAAATCCTCAAGTATTTTTGAACCTAAGGCTCGTCAAAAAAGAAAGTCTAAGCGAGGGCATTTCGGATTTCTGGTTTGAGCCTTTTAAAAAATTAAGTTTCGCCGCAGGGCAGTTTTTGGAATACAGCCTCCCCCATTCCAGTCCCGATGATCGCGGGATCAGACGCTATTTCACAATCGCTTCGTCACCCACAGAGGACAAATTTTTACTTGCCACGCGCTTTGCGGAGCATGGCAGTACTTTTAAAACAGCCCTGAAAAACCAAGGGTTGGGAGCAGAAATCAGTGCCATAGGACCGGCCGGCGAATTTACCCTGCCAAAAGACCCGGCCAAAAAGCTCGCATTTATTGCCGGCGGAATCGGAATAACGCCTTTTCGCAGCATGATAAAATATCTTTTGGACACTAAGCAAAAAAGGGAGATAGTTTTGCTGTACTCGGCGAGGCGCTCCCAAGATTTTGTATTCCAGGAAATTTTTGATTTGGCGCAAAAAAAAGGTTTTCTTCGCACGGTTTATTTGGACTCCGAGAGTATTGGATTGATTGACGATAAAATTATCAGACAAGAAGTACCCGATTTTTCAGAGCGAACTTTTTATGTATCCGGCCCCGAGCCCATGGTCAAAGCCTTTGAAAAGATGCTCTACGTCATGGGGTTGTCAAAAAAACAAGTCAAGCGCGACTATTTCCCCGGGTACCCTGATGTGATATAATCACCCTATGAACTTGTCTCTAGTTCCCGCAGAAATGTCATTCTGAGCGTAGCGAAGAATCTCACAACTTAGGTAAAATCGGTACAGATCCTTCACTTCGTTCAGGACGACAGCCAAGACTAAAGCCCTGTCCAAATTTTGCCTTAACAAGGCCATAATTGAGGATTAACTAGAGACCACTTCTATGGACGAATTAACTTCAGTCAAACCTAAATCAGGGCCAAAAGACGTATTTTTGCATATTCTCACGATGCTTGCGCTTTATTTCAGCGCGGCAAGTTTCACAACCCTGATATTTCAATACG
>CAYNFS010000002.1:18953-77873 GCA_964396685.1 uncultured Candidatus Saccharibacteria bacterium | reverse complement strand
ATGCTTGCGCTTTATTTCAGCGCGGCAAGTTTCACAACCCTGATATTTCAATACGTCAACATTTTGATCCCGGATATTCTGGCGCAGGACCAGTATTACCGTTTCGAGAATGCTTATCGCGCCATAAGGTTTGCTCTCTCCACAATCATCGTAGTCTTCCCGGCCTATCTCCTTCTGATGCGCTATCTTAACAACGTATATGAAAAAGCGCCGGAAAAAAGAAACTTGGGCACGCGCAAGTGGCTCATATATCTTACTTTGTCCGTCGCGGCAATCATCATTGTCGGGGATCTGGTGGGACTGGTAAACAAACTTCTGGAGGGGGAACTCACAGTCAGATTTGCACTCAAAGTTATAACTTTGCTTTTTGTGGCGAGCGCGGTTTTTTACTACTATTATTTTGATCTGAAGAAGCACAAGATTGAATAGCCATGAAATATTTTGTTTATGCAACAATAATCATTGTTGCGGCAACTGTGGTTGCGGGTTTTTTCATAGTCGGCTCGCCGCAGGAGGCGCGGCTTCGGGGATTTGACGAAAGAAAAATTCAAGATCTGGAGTTCATTCAGGCAGAAATCGTCAACTACTGGCAAAACAAAAATGTTCTGCCGCAAAATTTAGCCGAACTCAACGACGACATCAGAGGCATTAGAATCCCAAAAGACCCGCAGACAGGGGCAGATTACGGCTACAAAATCCAGGAGTCTTTGAGCTTTGCGCTCTGCGCCAGCTTTAACAGACCCAGCTACCAAAAAGACATTTCGGGGCCGCTTTCTTCGCGAGTCTATAAAACTTCTTATCCGGCCTCCGAGCCATATTTTATTTCTCAAAATTGGGACCATGACGCAGGCGAGGTTTGTTTTGAAAGGACTATAGACAAAGATTTGTACCGCAAACAAAACACGCCTTCTGATTGATAATCGAAATACTTGCACATTATTTGCGTTTGTGCTATCCTGCACTTGTTGAGTCTTAAAAGTTAGCAAGGTAGTTAGTTTGGGTCAGTACTGCCTCCCAAGTGTATTATTTAGCACGGTCGAGGGGCAGGATTTCTTCCCCGCATGACGCGGGGAGCAACCCCTCTACTCGTGCTAAGGTAAAAGGGAAAGCAAAGTGGCGACAAAGCTCTATGTAGGGAATCTGCCCTACAAGACCACTGACGCAGACCTGCAATCGATGTTCAGTCAAGCAGGAAACGTCACTTCAGTCAATCTCATTTCCGACAAATTTTCCGGCCGCTCCCGCGGCTTCGGATTTGTGGAAATGGCCTCATCGGAAGATGCGGCTAAAGCCATTGAGATGTTCAATGGCTATGAGATGGAAGGAAGAAAACTCGTGGTCAACGAAGCTCGTCCGCTGCAAGACCGGCCTCAAAGAAGGCAGTTTGGGCAGCGCGACAAGCGGTTCTAAAAAACAAAAAAACCGTCTGTCCGCTTCGTAAGGCGGGCAGACGGTTTTTTGTTTTGTGGATAAACCCTTAGAGAACCTTGCGACCGGCTTGGATTTTAGCTAAAATTGGCATATGTCAGCGTCATCGTTTGCTATTATTTCAGCCCTAATCGCCCTCCTTTACGGGGTTATTTTAGTTCTGGTCATCAACAAAAAACCGCAAGGCGATGAGAAAATGCGACAGATTGCTGCGGCGATACAAGAAGGAGCAAAGGCGTATCTTAAGCGTCAATACCAAACAGTTGCCGTTGTTGCCGTGATACTTTTTGCGGCAATTTGGCTTTTATTTGACGCGATTACTGCTATGGCTTTTTTGCTGGGTGCAGTTGCCTCGGCGCTGGCCGGATTTGTCGGCATGAGTGTGGCAGTGCGCGCCAACGTAAGAACTGCTGAAGCGGCCAAACGGGGTTTGACCCCGGCTTTAAGCCTCGCTTTCAAAGGCGGATCAGTGACAGGATTTTTGGTTGTGGGATTGGCTCTGCTGTCTGTCGCAGGTTTTTACGCTTTAACAAACGATATCAAATCTTTGGTAGGCCTCGGATTTGGCGGATCTTTGATCTCGGTTTTTGCCAGGCTTGGTGGCGGCATTTTCACCAAAGGCGCTGACGTGGGTGCGGACCTGGTGGGTAAAATAGAGGCCGGAATCCCGGAAGATGATCCCAGAAACCCGGCTGTGATTGCCGATAATGTGGGCGATAATGTGGGCGATGACGCCGGCATGGCCGCCGATCTTTTCGAGACTTATGCCGTATCGCTGGTTGCGGTCATGCTGCTTGGAAGCCTTTTGTTTCCCGACCAACCAGCGGCTGTGAATTACCCACTGCTTTTGGGCGGAATAGCAATACCTGCGTCAATTATTGGTTCATTTTTTGTAAGACTCCCAAAATCACAAAAGATCATGTCAGCGCTTTATAAAGGACTGGCTGTGAGCGGTTTTTTGGGCGCCATAGGATTTGTCTATTTCTCATTTCAATATTTTGGGGCAGGCGGCTTAGGTTTTCCGGTTATCACCTGGCAAAAAGTGGTTGGCTCGGCATTAGTCGGTCTATTTGTCGCAATCGGCATTTTTGTAATCACAGAGTACTATACATCAAAAAGATTTAGACCCGTTAAGCAGATTGCCAAAGCTTCATCAACGGGGCATGGTACAAATGTAATTACAGGGCTCGCGATGAGCCTTGAGTCAACAGCGCTTCCTGCTCTTTTAATTGTCGCTGGGATATTAATCAGCTTCTCACTGGCGGGAATTTACGGAGTCGGGTTGTCGGTAATGGCACTGCTTTCTCTCACCGGCGTAATTGTGGCCGTGGATGCGTTTGGGCCTATTACCGACAACGCCGGAGGGATCGCTGAAATGGCTCACCTTCCGGATTCAGTCAGAAAGGTCACTGATGCGCTAGACGCTGTTGGAAATACTACAAAGGCTGTTACGAAAGGATATGCGATTGCCTCCGCGGGACTCGCTGCGCTGGTTCTTTTTGGCGCTTATACACACGAGTTATCCGCTCTTGGCGCAAAATTTGTATTTGAATTATCCGACGTCCGAGTGCTTGCAGGTTTATTCATCGGCGCTCTGCTTCCTTATCTTTTCGGCTCAATGGCAATGCGGGCTGTCGGGAAAGCGGGCGGAGCAGTAGTTGAAGAGGTCAGAAGGCAATTCAGGGAAATCAAAGGCATCATGGACGGCACGGCGAAGCCGGATTATGCCAAGGCAGTTGACATTGTAACTAGGGTTTCTATCAAAGAAATGATCATCCCAGCCCTTTTGCCGGTAGTTGCTCCGATACTTGTCGGATTTCTGCTCGGCCCCAAGGCTTTGGGCGGCCTGCTGGTCGGCTCAATAATCACCGGCCTGTTTGTGGCAATCTCAATGACTTCGGGAGGCGCCGCCTGGGATAACGCCAAAAAATTCATTGAAGAAGGCAATTACGGCGGCAAAGGCTCTCCTGCCCACGCCGCTGCGATCACCGGCGACACCGTCGGCGATCCTTATAAAGATACAGCCGGACCAGCGATAAACCCGATGATAAAGATCATCAATATCGTTGCGCTTCTGATCGTAAGATTCTTGGTGTAAATTTAGAGCTCATCATTTAAATGCGATCTTTAAGTATCCGTTGCTCGACTTCCTTTGCTCCTAGTGGCGATATCCGCGCACGGTATCCCGCGGCGTCGTATTCAACTAGCCGTAGTTTATGTAAACGTAGCAAAATTTGTTCTCGAAACACACCTAAATTACTGTATTCTACCCAGTCAGCTAGATCTTTTTCGGAAACCCAGGCGGGTCTTGAGTGAAGAAGCAAAAGCGCTTGATCACTCTTGCTCATTGCTGGATCAAGCACCCGCTTCACACCCTCCACCTCCCAGACTAATGGAGATTTATGCTCCACAAGAGAGTCGATTGCTTGTTGCGCCTCCGCAGTCGTTATCTTGTGGGAAATCCGAATAATTTCAGCTAGAATCCAACTCGCTATGGCATAAACTGCTGTTGCGTCAAGGTAATTGGGATCTACGTCGCCACCAACATGGCCTACTCCACGATTGTTTCGAATCTCATATAAGACAAGGATAGCTCGGGGAATAAGCACTCGTAAACTTCTATCACCTAATCGGTTCGGATCCGGAGCAATACTTTCAAGTGCTCGGCATGCTGCGGTCATATCCCTTGGCTTAGCTGGTTTCCCAGGGAACACCCCTTTGATAAATCCATCCACGATAGTGAAAGCCACTTCACAAAATTTTCCCCCATTAAGCTCCGAGGGCTCCCATAGATGCTCTAGGTAATTTGATCCAATTTCTTGATATCTTTGGATTAAGGGTTCCCGCAGTCCCAGAGGGACACCAGAAAGCAGCTCAGATGGATTGACCATTTAACTTACTTTAGCAATTTCTTTCACTAGGCTCGCACCTTTTTTAAGCCCAGGGTTAGTAAGTTTCCAACCGTTTTCTTTCGAGCCAGCAAGTTCTTTGCGCTTTTCTTTCATATATACTGCGTGGTTTGCGCTGTTGTAGCAGCCAAGATTTTTACAGAGTTCCCTAGCGGCTTTGTCGTCGAAGCTGGCAACCCCCGTTTCTAACAGCCGACGAATACCCTCCAGAATATACACGTTATGTGTTTTTCCTTTGTCCCCCTTGCCGGGAATTTCACTGCCAACTACTTCCACTTTTTGGCCATCAATGTGAAAAACCCCGTCTAGTTCGTTTTGCGTTATTCCATTTTTGCTAGCCCATTTTCGTGCTTGGGGGTTTAGGCCATCGATTTTCTCTTCTTCTCCCTGCTTAGTAAGCGAAACGTTATCCGACTGGATTGGACCAGATTCAGAATCCCCCAGTAATATTTGCGCTGCGCGAACAACTCGTTGCCTTTCAGCGGTATCTAAGTTATTAAGTATTCCAACGATTTTTGTCACTGCATCTGTCGAGATTTTTTTCGGCATGTTTTTCTAACTAATGATAATAATATGCGATGCCCCTCCAGGAGATTATCCCCAGATTTGGCCAAAATTAGTATATTCCATACAAAAAAATTTGTCAATATGGACTTGCCATACGATGCTCATTTCGATATTTAGGGGGCTACCTCCATTGTCTCAGAGACTCTTCATTGCAAAATTCCACCTCCAAGGACGCGATCACGGTCGTAAAAAACAATTGACTGGCCCGCCGCGATGGCAAATTGGGGTTTGGTGAATGTAATTTCCAAATTTTCCGTCATTGCGAGCGGATGCGAAGCAATCTTTTTTGTATTTGAGATTGCCTCGTCGTCCGTCGCTGCGGACTCCTCGCAATGATGAATTATGCAATCCTGGTCCTGCTGCTGGTAACGAATTTTGGCTTTACAAGAACGCGGCAAAGCAGGCTCTTCACCAATCCAATGCACGTCGTTGATATAGGCTCGCTTGGAATACAGATTTTGAACTCCCCCAACCCCCTCTTTAACCAAAGAGGGGGGAAAGGGGGAGTTCTTTTCAACTAAGATTAAATTATTCACGACATCTTTTTTCGAAACATAGTATGGCTGCCCGCCGCCAACGCCGATCCCCTCTCTCTGGCCAACAGTGTAATACCACGCCCCCAGATGCTCACCTATTACCCGCCCAGTTGTGGCCTCAACAATCTCTCCCACTCTCTCGGGGATTCGTTGTTTTAAGAACTCACGCAATTTGATGTGCCCCACAAAACATACTCCCTGTGAGTCTTTTTTGTCCCAATTGGGAAGCCCGAACTCTTTGGCCATTTGCCGAACCTGCGGTTTGGTGTATCCGCCTATCGGAAATAAAATTCTGGAAAGTTGCTCTTGATTAAGAGTGTAAAGGAAATAGGACTGGTCTTTTTTTGGATCAATGCCCTTGAGAAGCTCGTAAGAAGTTATGTTATCGCGAGGCGCAGCAGCGCTGTGGCGATCTCGCCTTGGGTTTGCTTCTCCGCCAAAGGCGGATCGCAATGACGAAGCAGGAAGGACTCTCGCATAGTGTCCGGTCGCGATATAGTCAAACCCCAGCTCCATGGCTTTTTGTAAAAACATCCCAAACTTTATCTCTTTATTGCACATCACGTCGGGATTAGGCGTGCGGCCGGCGGCGTACTCGGCAAAGAAATATTCAATAACTTTATCCTTGTATTCCTTTTCAAAATTGAAACTTCTAAACTCAATGCCCAGTTTTTCGCAAACTGCCTGAACATCTTTCAAATCCTGCTCCCAAGGGCAACCGTTCTCAATCACTCCTTGCCAGGATTCGGCCGAAAAATTTTTCATAAAAGCACCCGCTACAAAATAGCCTTGTTTTTTAAGCAAGGCCGCGGCGACAGACGAATCTACCCCTCCGCTCATTGCTACCAATACTTTTTTCATCTGGTTAAAACTTTATCTTCTCCCCGGGTTTGAGAGGTTGCGGTTTTGGCGCCGGTTGCGGCTCTGGAGGTTTTTCCTGCTTCTGCCCCTGCCTTTCTCCAAACTTAAATACCAAAGATTTTGAAATCTTTTTTTCGGTTTCCTGGGCAACTTTTTCCCAAATTGGATGTTCTTTGGGTTTTGGCGCCGGTTTCTGCGGCAGAGGCGGCGGTATTGGCGCAGATATTTCAGGTTCCGTTTTTGTTTCCGTAACAGCGGCTGCGGTGGGACCTGTAAAAATCACTCCGCCTCTTTCCTGTTCAATATCCTCTTCGGTCAAATCCTGGCCCGCGGCTTCCTTGTGGTAATCCTGCCCCATCCAGCGGGTGATTTTTTCCTCAATTTGAACCCTCGGATTTCCATAGCGTTCTCTAGACACACGAATTATCTTTTCCCCGCTGCCCGTCTGGTCACCAAGCGGCGGCAAGGTTACCGCGCTGAATGGCTGGGAAGCGGTGCCGTTTATCATGAGCTTCAGATAAATGTGATATTTGGTCAGATTTACCATGTCAGTCGGCGTAAAAGTGGGATCAAACTCGGCCTCCAAATCTTCCGCGTCAGTCGCTCCTACCCGGAATATGATGATGGTTCCTACGTTCCCGAAGACCGCATCCTTGATTTTTGTGTTATTGATCTCTGTGATAAGCTGACCGATGTATTGGTGAGCAATAACCAAATTTAAATGGTATTTTCTGGCTTCGGAAAGGATAGTCGCGAAGGATTCGGTCGCGAAGTTTTGAAATTCGTCAACATACAGATAAAAATCATTTCTTTCCTCTTCGGGCACGTCCACGCGGCTCATTGCCGCCAATTGTACTCTTGTGATGAACATCGCCCCTAGAAGCGCCGAATTGTCCTCGCCAATCCGTCCTTTTGACAAATTCAGGAGCAAAATTTTACGGTTGTCCATGATTTCGCGAAGATCAATTGTGCTTTTCGGCTGACCCACAATGTTTCGGATAATGGCGGACGACAAAAACTGGCCGACTTTGTTTTGAATCGGGGCAATCGCTTCATTTCTGAATTTGTCATTATAGTTGGCAAACTCGTCAACCCAAAAGGACTTGACTACAGGATCCCTGATGTTGTCCACAATCTTCTTTCGGAATTTTTTGTCAACGAGCATTCGCGCGATTCCCAGCATCGTGTTTCCGGGCGTGTCGAGGAGGGCCAGAATCGTGTTGTTGAGGATATATTCCATTCTGGCGCTCCAGACATTCGCCCAGATTTTCGTGAAAACGCCCATGAGGCCCGAGGCCACCAAGTGCTTGTATCTTGGATCGACCGATTCCAAAGGGTTGAAAGCGATCGGAAAATCCAAATCAGCCGGATTGAAATATACTACGTCATTGAGACGATTTGACGGAATGTAATTTAGAATTTTCTCAACCGATTCGCCGTGCGGATCCACAAATGCCACGCCGTTTCCGGCCAGGATATCCTGGACTATCATGTTCTCGATCATTGTGGTTTTGCCCATGCCGGTTTTACCGATAATGTACATGTGCCTCCTGCGGTCGTCCTGCTTGATGCCGAAAGCCACATCCCGGTTCCGGAAGTTGGTTTTGGCAAAAACATTGATTTGTTCTTTTGCAGTAGTTTGGGGCATATTTTAAGCAGCGGGCGCCACCGGCAGTTCCGGAGGCGGCTGGACCTTGGTGACCGTGACTTTTTCAATCGGCGGAACTTTTACCTCGATCTGCGGGAAATGCAGATATGAAGCTATCTCCTCGACACTTAAGATATTCGGCGGCGGTCCCCAGAAATACCAGCGTCTTCTGATAAGAGACATATATTTCCACTTGCGGTAATTGAGACGAAGGCGCATGACGGGTTTCTCAAGCTCTCTGAACAGGAAGTAGTTTACTTTTGTCCAACGTTTAAGAAGTGGTTTTAAGGCGTTGAGATTGTTCGCGCCAAAACTTTTGAAAGCCCCAATCACCGCTCTGTTGATTACCCCGGGATTGTATTTTTCTTTAGGAGCGAGATACAAACAATGGATTTTCGTTTGATAGCCCCATTTGGAAAGTTTCTTTTCTACCGCGTTGATCACGGCCTTTTCGTCTTCTGTCAGGTGAAGCATAAGGCTGGGCGGTTCATATTTTTCGCTCGCTGCCCTTCCCTCCACTGCCGTTGGACGGATGAAAGCGTCAAGAATCGGTCCCAATATCACCCCCATGAATTTCCCGAAAGTGTCTGTGGGTCCTTTCAAAGCCTTGGGATCACCTTTTAATTTTTTTACCAGATGACGTCCTTTTTCCTTCCAAAGTTCGTCGCCTATGGGACGCAGAACAAACTGGATTACATACATTTCATAGGGATTGAGCTTCGCGAGCTCCTCCCACATGCCGGCTATGGGATCAACAAAGGTTTCTGCCGTCGCGTGTTCAAAATCGTAATAAGTTCGGGTGGGATAGTAAATTTCCCGGATATAACGAAAGCTATAAGCAAAGATATCATATTCGGATTTCTCGGGTTCGAATTTCGGTATCTTTGGAAAGTAATCTTCCGTTTCAATTATTTCCGCATTGGGATATTGGGCATAAATCGCGGCTTCAAAAACATCGCGGTGTTTGGGTAAAATGCGCGCGTAATTGGCGATCGCACCGCCGATGCTTGTGATTTCCCACGTGAACCAGATTTGGAATTGGCCCTCGAGATATTTTTCCGCCCAGGTTATGTGTTCTTGAATCGAATGAAGCTGATTGAGGATTTCTTCGAAAGCAAGGGGGCTTTTTTCGTTATCCTTTGGCACCGTGATTTTTAGGAACAGCCAAGGCAGGGTTTTGTACCAGCGAATTTGTATATAATCAATATACAGCTTGTAAAACATGTAAATCAAACCCCAGACAAAGCCGACCCAGCCTCCCTTTAGAAGCACAGCATATATCAAACCGAATAATTCGCCTAAGTCCCTAAACATTTTGTTTTTCAGTGTATTTCCCCTCTGGGGTTTTTTGAAAACGCTTGCGGTTGGAAAGCGCGACGATGACGGTATTTCTCTTTACCTTCCGCTGTTTCATCACTTCGTCTATAATCTCTTCCTTGCTAAGCGGTCTGGCCGCGGCGTGCAAAGCTTGAGCAATGACGTCAGCCACGACACCTTCTTTGTACCCCCATTCTTTGAGTGCGTAAATTCCCCGGCCAATCAAAACAAACCTCTTATCCTTGATGAGCTCGTTGTGAACCGTTTCTTTGTGGGCGATCCTCCTGTCAAAACTCTGTTTGTTGATAAGCTCCGTAATCTTTCCGTAATGTTCGGGGATTTTGTGATGCAAGAGGACTAAATAAGCCTTGTCGCCCATATCTTTCGGATGAATTTGCGGCCATTCCCCAAGTCCCCATAGCTGATAGGGGTTCCGGTCCATAGCTTTGGAGACGGCGAGATAGCTTTCTGTAGCCGCGTCCGAGAACTTGGCAATATCCGGCTCATGAGATTGTTTTCGGATCTCCCCAAAAAGCCTGTCTTGTGATAACGGCTGGCCGGCAGATTTGAGAATGTCGCGGGCTAAATCGATTACTTTTTGAAAAATGTCCTTATCAAACCCCGCGACGTACCAGCCTTGGTGATATAATGCGTTTTCCTTAAGCAAAAAAAATCGCGGTATAATCTTGAGAACGAAAAGCACCCCTTGCCGGGCAATTTCCGTATCATTGTTAAGAAGGACGGCGTCAAGAATCAGATTTTCTCGCGCAATTTTGCCTCGGTCTTCAATGACTTGGAAAATCAGTTCTATACCGGCCTGTATGCTTGGCGAAAGCGATGATTGATTTATCCTCCTAAAAGTCTCTTTTTCAATCTGACGGACACGCTCCCGGGTCAAGTCCAGTTTTTTGCCGATGTTCTCCAAAGTCTCGCCTTGCCCGTTTTCTAGTCCGAATCGGGCGGTCAGAATATCTCTTTCTCGCGTCTTAAGCATTGAAAGAAACTCCTGAACAAGAACTGCAACATTGAATGCTCGCAATGCAGCGCTTTGCTTGGACGCCGAAATTGTATCCAAAATACTCCAATCGATTTTGTCTTTTTCCTGATTCTCTTCGAGCATAAAATCGCCCAGAGTATAGCACAAACTTTGCTTCTTGTCAAATTTTTGTCCTGTTTTTGTTTCTGACCCAAAGGAACAAAATTGGGCTTGCTATGAAAATTGACGAATAAGTACCAGTTACCACTCCCACGAGAAGAGCCAGCACAAAATTAAATATCGTCTGCCCGCCAAAAAGTAGCATAGCGATAAGTACGAAAATCAGGGTAGATGACGTATTGATTGATCGCGCCAGTGTTGAATTGATTGAGGAATCAATTACGCTATCCAGGGGATCGTGCTGACGTTCCCGCAAGGTTTCCCGGATTCTGTCAAAAACGACGATGGTGTCATGTACGCTGAAACCAAGAATGGTGAGCAGGGCCGTGATAAACAGGGTGTCAATTTCCACGCCGCGGTACCGGCCAAGCACAACGAAAACCCCCATAGTAATAAAAAGGTCATGAATCAAAGCCGCAATGGCGGCTAAACCCAATCGCCATGAAGATAACTTGCTTTTTCTGGCAGTTTCGCTTACTTTGCGAAAAGCGTAAGCGATATAAAGCAATATACCAACAACCACCAGCCCGATCTGCCAATAAGCTTTTCGGACCAATTCTTTGCTGATGGCCGGACCAATAGACTCAAACCTTAACTCTTTGAAATCACCAAACTTTTCTTTGATCGCCGTGTTAAACTCTTCAAGGCCCTGCCCTGCCAAAGGCTCGGTTTTGATTATCAAAGTCGTATCGTTGACCGGCTGGACCACGACGTTTCTCAAACCCGCGGCGGTCAAGTATTGCCTCATATCCCCTACATTTTGTGGAGCTCCAAATTCCAGTTCGGAAAGACTTCCGCCTCTAAGGTCAATTCCGGGCCGCAGGCCCCAAACAAACAGCAAAATAATCGAAGCCGCAATCAGCGCCCCGGATAGGGTAAACCAAATTTTCCAAGTTTTAATTACGCTGAACATAGAGACGCATGAAAGTTCGTGTTACAAAGATGGCCGTGAACATGGAAACCAAAATGCCGATTCCTAGAGTCACGGCAAATCCCCTAATCAAGCTTGAACCGAAATAACCCAGGATGAACACGGTAATCAAGGAAGAAACGTTGGAATCCCGAATGGCGTTCCAGGCTCGCGTGAAGCCGCGCTCCAAGGCCTTGTTTGATTCGACACCTGCCTTTCGTTCCTCTTTTGTTCTCTCAAATACCAGAATATTCGCATCTACCGCCATGCCGACCGACAAAATAAAGCCGGCTATCCCTGCAAGCGTCAATGTTACCGGCACAAGCTTAAAAACTGCCAGGTTTATGAATACATAAATCAGCAGCGCCAAAATCGCAAACAAACCGGACAGCTTGTAGTAAACCAGCATGAATAGAACAATAGCCAGAAAGCCGATAAGCCCTGCAATAACGCTTTGTTCAAGCGAAACCCTGCCCAACGTGGGGCCGATGTTTTGCTGCTGGACGAGCTTGATGGGCACAGGCAGCGCTCCAGCATTAAGCCTCTGCGCTAGTTCCTTGGCTTCATCAATGGTAAAATTGCCTGTGATGACCGCCTGACCAGCCGTTATTTCCTGCTGAACGACCGGTGCCGAGATGGGGATGCCGTCCAGAAAAATCGCCACGACTCGGCCGATGTTTCTGGCCGTAATATCGGCAAAAAGCTTTTTCCCTTCATCGTCAAACTGCAAGGTGATCTGCGGCTGATTGGTATTTGGATCAAAGACAATATCGGATTTTTTCAGGTGCTTGCCGGAAAGGCCACTGGGCCTGAATTGTTTGAGAAAATCAATCTCATTAGGATCCTCTGGCGGGAGATAAGCGGGATCAATTTCGCGAAATTCCAAAAAGGGAGTTAAACCGATCTGTTTGATTGCGCCTTCTATGTCTTTTACTCCCGGAAGTTCAACTATAAGCCTATTATCCCCGGCAACTTGAATCACCGGCTCGGAAACGCCAAAAGCGTTGACTCTGCGCTCTATGACGTCTCTAGCCGAGTTCATCGCATCTCCCCTGTCTCCTGCCGTAATATCCGTCAAATCACCTTCATAAACCAAATGTGTGCCTCCCTGCAAGTCAAGGCCCAGCCTGAATGGAAAGACGTTATTTATTTTGATTAAAAAGAGCTTGTCAAAAACAACAAGACCGGCCAGAAAAGCCAGTATGATAATGAAAAAAAGCTTAGTGATTAGGTTAGCCCTGCTCATCTTTTATATTTTAGCATAATATTGCGGAACTTCGAAATGTCAAAATATCGAAATTAAACCTTGGTGTCTCCGAAGTATTTCTTGTAAACCTCCGGTGCGTATTGTTTGAGAATTTCCTTATTTAAATCAGGCTTTGAAACCCGTTTGAATTGTAATCCGCGCGTTGAGCCACCTTTGATTTTCTCGACAAAACTCTGGATCAGCCTCGAACATTCATCAGTCAATTCAAGCCCATTTCGAAATTTCGAAATATCGATATATTGCCTGTCATATGCTAAATACAATTGACTTCTGGCTTCCCCAACCTCTCCTTTTGCAATAAACAGCGCATCAACAAACTCTGCCTGTGTACCCCTATCAAAACCTTCGGCAATATTGGACATCGGCGAAATCGCAGCTCTTCTGATTTGTCTTTTCAAATCAAAATCTCGAAACGGGGGCCTGTCGGTTATCTCAAATATAAAATTCGCTAGCTCCCTCGCCTTCTGCCAGCAAATCAGGTCTTCAAATTTTTGTATAGTCGCCATAATGCTGCCTTACTTGGAATGTCGTAATCTCGAAATATCTAAATTCTCAATTATTTTTCCGTCTCATTTTCAGCCAGATTTTTTTGAAAAACGGCATCGTGAGAGTTGAAATCATAAAAGCAACCGCGGGCACAATCGCGTTGAGCCACGGTCGCGCTATATTAACCGCCCGGAGATATGCCCCAATAGCCAGGTAGGTGAACACCGTGAGCAAAGTCCTCCTCGCCCAACTAGTCTCCCAGGCTTTATCAGCCTCAACACTCTTATTTCTGTCTTCAATTTTTTGTATTCTTTGTTCTAAAGATTCCATGCTATCCCCCACGACATCTCTTATATTTCTTGACTATGCCACGTGGATTTGCTAACATTTTTCTAGCTGCGTGAGGACTGGCCGCCCTCTCGCTGCCCCACGAGGGCAAGGCGTAGGCTGCCGCCAGAGTCGGATTAGACACCCGACAGAATTCTGGCGGCCTCTTTATTTTCCATGACATTTTTTATATTTCTTTCAGCTGCCGTCCGCCTGCGCATAAAGCTTCGGCGGACTCCGCTTTTACCGCTTGTGATGCGGAGCGTTTATCAAACCACAATGTTTATATTTGTAAACCTTGCCTGTGTTGTGATTTACCGCTCCGCATGGACATGGGTCATTCCTGCCGATTTTTTTAGCGCCTATTTCGCGCGGCGGTGCCGGCTGGCGTATTTGTTCGCGAGGTTTGACCTCAACCTTGAAAATCGTATAAACAATGGTTTTATCGATTTCTTTAAGCATTCTTTCAAACAACCTTAATCCGTCCTGTTTGTATTCAACCAAAGGGTCTTTTTGGGCGTAGCCGCGCAGACTTACTGACTGGCGCAAATGATCCATCGTGTCCAGATGCTCCATCCAGAAATTGTCTATGGCCTGCAAAGTTATCAACTTCTCCACCTGCCGCATGATTTGTGGGGAAAATTTTTGCTCCTTTTCTTCGTAGAGCTTTCCGGCAAGGCTTGTCAAATGATTTGTCCACAAATCAGAAGTCGGAAGTTTGATGCCGGAAGTCGGGAAAATAGAATTGAGCTGTCTAATCACAGCCTCCTCGTTCTCCGCTGTGTTGACGATGCCCTCAATTTCAGAATCGATTTTCTCTAAAATATATGTTTTCAAATCAAGCTCCCCTCTTAAAATTTTTCTTCTCCTGCCGTAAATCACGGTTCTTTGCTTATTCAAAACATCGTCAAACTCCAGAACATGTTTTCGCAAATCAAAGTTCATTCCTTCTATCTTGCGTTGGGCGCTTTCAATGGTTTTGCTCACGAGCCCGTGTTCAATGGGCTGATCCTCCGGCACTCCCAGAGTGTCCATCAAACTTTTGACGCGCTCGCCGCCAAAAAGCCGCATCAAATCATCCTCAAGCGAGAGAAAAAATTGAGACGAGCCGAGGTCGCCCTGACGGCCCGAGCGGCCGCGCAACTGATTATCAATTCTCCTTGCTTCATGCCGTTCGGTGCCCAGCACGTGAAGGCCTCCCAAATTTTTGACTTTTTCTGCCTCTTGCGCATCGGGCGGATTGCCGCCAAGGATGATGTCCACCCCGCGCCCGGCGATGTTTGTGGCAAGCGTTACCGCGCCCAAACGTCCTGCTTGGGCGATTATATGCGCTTCTCTTTCATGGTTTTTGGCGTTTAGGACTTCGTGCTTGACCCCGGCTTTTTTAAGCAGGCTTGAAAGTTGCTCATTTTTTTCAATAGAGATTGTGCCGATCAAGATGGGCTGGCCCGCTTGGCATCGCTCTTTTATTTCTCTCACAATTGATGCGAACTTCCCCGACTCGGTTTTGTAAATGCTGTCCGGCAAATCAACTCTGATCATCGGCTTGTGCGTGGGAATTTCTACAACGTCAAGCTTGTAGATTTTGTGAAATTCTTCAGCTTCAGTAACAGCTGTGCCGGTCATGCCGGCAAGTTTTTGGTAAAGCCTGAAATAGTTTTGAAAAGTTATGGTGGCCAGAGTCTTTGATTCTTGCTTGACGGCAACCCCTTCTTTGGCTTCGATGGCTTGGTGCAACCCCTCGGAATAGCGGCGCCCGAGCATCAAGCGGCCAGTGAACTCGTCTATAATTATCACTTCGTCCTCTTTGACCACGTAATCGCGATCTTTGCGGAAAAGAGTTTGCGCCCGCAACGCCGAGTCCGCGTGATGGCGAAGTTTGATATCGCTGTAAATTTCCTGGCCGTATTTTTTTTCAAGCTTTTCATAGCCTTGCTCCGTATAGAAAACCTGCCTGTGTTTTTCGTCAAGCGTGTAATCATCGGGTTCTAAAGTTTTGGCAAAAGAGACAAACTCACGGTAAAGCTGGGTGCTTTCCACATCCGGCGCGGAAATAATCAAAGGAGTCCTGGCCTCATCAATTAAAATCGAATCAACCTCGTCAACAATGCCGAAATGAAGATCGCGCTGGACCACCTGCTCTAAGATTACTGCCATGTTGTCGCGCAGATAGTCAAAGCCGAATTCGTTATTTGTGCCGTATAAAACATCAGCCGCATAGGCCTCCTTGCGCGTGCAAGGAATAAGGTTTTTGACGTCAATTTGAACCCGCTCGTCAACCCCCTCTCTTTCTCCCCCTGTCCCGTCGGACGGGATAGGGGGAGATGAAGTGGGGGTGTACAAATACGACACTTCATGCCCGATTGCCGCGACTGACAGTCCTAAATAATCATAAATTTGGCCCATCCAGGAGGCATCCCTGCGCGCCAAGTAATCATTCACTGTGACCAAATGTACTCCCTTGCCAGCAAGCGCATTTAGATACACCGCAGTAGTTGCGGCCAAAGTTTTTCCCTCGCCAGTTTTCATTTCCGCAACTTTCCCCTGATGAAGCATGATCCCGCCTACGAGCTGTACGTCGTAATGCCGCTGATTAAGCGTTCTTTTGGCCGCTTCTCTTACTACCGCAAAGGCCTCGGGGAGAATTTCGTTTAAGTGGTCGCCCACTTTTTCCGGTAACTCCTCCTCGCCCCCTCTTGCTTTAAGAGAGGGTTGGGGGGCGTTATTGACCTGCATTGGATTGCGAATTTCCTTTTGCCAATTTCGCGTCTTTTCCACCAGCTCCTCGCGCGAAAAACCCTCGAATTGTTTTTCGAGGCTGTTTATCTTCTCAATGACAGGTTTTGTGCTTTTGACCGGATCCTCAAAACCTAAAAATTTGCCAAATAATCCCATATTAAAATCACCTACTGCTCTTTCTAAATCCCGCCTTTTGAGCCTCGGTCTCGTTGTCAAAACAAAGTTCCGGGATTGTGCGGCTGTAAAAAGCTCCGCCCGGCAGATGATAAATTTTGCCCGAGCTGCCGATATTGCCTTTGATTTTGCCCTGGCAGTCGGAAGCCAACGTTTCGCCCGCGATCTGCTGGTCGCTTTGAGCTGGCGCCGGCGATTGCGCTTCCGCAGTTTTTAGACTATTATATATCTGCGACAAATCAACAGACGGCTCTTCTATACGAATATCCGGAGGACGGCTCCTGTGAGCATAATTGCCAAGATTAAAAAACAAGAGGGCTACAAGCAGATAGCCGACAGTCAGAGCTATTGTCTGCTGATTTTTCAAAAAGAAATTCTTTATGAAATTTAAATACGCTTTTAATCTCGGACGGGTCTTCACGCTGTCATTGGCAGAACTGTTCGCCGTGTTTGAGAACATGGGGCTGAATTTTCGCCTCGTGGATTTGTACCGCGAGGTTTTAATTATTGAAATGGAGGAGGAGCTTGAAGTACCGAAACTTCAGAAACATTTGGGCGGGACCATCAAAATCTTCAAAGTCTTGGATTCGCTGGGGCGCAAAAAGCTTCTGGGACCGTCGGCTATTTTCAAAGATTATTTTGACGCAAAACTGCTCAATCAAAATTTTCTTGCCGCTCATACAGGCAAAATTCAAATTGGCATATCCTTATATCCAATGGCCAGGCAACTGCCGCTTCGCGGCGAGGCAAAAAGGCTGGGCTTGAGAATCAAGGATATATTGACTGCTGCCGGCTTTTCTGTGCGAATTGTTCTTCCACAGCAGGATGCCATATCTCTTCCGTCCGTGGTTGTCACCAATGAGCATATTTTGGAAAAAGGCGCAGAATTAGTGTTCTTGGTAGGTACGGAAAGAATATACCTCGGGAAGACTCTTACCGTCCAGGATTTTGAGGATTACGGGAGACGTGATTACCAAAGACCGGCCCGCGACAACCATGTGGGGATGCTGCCCCCAAAAGTCGCCCAGATAATGATAAATCTAGCACTAATTCCCGAATCTGCCAATGGCAGTCTGAAATCCGCCGTGCTTGATCCCTTTGTGGGTTCCGGAACCGTAATCCAAGAAGCAATACTGATGGGCTTCAAGGCCGTCGGATCAGACGTCTCGCCCAAAGCCATCGAAAATGCGGAAAAAAACCTTCTGTGGATCAAGAATCGCTACAAACTGCCGCCCGGCCGTTTTGAGCTGATACTTAGCGATATCAAAGAGCTCACAGCCAACCTCCCGAAACTCAACCTAGAGGCCGTGGTCACAGAAGGGACCTTGGGCCCTGCTTACACGCAACCGCCCGACGATAAAGAAGTCCAAAAAAATTTCAAGGAATTGACAAAAACATATCTGGCCGCCTTTGAAACTTTCAAAAAAATACTTCCACCGGATAAACGAATCATAGCAGCACTTCCCGCCTATCATCTAAAAAATAGCTACCAATTTTTCCCGATTGTTGACAGGATAAAAAAATTGGGATATGATATTTTAGACCCTTTGCCGGATGTTCTACTTGAAAGATTTGATTTTCTGCAGGTTACCGAGAGAAAAAGCATTATTTACGACCGCAAGGATCAATTCGTAAGCCGAGAAATTTTTATTTTCAAGCAACATGGCGCATAAAAAAGCCGGAGGTTCAACTTCATTAGGACGGGACTCGGAATCAAAGCGTCTAGGCGTCAAAATTTTTGGCGGCCAAAACACTCGCCCTGGCAATGTTTTGATCCGCCAGCGCGGCACAAAATATGAGGCGGGCTCAAACGTGAGACGCGGCGGAGATGACACGCTCTATGCGCTCAAGCAGGGCGTCGTTCGCTTCCAAAAAAAACAAATCCGCCGTTTTGACGGCTCGCTGAAACAAAAAACGATTGTCAATGTTATCTAAACAGAAAACTAAGCGGACTCGGGAAAATGGATTATCTGTCTCACCCGTTCCATATCCATTTTGACGAGGATTTCTTTTTGTATACCTAAACAAACATCTAATCTAACGCCCTCAATTGAGGTAGGTAGATCAATTGCTACATTGAAAGATTCGTAGTAACGCGCTTGGCCTAGTTTAGCCGGGGTTTTGGGTAATGATTTTAGTGACTCAAGAGGCTTGTTTGGTTCTAAGGCCCTAAGGCCTCTCACTACCCGTTCAAAAAATTTTTCGGGCGGAGGCTCATAATATTGACTAGTTACGCTATGAGGCATAATTCTAACTACACTTTGATACTCATTGGTATGAGGGCGCTGGTCCACCTCGAGTCTGGACTGATCGTTCCACATAAGCGCGAGGGCCAACTCTTTACCTGTTTTCTCCATGGAATTGGTCGTTCGTGCGGCATTTATTAGACTTGTCCTATGCTGTTCTAATATATGGATCATAGCCTCAGCCCACTTTTTTTCCTCTAAGGTTTCTGCAGCATCTTCTATAATTTGAGCAACTCTTCGATAAGGGTCTTCTTTTTGTTTTTGCTCAAATTCCAATTTTGCTCGCTCCCCAGCCAATTCTGCCGCCTTCTCAATTTGCTCTTGACTCACCCCTGCGGCCGTAAAATCCTGGGCGTGAGACATGACATCCCACTTCGCCCTTGTCATGGCGGCCTGCCAGGGTTCCAGGGATTCTTCAGCCTCCCTTATTTCTTTTGGTGCAGGTGTGTATTCACTCTCTGGCATGTAATGAACTCCTTTTTAAAACTTATTAATTATACTTCACACATGTCCATCTTTAGTCGCTTCTAGTAGTCCTCATGCACGCTTTAATGAATCCCGCAAAGAGCAGATAGGGTCTTAGGGGGTGGGGTTGTAATTCGGGGTGTAAATTTAGGAAAATGAAATTTCAAATTTTGCATCAAGCGCGTCAGCCACTTTCTGCAAGAATCGAAGCGACGGATTGTATGTCCCTTGCTCGAGGCGAGACACGGCCGACTGCTTTGTGCCAATTCTTCTAGCCAATTCTGCTTGAGTAAGCCGCTTTGCTATTCGCTTTTTTATGATCATCCTTATAACCTCAAATTCCGGTTCAAGGGCATCATAGGCTCGCTTGACCCTTTTAACCCTCAGTGCTTGTCTCTTAAGTTTCTCGTAATCGTAAAATTTCATATGTTTATAGCATAACGTATATGTTATATTCCTGTCAAGTCTGTTATCATTTTTAACGCGGCTTCCAATTCTCTTTTCGGAGTCTTTTTTGACTTTTTGACAAAGGCATGAAGAAGATAAGCACATCCACGGAAAAAACAATAAAAAATGCGGATTTCTTGCTGGCCCCTAATTCTCAATTCAAAAAGTTTATAAGCGACTTTTTTGGAGTGTGGCATACTGAGCCGTTGTCCAAATTCTTTGAGTAAATCAATGGTACGCCAGATTTTGGCGGCAGTACTCGGCTGAACTGAAAAGATCAAACGCCGCACTTGCTCTTCAATTCTAACTTCCATGGCACGTTATTCCCTAGTATTGCTATTGTGTTTTGATACTTGCCTTAATAAACCCCGCGAACAAAGGATGCGGAGCAAGCGGACGGGATTGAAATTCGGGATGAAACTGCGTGCCTACAAAAAACGGATGGCCGGCAAGCTCTATAATTTCCACTAAACGGCCGTCTGGAGTGGTGCCGGCAATTACCATGCCGGCTTTTTCTAACGGCTGACGGTATTTGTTGTTGAATTCATAGCGGTGGCGGTGGCGCTCGACTATTTTCGCGCGGCCGTTCTTTTTGATCCGTCCCGCCTTAAGATAAGCCTGCTCTGTAACGGTGCCGCGTTTGATGATGCATTCCCAGCCGCCTAAACGCATCGTGCCTCCGTATTCGCGGCGCAGCAGCTTTTTTTCCTGATCGGGCATGATATGGATTATTGGATGGGGGTTGTCGTCGTCAATTTCGGTAGTGTTGGCGTTTTTGAGTCCTGCGACGTGTCTTGCAAATTCAATTGTCGCCATCTGCATGCCGTAACACAGCCCCAAATACGGTATTTTGTTTTCTCTGGCAAACTTTATTGTCTTGATCATCCCTTCTGTTCCGCGTTTGCCAAAGCCTCCGGGGACGACAATGCCGTCGAATTTTTCTAATATTCTTCCAGCGCCTTCACTTTCGATTCTTTCAGCATCAATCCAATGAAGTTTAACATTAACATTATTGGCCCAGGCGGCGTGTTTGAGCGACTCAATCACCGAAACATAGACATCAGACAGCTGGAAACTGCCTACGCCGAAGTATTTTCCGACCACGGCGATATTTACTTCTTTTTTGAGATTTTTGATTTTGCGAACAAGATTGCGCCACAGGTTCAAATCTCGTTTCTTCGGCCGCAGACCGAGTTTCTCAAGAACAATCTCGCCGGCTTGCTGCTTTTCTAGTATTACGGGGACCTCGTAAATGCTCAAAACATCGGGATTGGATAAAACCGCTTTCTTATCGACATTGCAGAAGAGAGCGACCCTTTCTTTGCGACGGTCGTCTATCGTTACTTCGCTGCGTCCCACAATGACATCCGGCTGAATTCCCATTGAGTTAAGCGTTCGCACCGACTGCTGCACGGGTTTTGATTTCATCTCGCCCAAGTAGGCCGGTATCGGCAGATAAGCAACGTGAATGTGAATCACATCGTGCGGATGCCGCAGCCTTAAAATTCTGGCCGCTTCAAAGAAAATGGCATTTTGATACTCGCCTACCGTTCCGCCCAGCTCAATAATGCAAATATCATATCCTTTGGCGGCTATGTAAAAACGACGGATTATTTCGTCCGTGACATGAGGAATGGCCTCTACATCCTCGCCTCTGTATTCAAAGGCTCGCTCGGCCCTCAAAACCTCCGCATAAATCTGTCCCGTTGTTATATAATTCGTCCGCCGAATCGCCTCATCAATAAATCTCTCATAGTGTCCGACGTCCTGATCCGTCTCAATCCCATCCAAAGTCACAAAAACTTCCCCATGTTCCTGCGGTCTGATAGTGCCCGCGTCCTGATTGAGGTACATGTCAACTTTGATCGGGGAGACCTTGTACCCTTTTGATTTTAAAATGGCGGCAATGGAAGCAGTGGTAATGCCCTTGCCGATCCCGGAAATTACGCCGCCGGAAACAAAAATAAATTTTGGACTATGTTTCTTTTGTCCTTTTTTCATTAGCCGCTAAGATAACAATATCTATTTGAACTACGTCGCCCCCCAAGTCAAGACTGACTTTATGAGTTCCTGTGGTTTTAAGCGATAAATAATCCACAAGTTTTGCGTCTAGATCGAAAGGCAGCTTTATGCCCTCCCTGATTTTAGCTAAGATTTGAGCCTCTTTCAAGCCGGCGTATAAATGGCCTTTTTCATCAGCCGGCAAGGGGAATTCAAAGATTTTTTTGCCGATCTTTTGGGCAAACTTCGCGGCTTGCTTTCCTAGTTCATGCTCTTTTTTTACCCGCAAGCCGGCCTGCTTTTCCACAGATTTGATAACCTCATCAGTCGCCAAAACCCCCATTTTTTTGGGAATTAAATAATTGCGGGCGTAGCCGTTTGAAACTTCGACAATCTCCCCTCGCTTCCCTAAACCCTTGGTGTCTCGGAAAAGAATAAGTTTCATTCTAAATTTTTAAGTATTTTCGGATGACGATCAGTGAAGAGATAATCCCCAAAACGACCCCGAGTATAAGCTGGATGCCAAAGAGCAGCCAAAAATTAAGCCCTACGAGATTGAATTGAGCCAGATCAAGCTCCAAAAAGCCGGAAATTTTTGGAGTCAAAATAAAGAGCAATGGGTACAAAAGCAGGGAGGTAATTATCGTTCCGACAATGCCGTATAATATGCCCTCCATCACGAACGGACCTCGGATAAACCAGTTAGAAGCGCCGACCAAGCGCATAATTTCAATTTCTTCGCGGCGATTATAGATGGTAAGCCTGATGGTGTTAAACATCACAAGAATCGTCAAAGCTGAGAAAACTGTCGTAAGCCCCACACCAAATTTTCTAATACCCTGAATTATGCGGTTTAATCTATCAACAATGTCTCTTTTATCCGTGATTTTTTTTACAAAAGGCGTAAATTTTTGATCCTGGAAAAGATTGATGATTTTTGAATAGTCCGAAAGTTCATTTACCCGGATGGCAAAAGACGCCGGAAAAGGATTTTCCTCCTCGGAAAACTGCTCGACTG
Organism: uncultured Candidatus Saccharibacteria bacterium; assembly: GCA_964396685.1. GTDB lineage: Bacteria > Patescibacteriota > Doudnabacteria > UBA920 > 2-01-FULL-46-14 > CAYNFS01. The sequence continues at coordinate 55,371 of CAYNFS010000002.1, read as the reverse complement.
ATTCGATGAGTAAAGGCTCATCTTTGTGAAGTTCCTTGAATTTTTCTCTGGCCTCAACAGGGGGGATATAAACTATGGACCTGATTTCCGGCAAAAACTCTGCTTGTTTTTGAATTTGTGCGATCGTTGTTTCTGATGTGGTTGATTTAAAGTAAATGCTGATATCAACCTTCTCTTTCAATGTCGCAAGCGACACATTGGCGAGAGCATTTATGACCAAAAGACTGCTGATGATAAAAAGCGTTATGACCATGATCGCGGTGGCCGCCACGGACAGCCAGAAATTGCGCCAATAATTCAAAAATCCGTTTTTGAGTATGCGGTAAAAAGTGATTCTTCCCATTCGTCTTTTAAGTTAATTTATACCGGCCCTGCGGCGTATCTGACACCGCCTCTCCATGATCAAGCACAATGACCCGTCTTTTCATCTTGTCAACGAGGTTTTTGGCGTGAGTCGCCAGGACGACCGTCGTGCCAAGTTCATTGATTTTTCTCAAAATTTCCAAAATTTCCATAGCGTTGGCCTCATCCAAATTGCCGGTCGGCTCGTCTGCCAAAAAGAGCACGGGGCGGTGAGCCAGGGCTCTTGCTATTGCGATGCGCTGCTGTTCACCTCCGGAAAGCTGGTTCGGAAAAGCACTCGCCCTGTCAGCGAGGCCAACCAGATCCAAAATCTCGGGCACTTGGCTTTCTATGTCGGCTCTCGCCACGCCTCCTACCTCCATGGCAAAAGCCACATTCTCGAAAGCGGTCCGGCTCGGCAAGAGTTTTATATCCTGAAAAACCACGCCAATTTTGCGCCGCAGATACGGAATATCCTGCGCCCGAATTTTAGAAATATCCACATCCTCAATGTATATGGTACCGTGCGTCGGATAGTCTTCACGAATCAGAAGACGCAATAAGGTGGATTTTCCGGCTCCCGAACGGCCGACGATTGAAATAAACTCGCCGCGTCTGATCTCAAAGTCAATATCATGAAGCGCCGTGACTCCTTTGGAATAAACTTTGGTTAAGTGATCAAACTTTATCATTTGGTTTCCAAATATTTCTCTATAAACTCATCTAACTTTCCGTTGAGCACGGAGTCAACATCAGAGCTCTCATATCCCGTCCTGTGGTCCTTGACCAGCTTATAAGGATGTAGGGTATAGCTCCTAATTTGGTTGCCCCATTCCGCGCTTTTGAATTCCCCGCGAAGCTTAAGTTTTTCTTCAACCTGTTTTTCTTCTCCTAATTTCTTTAGCTTTGCCTTGAGAATTTTAAGCGCCTGTTCTTTATTTTGCGTTTGGCTTCGTTCGTTCTGAATGGAAACCGTGATACCAGTGGGAATATGGGTTACTCTGACAGCAGAGTAGGTCGTATTTACCGACTGCCCTCCGTGTCCGCGCGCGGTCTTGGTTTCAATTTTGAGATCCTTGGGGTCAAGTTGCACTTCTTCTTGGGTTTCAAGCGCCGGTAAAACTTCAACTAAAGCAAATGACGTTTCGCGCGTATGCGCGGGATTAAAAGGCGAAAGTCTGATCAGGCGGTGTACCCCCGCTTCGCTTTTGAGAAAGCCGTATGCGTATTGCCCTGTGACTTCAAAAGTGGCGCTTTTGATTCCGCCCTCCGGGTCGCGGTTTTGCTCAAAGATTTGAGCTTTGAAGTGCCTTTTTTCGCAAAACCTCAAATACATGCGCAAAAGCATTTCAGCCCAATCCTGGGCGTCCAGGCCGCCTGCCCCACTGTGGATAGAAATAATCGCGTCATGATCGTCGTATTTTTCGCTCAAAAATGTCCCTATTCTCGCCTCTTCATACCGTTTACGTATATCCTCAAATATCCCATATAACTCCCTCTCCGCTTTCGGAGAGGGTTGGGGTGAGGTTGCGAGCGCTTCCAAATCATTTATGTCCGTTTCCAGCTTTTCCCAAAATTCAACCTGTGTCTTTAAGTTCTTGAGTTCTTTCGTTTTTTCGTTAGCGTGAACGTAATCCTTCCAAAAATCAGGATTGGCCATCTCGTCCTCAATTTCCAGAATTTTCTGCCGTTTTTGAGGCAGCTCAAAGCCGCCCCCGTAAACCCGCCACCGCGGATTTTAATTCAGAAATTCGGTTAAACAATGTTGCATCGTGCATATTGTCATTATAGCCGATAAATCGGCGCGCTACAAATATCGTAAAAAATAAATGAAAAAGGGGATGTCAACTCATCCGTAGAGCTGACTATCCCCTAGCACGCAATCCTTACCAAGCCGCGGCGACTTTTCATCGCCCAGAAAGGCGATGCCTCGCACAACGGGGTCAACTTATCAAGGGTGTTTTTTCATCGGCGGCTCCACAGCAACCGGAGTTACTGCTTCTAAGCCTCGCACCTAATCTTTGCAAGACGAGTCCACAGCAGGACCGACGTGGGGATTCGAGTCCCCCAATCCCGGGCAACTGCGGCCCTGATCGTCGTTGTTTCCGTGCCGATTACAATACTACTTTAACCAAACGTCAAAGTCAACCCATTGCGCGACAGACTTCTGACGATCGTCAGAAGTTTGCTCAAATTTGTCTTACTATTCTTGAACGGTGTGAGTAAGTATGTCTAAAGGGTATCTTTTCCCTGCTAAATAATCCTTGACCATTTGTTTGATATCCACATCGCGCAAGGTGTTGCCGTCCATTGCGTAAATTTCTTCAGCCGTAAACCAATGCACACTTGCTGTCTCCCCGTGAAGTTCTTTCTGTTCTTTGCCTATTTCACCAAGAAAAATAATTTTAATGGAATGCGGCCTGCCAAGTCGAGCATCATACAAATTTTTCTGAACCAGCGAATAAATGCCAAGAATTGCCGTGGGCTTAAATTCAAAACCAGTTTCCTCCGCTACTTCTCTGGCGCAAGCTTCAATCGGATTCTCTCCAACATCAATCCAGCCCGCAGGATGGCTAAACTTTCCCGGATCCGGCCATTTATCCGCTTCTTTGACGAGTAAAATTCTTCCCTCTTTTTCTATAATTGCGCCTACGACCCCAAAAGTTTGCGTCCAAACGCGCGTTCGCATGTATGTTACAAAACTAAATCCTTCGCGTCTTTCTTCCAAAACTTTTTTCCATTTCGTCTCGCCAATTTTTGGAAAATAGACATCGCCTTCAATCTCCTGATCAACATGGGTGATATAAAGCACTCCTGCGACATCTATGGTCTGCCGGTAAATCTCCCCGCCGCCAATGACAAAAAGATTCTCGCTCTTGAGATCCAGAAGCGCCTTTTTAAGGTCGTTATAGACCAAAACGCCCTCTGGCACTGGATAATCTTCTTGCTTAGTTATGACGACATTTTTGCGGTTTGGCAAAGGCTTGCCATTTCGCTTCATGATTGACTCAAAAGTTTTGCGGCCCATCATCACCGTCTTGCCCGATGTTAATTCTTTGAATCTTTTAAGATCCTCCGGCAAATACCAGGGCAGTGCGTTTTCTTTGCCGATCACGCCGTTTTTGGCAACCGCCGCGATGATGGAAATAGGCATTGGGGCTTGATTAAATCGCAATTGGTGCTTTTATTCCTGGATGCGGCTCGTAGCCTACCAGCTCAAAATCTTCATATTTGAAACCGAAGATATCTTGGACTTCCGGATTTATCTTCATAGTCGGCAAGGGGCGTGGCTCTCGTGAAAGCTGAAGTTTCACCTGTTCAAAATGATTGCTGTAAATGTGAGTATCTCCGAGTGTGTGGACAAATTCTCCAGGCTTAAGCCCTGTTACTTGGGCCATCATCAGCGTCAAAAGCGAGTAGGACGCGATATTAAAAGGAACGCCCAGAAAAATGTCAGCACTGCGCTGATACAGTTGACAGGACAGTCTGCGGTCTGCTGAAACATAGAATTGAAACATCGTATGGCACGGCGGCGGAGCCGTCTTTTTGCCGCGGATCAGATTCTGCAAATCAGCGACGTTCCAGCCGCTCACGATTATGCGTCGCGAATAAGGATTACTTTTAATCTCGTTTATCGCATTTGCAATCTGATTGATCCTTTCACCGTTCCTGCCTTCCCACGCCGTCCACTGTTTTCCGTAGATAGGCCCGAGCTCTCCATTCTCGTCCGCCCACTCGTCCCAAATGGTTACCCCGTGATCATTAAGCCATTTGATATTAGTATCTCCCCGCAAAAACCACAAAAGTTCGTAAATTACCGACTTCAGGTGAATTTTCTTCGTGGTGAGAACTGGAAAACCTTTCGAGAGGGCAAAACGCATCTGGTAACCAAAAATCCCGCGCGTGCCAGTGCCTGTCCGATCGGGACGGTCAATTCCTTCCTTCATTACTTTATCAAGCAAATCAAGATATTGACGCATAATCCACTCTTATGTCATTCCCCGACTTGATCGGGGAATCCAAGGATTAGATTCCCGTCTTCACGGGAATGACAGTTTCAACTAATTTCCAAACTTCTTCGGCAACTTTTTCAATGGATTGATTTGCATCCATAAGCTTCCATCCAAACTCTTTCCCCAACTCATTATGTGCCACCTCAACTCTTTTCGTCAATTCAGAATCTGTCTCATACAAATGGTTGTTTTCTAAACCCGAAGCAAATCTTTTACCGGCAAACAACAGAGCCAAGTCTTCTCTCAAAAAAAACCCGTTAAGCCTCAAAAGAAATTCTTTATCCACACCAGCGCCCGCGCCCCAAGCCACTCCGGTACCCCAATAATCTTCTGCAACTATATCAATGCCTTTTTCTAATTTTGATCTCAAAATCGGCTCATACTGCCACCGGTTCATGGCATATAAAATTTGAACCTCTCTCGCGCTCAATTTTACAGGATTCCCCTCGCGCAGGTAGGCATTGATCATTGGACCTGAAGGCTCCAGATCATAAACCGGATATTTCAGATATTCGGCCTTACGGCCTAGCCTCTTTAATTTCTCAACAAGCAGCTTAGCCTGGGTCGTTTTGCCAAGATTATTAATGCCGTAAATTACGATGAATTTTCCTGCCTTCAAGTATTTGTTCATGTAGCGTGCCCATTTATGGGCCGATAAATCGGCTCGCTACATTGTAAGATCTAATTTCCCGTGCTCCCGAATCCCCCTCGGGAGTCTTTTTTTATCTCCTCAACTTCCTGCCATTCGGCTGTCTCAATGGGCAGAATCAAGCCTTGCGCTATCCTTTCGCCTCTTTTTATTTCTACCGGCTGCTCACTTAAATTATATAGTAGTATCCCGATCTCATCATCACGCCCGTGGTAATCCTGGTCAATTATTCCAATTCCGTTTGAAAGAATCAGCCCTTTTTTGGAAAGACTGCTTCTTGCTGCTATCATCAAAAAATGCCCTTTGGGCACTTCGATGATCAAGTTAGAAGGAGCTGTGGCCCTGCCGTGTGGCTCAATTTTGATGTCCTCTCGAGAGTAAAGATCAAAAGCCACAGAATCTGGCGTTTGATATTCCGGCATTGGCATGGTATTATCTATTCTTTTGATCTTGACTAGCATTTATCTTTCCTAAAACAGTCTCAATGTTTTTGTGAAACTCCTCCAGCGTACCATCGTTGATTAAATTATAGTCAGCCATAGTCATCACTTTTTTTAAATCCTGCTCACGAGCCGTACCTGACATTTCCTTTTCTTCCTGGGCCCTGAAAGTCTTAAAATCAACAAAGTCGCTTGCCCGCTTCCTGGAAACGATCCTCTCATATCGCACCTTGATAGGAGCATTGACAGAAATAAGCACGAAACTTGGCAGTTTTTTCAAAAATTCTGCTTCAATAGGATTTCTGATGCTGGTAAGCACTGCGTTCTTTGCTTTGTTTCTCTGGACTGCCTCCACGGCCCGCCTTGCCAAAATATCAGAACCAAAGGCAGCGCGAAGATCGTTTCCCAAATTTACAAGCGTATCGCGATCCTTCGGAAGTCCCCGCTTGTCGCACTCTTCCCGAATCGCGTCCGAGAGAGAAAAATGAAAAAAATCTTTGTTCTTTGTTAAATAGCTAGACAAGGTATCCTTGCCCGAAGCCAATGTGCCCGTAACGCCTATTAACATCAAGATTTTTCCCGGAAAGTAATTTTCCCCTCGTTTTTTCTTTCAGGAATATCTTCAAAAAAAAGCTCAACAAGCTCCCTGGCCCATTTCTGATTTTCGTCGTAAACTTCAACCTCAACTCCAGCTTCTTTTAGCATATCTAAAGCTTGCGGGCTGCGATAAATCTTTCCGACAACAACCCGCTTGATCCCACAGCTGATGATATACTTCGTGCAGTGAATGCAAGGGCTATATTTGGTGTACATGGTTGAACCATCCGTGCTGGTGCCTCCCTGTTTGGCGGCCTGCAAAAGGCAATTATGTTCGGCGTGAATCGTTCGCACACAATGTCCTTCTTCAAGAAGATGGCCCACGTCGTTGCAGTGCGGCAATCCCGGCGGTGAACCGTTGTACCCTGATGCAATAATCCTGTTGTCCTTTACTAATACAGTACCCGCATAAAGCCTGTCACAGGTTGCCCTGCTGGCAACAAGCCTGGCAACGGCCATAAAATAATCATCCCAGGACGGCCTATGATGTTTTCTTTCTTCTGCCATAATCCAAAACTACAGGCTAACTTTAATGCCGGGACCCATTGAGGTAGAAATGGTGACTGATTTTACAAAATCTTTCTTTACAGCCGACGGCTTGGCGCGGTAGAGGGCCTCTTTGACTGCCTGAAAGTTTTCCAGGAGTTTTTGCTCGTCAAATGAGACTTTGCCAATGGCCGCATGCACCACTCCGGTATCATCAGTTTTAATCTCTACGCGACCGCCTTTGAGCTCTTTTACAAGCCTGCCGACATCCTCGCCGACAGTTCCAGCCTTTGGGTTCGGCATCAACCCCCGCTGTCCCAAAATTTTAGCAATTTGGGCTAAACTTTTCATCATCGCCGGTTCTGCCACCGCCGCGTCAAAATCAGCTTTACCTGTCTCTTTAATCTGCTTAACCAGCTCCTCGCCGCCGATTATGTCAGCCCCGCCTGCTTTGGCCTCTTTTTCTTTTCCAGATGACACAAAAGCAGCGACTTTTATCGTTTTGCCGGTTCCGTGGGGAAGAGTTATTTGAGTTCTGACCTTCTGGTCGGTCTGCTTGGCGTCAATGCCAAGCTTGAAATGCGCCTCAACCGTCGCGTCAAATTTGACCGTCGAGGTTTGTCTGGCGAGCGCAACAGCCTCCTCGATTGGATAAGTTTTTGTTCTATCAACCAACTGGACTACTTGGCTATATCGCTTGGACATAATGCAAAATGTAAATATCAAAAATCAAAATGACAATGTAAAATTTAAAATTTTAAACTTCAATTTCCACTCCCATGCTTCTCGCAGTGCCAGCGACTATTTTTTCGGCACTCTCCATGCTATTGGCGTTCAAATCTTTCATCTTGGCTTCCGCAATTTGACGAACCTGCGCTTTCGTAAGCTTGCCCACTTTCTCTTTGAGCGGCGAGCCGGATCCTTTTTCAATCCTCAAGGCTTTTTTGATCATATCAGAGACGGGTGGGGTCTTTAAGATAAAATCAAACGAGCGATCTTCGTAAATCGTTATTACGACTGGAATCACCGAATCTCCCTTGTCGGCAGTCTTCTGGTTAAACTTATTTACGAAATCCATTAAATTAATACCGTAGGGGCCTAATGCCGTGCCAACGGGAGGAGCCGGACTTGCTTTACCGGCCGGAAGTTGGAGTTTCAATGTAGTTTTAATCTTTTTCGCCATATAGCTGTTTTGTCATTCCCGTGAAGACGGGAATCCAGTCCTTAATAATACTGGATCCCGCATCGAGTGCGGGATGTGACCTTCGGTCACACTTTCTTCGCCTGCAGGAAATCCAGTTCCACCGGAGTTTCCCGCCCAAAAATGGAAACCAGCACTTTGACCTTGCCTTTGGTCTCGTCAATTTCGGAAACCTTGCCTTCATACCCTTTGAAAGGTCCGTCAATGATTCTTACTAAATCGGTAATGACAAAATCTATCTTGAACTTCGGCTCCTCCACCCCCATCCGTTTCTGGATGACTTTGACTTCATTGTCGCTGATTGGGGTCGGCACAGTGCCAGAGCCCACAAAGCCGGTGACATTCGGCGTGTTTCGCACGACATACCAGGAATCGTCGGTGACAATCATATTTACCAAAACGTAGCCGGGGAAAATTTTTTCGTCATATGTAACACGCTTGCCCTCTTTGATCTTGATTTTTTTCTCCTTTGGCACCATTACGTCAAAAATTTTGTCCTCCATACCCATGGATTCAATGCGCTGTTTGAGATTATTGACAACCGAATCCTCATACCCGGAATAAGTATGAAGCACGTACCAATGTTTTTCGCCTGTTACTACTTGTCTCGGCATGTATAAAGTGTAAAACTTAAAGCGAAAAGTATAAAATAAAATTCATTAATTTTGCACTTTGGCTTACTTCTCTACCAACAGCCCGATTAATCTTGTCAACCCGTAATCAATCATCCCCAAAAACAAGGCCACAATCAGGGAAAACAAAATAACTACTCCTGTGGCTTTCAAAGCCTCGCGCCGGCTGGGCCATACAACTTTCGCAAGCTCCACCCTGACGTCTTTGAAAAATTGGATAATCCTTCTCATTTTGCCATTCTTAAAAGCCCTTTCGGGCTTTCTTTATTAAACTTCACTCATTATACGCAAATCCGGAAAGTAAGTCAAATATCCAAATTCTTCACGCTCTTCGCGTGGGTTTGAATGAATTTTTTGCGAGGGGCCACTTCGTCGCCCATCAGGGTTTCAAAAATCTCCGAGGTTTCCTGCGCATCGCGTATGGTAACCTGGTGCATTACGCGATTCGCCGGATCCATAGTTGTCTCCCACAGCTGTGATGGATTCATTTCTCCTAAGCCCTTGTAGCGCTGGACATACACGCTTTGGCCTTTGTGTTCCGACAAAAACCCATCCCGCTCCGCGTCATTGAAAGCGTAGCGGACCTCTTTGCCAACCTGTAGCCTGAAAAGCGGCGGCTGGGCTATATAAAGATAACCGGAAGTAATTATCTCCGGAAAATATCGGTAAAACAAAGTCAAAAGCAGAGTTCTGATATGCGCGCCGTCAACGTCCGCGTCGGTCATAATAATGACTCTGTGATAGCGAAGTTTGCCTATATCAAACTGCTCCCCTACTCCCGTACCCAGCGCGATTATCAAATTTTTGACTTCCTGATTGGCCAGCATTTTATCTAGCCTGGCCCGTTCGACATTAAGAATCTTCCCCCGCAGGGGCAGAATGGCTTGGAATCCTCGGTCTCTTCCTTGCTTGGCAGAGCCTCCGGCCGAATCTCCCTCCACTATGTAGAGTTCGCATTTTGCAGGATCGGACTCCGAACAATCAGCCAATTTCCCCGGCAAGGTCAGTCCTTCCAGAACACCCTTTCTGATGACCGCTTCTCTTGCCGCGCGAGCCGCAAGCCGGGCTTTGGCGGCCAAAGAAATTTTTTCTATGATTTTTTGCGCGTCCTTTGGATGTTCTCCCAGATAAACTTCCAGACCATCGCCTACGACTTGTTCAACTACAGTCCGCACCTCGGCGTTGCCCAGTTTCGCCTTGGTTTGCCCCTCAAATTGCGGATTGGGAAGTTTTACGCTGATGATCGCGGTCAATCCCTCGCGCATATCCTCGCCAGTGAGCTTATCCGCCTCTTTGACATAGCCGTTTTTGATCGCAAAATTGTTGAGGGAACGGGTGAGCGCCGATTTAAAACCGGTCACATGCATGCCGCCCTCCCCGGTGTAGATGTTGTTGGCAAAAGGCAGTAAAGTTTCTATGAAGTCATTAGTGTATTGTATCGCAACTTCCACTTGGATGTGATCCGCGGTTTTTGCGAGATAAATCGGAGCATGCAAGGGCTGTTTCTTGCGATTAATCTGATGGATATAGGAAACAAGGCCACCCTCAAAGTAGAACTGGTAGAGAAAGTGGTTTCTTTCGTCAGTAAATTTAATTCTTACCCCCGAGGTGAGATAGGTCTGCTGGCGCAAGTGGTCGAGAACGGTCTTGTCGTTAAATTCCAGCACGGAAAAAACCTGCGTGTCTGGTTTGAAACTTATCTGCGTGCCCTGCCGCCACGGGTCCGAAGATGATACCTTGCCTGTCTGTTTTACCGGTCCTTTTGGTTTCCCGCGAGCATATTCCTGGACGTAAATTTTGCCATCTCTGCGGACCTCGGCCCTCATCCATTCGGAAAGGGCGTTCACGACCGAAACGCCAACGCCATGCAGGCCTCCCGAAACTTTGTAGCTTCCCGAGCCAAATTTGCCGCCGGCGTGCAGCATGGTCAGTACCGTTTCCAGCGACGATTTTTTCGTCTGCTTGTGCCGCTCCACGGGTATGCCCCGTCCATCGTCCCGCACTGTCACCGAGGAATCGGCATGCAGAGTAACTTCGATGTTTTTGGCGTAACCGGCCATTGCCTCGTCAATGCCGTTGTCCACCACTTCCCAAATGAGGTGGTGGAGCCCCGCTTCAGCGGTATTGCCGATATACATCCCCGGACGCTTGCGGACAGGATCTAAACCTTCGAGAACAGTAATCTGCTCCGCGCCGTACTCTGCTGTGGGATTTTTCACTTTTTCTTTTGCCATATTCACATTTAATTATCTTAATTCGGCATTAAACTGCGCCTGGGTTTGTTCGTAAAGTTTATTTTGCAAGGGCTCAACTTCTTCAGTCTTGAGCGTCCGCTCTGGACTTCGATAAACAATGCGATAAGTATAGCTGGTCTTGCCGGGCCCGAATTTCTTTTTGTCCTGGTACTTATCCAAAAGCGTCACCTGCTCGACCAGATCCCCGCCAATGTCACGGATCAGATCAAAATAATTATTTGGCGCGAAATCGTCAGTTACCACAAAAGAAATGTCGCGCGTTATCGATGGATACTTGCTGACCTCTTCGAATTTTTGCCCCAATTTTAGCTGCTTGGTAACACGCGGATCCTTTGACCACAAAAGACGAATGTCCGGCAAATGCATGGAGGCGATAGCCAATCTTTCAAGCCCAAATCCATAAGCCCAGCCTGTGTAGCTTTCGGGGTCAAGACCTAAATTTTTTAGAAACACGGGGCGGACAATCCCGCCACCCAAAACTTCGATCCATTTGCCGTACATATTAATTTCCATTTCAATCGAGGGATCGGTATAAGGAAAAGTGTCTTTGTTAAAGCGGTATTTAGCCGCTTGCCCGAAGATTGCTCTGGCGATTCTGGTTAATACGATTTCCAAGTCGGTTTGTTTGATTCGGCCGCGATTTCGCGGAAGCAGATACCAGCCGTCTATTTGATGAAACACGTTCATATGCCGGCGGTCTATTTCATCCTTGCGGTACACTTTGCCGTAGCATATCGAACCAAGCGGTTCGGCTTTTTTTATCTTTTTTTGGACGCTCGGCTGATTCAAATAGTAATACCACATTATGGTGGTATGGGTGCGCAGAATGTTATTCTCGTCAATGAAATAAGTATCTGAACGGCTGCGGGCAGGATGATCGGGCGGAAAATTGAAAAGGTCAAAGCTTATGTCCGCCGGAACAATTTCCGGCACTTGAATATGGTCGAAATTTTTGTATTCCGAAATCGCGCATATGCGCTTTACCAATTCGTAAAGCGCACCGCCCGGCGTCCGGGATAAATCCGGCATGGCCAGATATCTTTTAATACGCTCGCTTTCAACGTCGCTTCTTTTTTTCAACTCCTGGCGCAAACGACCTTCCTCTTCCGACTCGACTATGATCTTCATTGAAATTTAAAACTTTGAACAATTTGCTCATAATAAGGGCCGAACGCTTTGTGTTCCACGCATGTCCACGTCAAAACTATGATTGTGCTTCCGCGAGGTATAAAAGTCTTATCCTGAAAGCAAGATTCGTCTTTTGTTCCCTTCAAGCGAATCGCGTCCAAATCGCCAATCTCAACCTCTTCAAGAACCGCATATTCTGCAGCTGGATATTGGAGGTCAATCCAATCCCGCAAAGTTTGGTTTGGAACCTTTACGGCGATGGAGGCGGAAATTGGGTCCGTGGCAAGATCGGGATCGTCAGGAAGATTCCCTGAAACATAAAAACCCACCACACGCCTTTCCTGATCTTCGCGATAAGCCAGAACCCCCGGCAATGACAAGCTGTAACCATAGACTGAATTGGCGTAGAGCGTCTGCTGGTCCACGGGATTGGCAGATATCAGCTTTACGGTTGCCTGCGTTGGCTGGTGGAGTCCGAATTGGGCGATTCGTTCGGTCCACTTTTGGACTTCGTCGGGCGTTGCTTTCCGGGAAGATGTAGAAACCGGGCTGTAGCCTCTTGCGACCTCCCGCCCGTCTTCAAAACCGTCTCCGTCTGTATCCGGAAGCAGTGGATCTGACAGATAGATTTTTACTTCGTCGCCGTCAGCCAGCCCGTCTCCGTCGGTATCAGCCTTTTTCGAATTGGTAGCTGACAATATTTCCTGTTCGTCAGTGAGGCCATCTTTATCCGTGTCAATGGTTAAATCTTTAGTCGGCTCCGGCACGGTTATCTCCGGCGCCTTGCTTGTGCCAGATGGTTCCGCTGGTTCTGCACGAAACACGTATTTATAACCAAAAAAACCGAGTATCGCCAAAAACAAAACCGCGATACAACTGACAACGAGCCATTTTCTCCTTTTTCCCTTGGGTATTTGTGGTTCAAGCGCAGGTTCTAAACCCAAAGCGGCATCCTCCGCGCTGCTCTCCTCCTCCCCTTCCCCTCGACGGGGCATGACTGTAAACTCTAAATCGTCCATTTATGCAAGATAAAATTCTATAAGTGCAAACATGGTTAAAAGCGGGATCGCTGTTAATAAATTGAAAAGGTTCTCCGCTTGCAGTGCCAAAGCAATCATCGCAAGCGCGCCAAGAAGTGCGCCTTGGCGGCGCGCTGCCGCCAAAAATTCGCCTCTGGAACTCCTGTGGAAAAAAAATATCCGAAGAAAATATCCCAAAATTGCCGTAAGCGCGGCGACAAAACCAAACACCAAAGCGTATAGAAGAGCAAACTGCCACAATCCCGCATTAACCGGGCTGGTAAAGGTGAGGAAAAAAAATCCGGAAACAGCCGCAATCACCGCGAGAATTGTGTAAAAGAAAAGATGCCAGTTAACCCGCGTCATGCTATAATTATTATATCAGAATATGGGTAAAGTTGCCAACTATTTCATAGCATCCGCCGAGAATAATTACCGCCCTCCCGCACTATCTTACAAAGCCTTTATTATTTATGGCTTGATTTTGCTGATTTTGCGCCTGCTCCTAGGTACCATTTCCGCCCAAGGATCCGCGGTAGAATCTGACGTTTTGATGTCTTTGATAAATCAAGAAAGGTCGCAGCGGAACGTTGGAGAGTTAATAACGCACTCGAGTTTGCTTACGGCCGCAACCCAAAAATCCCAAGACATGATTGACCGCGATTACTTTGCGCATATTGACCCGGACGGCAACTATGTCTGGCCAAAAATCGTGGCCGCCGGATATACACCCTACCGGATCTTGGGAGAAAACTTGGCTGTTGATTTTCCAACCTCGGAAGGCATGGTCAAAGCCTGGATTGACAGCCCCACCCACAGAGCAAACTTGCTTCATCCCGATTTTGTGGATCAAGGACTAGTAGCACTTTATGGCGATTACAAAAGCCGCTACACAAATCTCACCACGAGTCTTTTCGGCACGCTTGCCCAAATCATCCAGCCAAAACCAGAGGTAAAATCAGAGCCTCCCGTTGCATATCTACCTCCTCCTTCACCAGAGCCTGCGCCAACACCCAAACCAGAAATCACCCCGCCCCCGGCCACAGCTACTTCCACAATTACTGCCTCTGCCACTCCAACAATCTCCACAACAGCCCCCGCTGGTCCAGCTTCGGACATCACTCAAGAAGCGCCCGTGTCAGCACCGCCAATCAAAGCCTATCCTTCGCCTTTCCAGATCAGCCGCGTGATTTTTACGCTTTTCGGCATTTTGCTTTTGATAATTTTGTCTGCCGATTCTGTAATTTTATATCGGCACGAAGCTGTCATCGCCCGCAGCCACCCTTCCTATCATTTCTTCGGCTTTATGCTGATTGTTTTAGTTTCGATTCTGATTTGGTGGTGGTGAAAAAGCTTCTAGGTATTAGGTTATAGGTTTTAGCTTATAGGTAGGAATTCCTGAAAGCTATCAGCTATAAGCTACCACCTAACACCTTCTCATATTTTTTCGGCAAAATTTGTCGTAGAAAACACAATCACCAAAATCACAAAAAGTACGGCCAAATACTCGTACACCGTCTCAACCGTGAGATTTTTGTCGATGTATTTGTGATGAATAATCCCCCAAATTGTATTGTACAGCGCAGTCAAAACCAATCCGCCGCTGTAATAATTTACGTTCCAAAAAAAATAGACGAGGTATCCGGCAACGCCCAATGCAAGACTTGTATAAAAAAGCAGCTTCAAAGTTTCAAAACCCACAAAATGATGCTGAAACAAGGCCTGATACATCAAAAGAAATGTTATCAAGAAAGTTAATAATCCGGTCAATTCTCCGCCGTAGCCAAAATAGCGCATGATTCCTAAGGCGGCGGTGAAAGCAAGATAAGAAGCGTATAATTTGGTCAAAAACAAAAGCTGGCGCCTGATGCGGCCCGCTTCAGAGTGCAAGTAAAACACGACTTTTAGGTACCAAAAAGTCTTGGCAAGCGCGATCGTTGACATAATAATCCAAACCTGTTTCAGAAACGTATCGAAAGGATTTAAGTAAATCAAAACAATGGTCGTCCAATAGATAAAACCCGGTAAGATCAGATAGTTTTGGAAATGTAGCCAATGATGTCCTTCTTTAAGATACTCAAACCTGGCTTTAAGCGCGTGCCAAAGCGACTTTTCAAGCTTTTGCCAGGAGCCTGCTCTTTTTAAGTGCAAATCAAAAATAAAAATCTGCAAGAAGACTAAAAACAGATACACATAAATGCTGATCTCAAGAAACTGCGCAACTTGGTAAGCTTCTATTGCTTGGCTCGCCATCTCAAACCCGAAAAGACTCACCAATGCCGCAACCAGCACGATGACGAATTTTTGCTTGTCGGGATGAATGATATGGCGCATAAACTCAAAAACTCCTGATTCCTACTTCATAATTCCAAATTCCTAAATTCACATTCATGCGATACCCGCATGTCTTTTTCATAAAACCCGTCGTTTTTGGTTGTCTCAATTATCTCCTGAATTGTTTTCCAAAAATCTTCTTTTAGTTTATCAATCTCTTCGGCAGTGCCCAAAAACGAGACCTTCTTAAGCGTATCCGATAAAAACCAGTATTGCAAATCCGCAACTTTTTCTCGGTAATATTCCAGTACCGCCCACTGATACAACAAAAGCTGTTCCTTATCCACTTTGGCAATCGGCCGGCTGCTTCCAGTTTTATAATCAATTATCACAAGCCCTGCCGGTGTTGCATCGGCGCGGTCAATTTTGCCGGCAATCCACGCGTCGTGCAGTTTTAGCTTGAATTTCTCTTCCAAATACTTGGGGGCGGGCTTATGCTTGCTAAACTCCTCGTACAAAAAATTGAGAATCCCCACGCCGCGCTTGCGGTAATCCTCAAGCTGTCTTTTGCTTTCAAACCAATCGTCAATAAAGCACTCTTCATAAAATTTGAGAAGAAGCGGAAGTTTAGGATAGCTTGCCGAAGTTTTGCCAAAAAGATCGGCTTGTCTTTCTCCCCGCTGGTAAACTCTCAAAAATTTTTCAAGAGTAGTGTGAATTGTCTGCCCAAAAGACAAACTCGCCGAGCCAGGCCCGGGAATTCGCAAAATGTAACGGTGTTTGTACTGAAGAGGGCATTTGCGAAAAAGCGAAATCTGGGAAAATGAGAAATATTTCGGGAGAGGATAATCAATTTTGCTTCGGGCTTTTGGTGATTGCAAAACGACCTCGCCGGTTGGTTTTTGCGCGCTTTCCTCTGCCAATCCCAATTCAAAAAGAAATCTGGAGGGTTTTTTGCGAGTTTTTCCGCCGTAATCGTGAGCCCAGGAAAAATATAACCCCTCTTTCGCTCGTGTCATCGCAACATAAAAAAGCCGCCTTTCCTCTTCAAGGTGGATATCGCCGGTCGGCAGAATATCTTTGATTAGCTCCTGTGGAATCTCTATGGGTTCTTTGCGCTCTATGGTCGGAAAGCGCTTGTCGACAAGCGAAATCGTAAAAATATGAGAAAATTCCAAGCCTTTAGCCCCATGAACTGTCATGAGTTTGATCGCTTCCGGCCCGGCCTCCGGATCAAACTCAAGCTCCCCTTCCCCTCCCGCTTCTATTTCAAAGCTAATTTCTTGCATAAACGTCCTAAGAAACTTATCTGCGCTTTCGGCTTGGAAATTCTGGATCTTGCGCCGGAACGCCTCTAAATACCGCGCGTTTTGGTAATCGTTTTCAACCACACCTGCAAACCCCAGATCGTTGACAACTTCAACAAATACCTGTTCCGCGCTCTTCTCCCTCGCCGTAACGGTGTGTTTTTCTATCAGTTCAAGGAGAATTTTGAGGCCCCCTCGGCTCTTTTCGTCCAGCTTGCCCAAAACTTCGCTATTTTTCAGACTTTCGTACAAAGACAAACTTTTTTTTGTGGCAAAATGCGAAAGCTCGACAATGGCTTCGCTTTTAATCTTAAGCCTCGGAAACTTCATTACCCGATAGAGGGCGCCAGACTCGTGATAATTGTCCAAAAGCTTAAAGTACGAAAGTATGTCCAAAATTATGGGTTTATGGTAAAGCCCCCTGTTGGCAAAATAAATATAGGGAATTTCGTGAAGATCAAGCTTGTTCAGTATTGGCTCCAGCGCGTCATGGGAACGGGCAAGAATTGCAAAATCATTCCACGTCGCCTCGGCATTTTTTTCTTTAATTTCCAAAATTTTTTCGATGACCAAATCAGCCTCGGCAAGATAGTCTTGGGTTTCCAAAACCTCTATGGCCCCCTCCCCCTCATGAGGGGGGGAGGCTGGGGGGGTCTTAGCGCTAACTAATCTTTTGGAAACATTTAGTTTTACTTCCAGCCGATCAGGATCATTTTGCCGGATAAACCGATGAGCCAAATCCAAGATATTCTGGGGATTGCGGTAATTTTGAACAAGCGTGATAAATTTAGCTTTAGGGTAATCCCGCTGAAAATGCAAAATGTTGGAAATGGAAGCGCCTCTAAATTTGAAAATGCTCTGATCATCATCGCCCACGACCGTCAGGTTGTTTTTAGGTGCAGCCAAAAGTTTTAGGAGCTCATACTGGGCGAAGTTTGTATCCTGAAACTCGTCTATCAAGATGTGCTTGAATTTCTTGCGATAGTATTCCAGAACCGGCTGGCGCTTTTTGAAAAGCTCAAGCGTGTAGTTTATTAGGTCGCCGAAATCCAAAGCGCTGTTTTCAAGAAGCAATCTCTGATACGCATGATAGGCATTGGCAACTTCTTGAATCCGTTTTAATTCATTACTGCCTTCAGATAACTCCTCCCCACCTCCTCTTACTCTAAGAGGAGGAGAAACCTCTCTTAAGGTAAGAGAGGGTGGGGGTGAGTTATGAGCCGTATCCAAATTTAATCTTATCTTCTCCGCGTGCCCCAAATACTCCTCCGGCGTTATAAGCTCATCTTTCGCCCGAGCAAAATGCTGAACCAACGCCTTGATAAATCTCGTAGGATTTCCCAGCGGCCGGTAGTAATCAAGTTCAAATTTATCCAGATTATTCCGGATGAGAAGCCATTGCCCGACTTCGTTAAGGACTTTGAAATCCGGCAATCCTACCGCAAGCCCCTGATCGCGCAAAACCCGTTCGCAAAACGCGTGAAAAGTTGAAATCTGCAAATTGACATACCCGTAGGGCAAAAGCTGATCCACCCGTTCTTCCATTTCCGCCGCCGCTTTTTCGCCAAAGGCGAGAGCTAAAATTTCTTCGGGCTTGACACCTTGCTCAACCAAATATGCAATTCGGCGGGTTATTACCGTGGTCTTACCTGTACCAGCTCCAGCGACAATCAAAAGCGGACCTTCACCATGCCTAACCGCCTCTTTTTGCTCGCGGTTGAGCCCCGCAAGAGTTTTTGATTCAACCTCTAATTTCAACCTTGTTTTTTCCATAATCTGTCATTCCCGCAGAGGCGGGAATCCAGTATCTAATTCCAAAATCAGCATTCCAAAATCCTAAATCTACCCTCATTCTATCAGTCCTTGACAGTTTTGTGAAAGAAGATTATGATAAATGTTCAACAATAGGAGGACCGCAATGGAAGTCACATACACGTACTCCATCTCAACTAGTGCCGGGCAAGTTACTATTATCTGCCCCCGCCCCCCCGGAACCGTTAATATACGAAATCCAGGACATACCGTGTACCTAACTAGCGGGGGCGGTGGTCTCACTGCCCGGGTACTTGCCTTCTGCCCAGGTTGCGGGTGTTGTATTCGCCCGTTTGACTCTGCTTCCGGCCTTTTCCAGAAACCGTGACTCGCGACCCGGAGCCCGCCCCCTCCGCCTTGCGGACTGGGGCTCTTTTTTTATCCCCTTCTGTCATTGCGAGGAGCGTAGCGACGAAGCAATGACGCTACTTGCCAAGGATCATCCTGCTAAAATCGCGCCATTCGGAATCGCCGTCTTTTTCACCTTGATACTTTGTCCAAAAATCTTTTGGCGTGATTGCTTCCGTCCCTGCATAATTTTCTACGGCCAGCACTTCTTTGTCTTCACTGATGATGTAATCCGCTTTTGCGACGAGCGCGGATTCGAATAATTTTAGGTCATCTTTGTCGGATAATAACTCCTCCCAACCTCCTCTTACTCTAAGAGGAGGAGCACCCTCTCTTAAGATAAGAGAGGGTGGGGGTGAGTTATGAATCTTTACGATCTTTAACCTCGTAAAGAAATTCTCCAAAAGCTCTTTGTATTTTCGGTCTTTTACCAGCTTCCTCAACATCTGCCTGTTTTCACTCATCATCTGGTGCGTCGCAAACGCTTCAATCCGCCCTTCGATTACTTCTTTGACAATCCGGAAAGCATAGGACGATTCGTCCGCAGAGGCATTGATTAGAATGTTGGTGTCGATTACGACTTTCACTTCCTTTGTCATTCCCGCCAAACTTGTCCTCGACGACGATCGGGGGGCGGGAATCCAGATTAGTTATTAATAAGTTTCCACAAACTTCTCGGTATCTGCTCCGCCAAATCCTCGGCATCATAGTACGGCCCGACTTTTTTGTACAATTCGTCTCCTGCTTTGCCGTTAATATACACTCCGGCCGCGGCAGAGGTAAAAGCATCGTTTTTGCAAAAAAAAGCCGCAATCAGCCCTGCCAGCACATCCCCCGTGCCTCCCTTGGTCATGCCCTCATTGCCAGTGGCATTATACCTAATTCCTGCTTCCTGATTCCCTACTATATCAACCCTCCCTTTCAAAACAACCGTACACGTATATTTACTTATAAAACCCTTGAGACTTTCTACCCACCTCCCTCCTCCCCTGGCGCCTGCCCGTCGTAGCCTTGGCGGAGTCGGGAGGGGAGGAGGTGGAGGAGAGGTCGGAACTTTTCGCAATAAACCGGCAAACTCGCCGTAGTGGGGTGTCAATATATGTTGTGGTCCGAGTAGCTTTAATAACTGTTTGTCCATAACATTCAGCGCGTCCGCATCCAGCGCCGCCCTGATTTTGCTTTTCAAAACCCGCTCCACTAGCTTATAAGTACGCTTCGACTTCCCCATCCCCGGACCAATGAGGACACAATCTGCCCAAGCCTCCCTCCCCTGGCGAGGGGAGGGGTTGAGGGAGAGGTTGCCGACAAGTATAAATTCCGCAGTTTTGCCTTTCAGTTTCGCGACTAACTTTGCATTTTCCTTCGTCGTCATCACATAAATCAAATCCACAATCTTTGCCGCCGCTTTAATCGCATACAAAAGCGAGCCGTGATATTTTTCGCTTCCCGCAATTATCAAAAGCCTGCCGTTATCTCCTTTGTGCGAGTTGAGTTCTGGCAGTTTGAGCTTTTCAACTATTCGGCCGGTAATAACATTTTCCTTTGACATATCCACATCCAGCTACTTTGAAGTTTATGTTAGAATAGAATGAAAATCCAATGGAAGTTTTCAATCCTCATTTTTTAGACAGCATTCCCAGTATTCTGCAGCAAGTTTACGAGGACTGGCTAAACAGGTTCCCCGGAGACTACAAACGTCTGCCTGCCGACCGCTTCGAATTCAAAGTCGTCAACCCCGAGCTTGACATTGAGCAACACTTCAAACTGGGCCCCGACTAAATTTTTGGTCGAAGCCCTGTTTTTTTGTTCTCGTCCTCTATTTACCCTGTCACCAGAATGCCGTCCGCCTAAGGCGGATAAACCCGCGCATGAATGGTCTGATGCGCGATAGCTGCTTGCCCCAATGCTACTCGCAACGTTACGTCGGAGTGGTGACGGGGTTTATTGGGCCGATTTAACCTGTAGTTCAGCCGCGTTCAAAAAAGACAGATTAGCCACAGCCAGAAGCAAAATTAGCCCGCCGATGATTTGAGCAATAGATAATTTTGCGTCCAAGAAAATCCAGTTCACAATCACGGCGGCGAAGGGAAAAGCAAGCTCGCCGATCGTGGCTATTTTGGCTTCGGTAAACCGCAAACCGCGATAGTAAATAAACAGCGATACAAATCCGGCTAGCACCGCGATTATTAGGACATAAAACCAGTCTTTGCCTGACGCCCTGCCGACTTCAGGCAGTGTTTTGAAATAAACATTAAGAAACAGCAAAAACATCAGCGCCGCCAAAAACCTCACGGC
The DNA here is from genome assembly GCA_964396685.1 of uncultured Candidatus Saccharibacteria bacterium. Classification (GTDB taxonomy): domain Bacteria; phylum Patescibacteriota; class Doudnabacteria; order UBA920; family 2-01-FULL-46-14; genus CAYNFS01. The sequence continues at coordinate 34,573 of CAYNFS010000002.1, read as the reverse complement.
CGTCATGGCCTGAAAACTTACTTTTCGCAGGACAAATCTTCCAAATACCGTGGAGCCGCCCCAGAAAAAAGCGGCAAGCAGCGCATAGACGGTACCCAAAGTTCCGCCGGTCAAGGCAAGCCCCGTAATCCTAATTTCCGGAAAAGTAACGAGGTAAGCGCCAAAAATTCCAACTCCCGCCCAGAGCCAAAACCGGCTGGTTAGCTTTTCTTTCAGGACCGCTACTGCCAGCAGAATAGCGATTAGGGGCTGAACTTTTTGAAGCAAAATTGCAACAGACGGATTCACATAGTGGAAACTTTGCGTGAAAAAAACCGTGGCCAGAGCCGAGCCGCCAAAGGCGATGAATACAACGGCCAGCCATTCTTTCCACGAAAGATTTTTAAGCTCTCGCAAGTATCTGGCAAGAAACAAAAATACCAAAACCGCGATGGTGATATGCTCCATTAATACTATCGTCGTCGAGGACAGGTCTTGGGTTAAAAATTTGCGAAACGGGGCGTCTATCGCCCAAAGAAGCGCCGCTATCGCCACCAGCCACGGCCCGGTTTTGTAGGGATTCATCTCATTTCCTTTCTCTCTGCCATTCCCGTGGAAACGGGAATCCAGTGTTTCTGGATCACCGATCAGGTCGGGGATGACAAAATAAATTTTGTAAATTAAAAAGCCCTAATTTCTTCAGGGCATGCGCAAAAAACTCGCCTTCTTTCATCCCGACTTTACGGTCGGTGGCCGAATTCCACGGCACTCGTGCCTCTTAATAATATCTGAGGCTCGTAGACTCCTCTGCTACGGCAGAGATTACTACCGGTCGCCCTTGCCCGCCGAAGCTTTCGGCGAAGGAGGGCCGCCCTGAAGACACTTCAAAATACAGGATATCAAATTTTAGAGAACAAGTAAAATCAAACCGCCCGATAACAAAATAAATAAACTAAACTTGAAAAAAGGGCTTTTCTCGCGAAAATACAGCCAGCCGGCAAGCACTCCCCACAAAACTTCGGTTGATCTTTTGGCCGCCGTAATTACTGATGCAGGCGCAAAAACATACGCGAAATTAATTGAGACAGATCCTCCGCCTTCAAACAAAGCCTGGCCGATATATGAAGCCCGACGGAAGAAAGTAAAAGGATTTTCTTGCGCCATGATTCTCGCCATAAAAAATAAGTATATTAGAGTGGGGATAATTATGAAAATCTGTTCAGCCGCGACTGAATTAAAATGCGTTATATCGTATTTATAAAGACTAATCGTTGCCACGGCATTGAACATCCCGAAAACGACCCACCTTGTTCCCACTTTTTTGACTTGAGGAGCCACAAAAACCACAAGAAATGTTGAAGCTATAATTGCTATGCCGATAATCTGAAACCAGCTCAACGCATAACCTAAAATAACGTCCACCGTCAAAAGCAATGGTACTGTGCCAACCCTCAAGAAAGTAAAAGTGCTGCGGTCAGCGTTAATAAGTCCGAACACCATGGCCTGGAGCTGCAAAATTTCCAAAACCAACCGAGGCAAAAACGTTTTAAGCGATGCAGTTTGAAATACGAATGAATCCTGCTTGACTAAAATCCACAACCCGAAAAGAACAAGCGCCCCCACCGTTTGGACAAATGCCATAGAATAGGGGCTCAAATCCTTTTCCTTGACTTTTCTTTTTCCAAAGGAGCTGGCAAGTTCGCCAAAAAAAGTCCCCAAAGCGCTAAGAAATACCCCGTATAAAGGCATATTTTAAATATTCTCCTCGAAAAACTTTTTGGCTTTTTCCTTGTCCTTTTTCATCTGCTCGATAAGCTCATGCTCATTGTTGAATTTGACGTTCTCTCTTAACTTTTCCAAAATCTGAACCTCAATCTTCCGGCCATAAATATCCTCGTCAAAATCCAAAATGTGAACCTCGACTTGTTTCTCCCGCTCTCCAAAAGTTTCTGCAGCGCCGATGAATATCAGGGCATGCAATTCCATCGGCCCCACCGTGCCGACATAAATTCCTTCCTCAAGCTCAACCTCAATATCCAGATTGGCCGTAGGAAAACCGAGTTTGCGTCCACGGCCGAGGTGCTTTTTGACAATTCCAGAAATTTTCATAACTCACCCCCACCCTCTCTTATCTTAAGAGAGGGTGAATATCAATCACCGGCTCCTCATATGGATGTCCCTTGCGCACTTGCTCCAAAACCCAATCCAAGTCTTCCTCGCTCACAACAGTTTCTATTCTTTCCTCTTCCACTTCTTCCAGCTTGCCGACCTCGCCAATCGCGGGTTTTGCCCCGGCAAGCGGGCGAAATCGTCCTACCCCGCGCACCGAAAAAGACGCATAGTCATAATTGCCGATATGACCCGCGCCTGCCTCGCCCAAAACCCGACGGATTTTGTCTGCGTCTTTTACCGGCACGAACATGACTAGTTTGTATCGTTTTGCCATGGGGTGGCTTCGTCGGCTTCGCCTCCTCGCAATGACTGTCATTGCGACTCCGAGCTTGCCGAGGAGGAAGCAATCTCAATTCTTTAAGAATTTGCGGGATTTATACAATCTAGATTCATACGCTCTTATCCTCACAATCTTCACTCTCAATCCCCTTTCCGCCAGCTTTCCTTTCAATCCTTCCGTAAACGCTCTCTGGTCATATCCCAAGACTATCACGTCGGGTTTTTCTTTAACAATATGACCAATATAATCTTTTTTGGAACCAAGCACGACTTTGTTCACCAATTTTAAGGATTTAAGCATATCCGCGCGATCTTTTTCCGAATGCAATGGCTTCCGCCCTTTAATTTTCTTTACAATCGGGTCGCGCGCCAAAGACACAATCAAAAAATCGCCGTATTTTCTGGCTTGCCGCAGAAAATAAATATGGCCGGGGTGCAAAATATCAAATGTCCCAAAAACCATCACGCGCTTCATGTTTGCAATACCCTCGGTGCGACTCGAACGCACAATCTTCTCCTCCGGAGGGAGATGCTTTATCCAATTAAGCTACGAGGGCGCATTAAACTCTCAAAAACTTCACTTTCTTCGGATTAAATTCTATTACCAAATCTTTGCGCTCAATTACGATTTTCCAATTTTTCTTGCGCGCGTATCTTGCCAAAACGTTATTCGGATTGAAAGCGACCGGTTCTTGAACCAAATCCAAAAAACCGATATCTGTTTCAGTATCGCCTACTCCGATTGAATTTTTAAAACTCAAATTGTGGTTTTGCACGTAGCGGACTACCAGTTCTCTCTTATAAAGCGTTGGCATATGCAAAATTTTGCCCGTGTAAATCCCCTTTTCGTTCACTCCGAATTCTTCTGCGTAAAATTTGTCAAACTTCAAAAACTTGTTATATTCCCGGACGGCTTCGAAAGGAGACCCGGAAATCGCTATGGTGAGATATCTTTTTTTTAATTTTCTCAAAAGGGCCAAAGTAAAACGGTAGGTGCGGTGCTTCTGCTCGCGGATAACCTCGCGGCTTGCGGCTATGATATCGCTTCTCTTTTTCCTTTTGATGGCGTTGTGATAAGCCTCAACCACATCGGAGACAAATTCGCTGTAATGACCTTTGCGATTGAGCCACTTTTGTTCAGAGTTCTGTATTTTGGCCATCGAAGATTTGGGAAAGATGTTTTTTCTCACCAAATGCTTAAAAAGCTCAATCATCAGGCTTGATCGAAAAATCGTCCCGTCTATGTCAAAAATCGCGATAGGTTTCATAATACTTCCGTCATTGCGAGCACAAGCGAAGCAATCTCATTAAAACTGCGGGATCCTTCGTCGCTCGCGCTTCTCAGGATGACGCTCTGCGAGCGTCACTTTTTAATCGGTATCAAAAACTTCTTCGGGGCATTGTCCATGTCAATAAAATCGTCTGCCTCTTCCACCAGCCTGTTTGAAGCGCTTTTGCCAAAAGCGATGACTTCGACCCTCGCCCCGAAATTTTTGACGTATTCCAGAAGCGGCGCGTAATCCCCGTCTCCCGAGGCCAGCACTATGGTATCCAGCTTGTTAAGCATCTTAATAATGTCCATGGTAATGCCCACGTCCCAGTCGCCTTTCTTGATACCGCCGAAAAACACCTGTAAATCCTTGGCTTTGACTTCAAAGCCGGATTTGGTAAGCGCGTCAAAAAACGTCTGCTCCTCCGGCATCTGGGCTCTGATGACATAGGCAATAGCCCGGATGAGTTTGCGTTTTTCCACCGTTTCTTTGAGAAGCGATGAAAAATTGACGCGCGAATTATAAATGTTCCGCGCCGAGTAATAGAGATTCTGGACATCCACAAAAACGCCGACTCTTTGCTCTTCGTGTTTGGTTGTAGTTAAAAAATCCAGCATATTCGTCCTTGCTGTCATCCTGACGAAAGTCAGGATCTAGATTCTAAAAGTTTATCCTCTGCTCGACCCGCAGAAGTTTCAATTCTCAAACTTGAAACTTGCTCAATCTTGCCCTTGAGCTGCGCGTAGTCCGTAACAGCTGTATCGCTGGTGTTTTTTGCATTGGTCACGTGTCTGCTCAAAACCTCGAGGTTGCGGCCAAACTTGTCGGAATCCTGGCGAATGGCCGCAATCATGCCCATAATCTGATTGGCCGCTTCATTGATTTTCTGGCCGCGCAGGGAGAGCATAATGATTTGCAGATAATGCATGAAGCTATTTGGTGAGGCGACGTAAACGCGCTTGGAACGGGCATATTCCGTAAGCGAGTCATCGTTTATAATCTCGTAAAAAACCGCCTCGGATGGCACATACATCATGGCGAAATCAAAAGTGCCTTCCTCGGGCAGAATGTATTTTTTGTGGATCTCGTCAATGCGCTTTTTGATATCTCTCAAAAATGCTTTTCGCGCAGCTTCTCTGGCGGTCTCGGCCTCGGCGCTTATGAAGTCGCGGTAATTCTCCATGCTGAATTTGGAATCAATCGTCAAAAGCTTGCCCTGGACCTTGATTATCGCGTCCACGACTTCTCCTGATTTGAACCGGTACTGAAGCGCGAACTCGCTTTGCGGGAAATACTGCTCCAGAAGCGAGGCCAAAACTTCTTCACCAAGCCCCCCGCGCCTCTTGGGAGATACTAAAAACTCCTGAACCTTTTTCATGTCCCTACCGATTTCGTTCATCTGCCCTAGTTCTTTGGAAATACCGCCAATTATTTTCGCGGCATTGTCCAGCCGTTCGTTGATAGCCTTGTTTGTTTCGTCAATCCGCTTCTGCATATTCTCGGAAGACCCGCGCATCTCTTTGAGCCACTCGAGCAAAATCTGCTGGGACTGGTCAGCTTTCGGCTTGCGCGTAAACAAATACGCCAAACCTGCAAATCCCGCAACCAAAATGACTATTACCAAAATTTCTATATTCATGTAATGTCTGCCTTTCTCCCCCTGCCCGAGGGGGAGATCAAGAGGGGGTGGGAGAGGCGGAGAGGTCGATTCTTAAAGCTTTAATCTAAAATCTTAAATCTGCTTTTATCCTACCACAAATTCACCCCTACACCAATATCTAATCATTCCCGCGAAGGCGGGAATCCAGTTCTTAATTCCGTCAGCTACCAACCTTGTTCTAGTATAGGGATAAAAAAACAAGGGTGCCGGCGCTTGAAATACTTCTTCAAGCAACCAAGCACCCTATGGAGCTTTTTCTGCTTTAGCTCCGAATGTAGGCGATACATTCGCGATGAACGTCCCCCGTGATCCAACCCGCACCGCAGTAGAAGTCAAGCAACTCGGTGATTGTCCAGGCGGTGCCAAACACGATTGGTGTCTGTCTGATCTCGGTAGCGCCGCCTTGTTCCCGATCCACCAAGACATACAGGTAGCGAGGTGTGAGCGATTCGGCCTGGAGGGCTCTGATGGCCTGGATTTTACTGTCCGCCTTAGTGATCAGGTCATCGAAAAGGGCTACAACCATGTCAGGCTTGTAAACCCCGTCGATCCCTCCGCCCGATCCATGGGTCTTGAGCTCACGAGGCGTGATCATCGGTATATCTAGGATTTGCGATAGTACCGCGACTACCGGTGTAATGGCCGTAGGGACATCTGCGACCACATCGAACGACATGTTACAGCACATGTCTTTGAATAACAGGGCCGTATTTTGTAGTGTCCGAGGAAACGACCTCAACAGGCGAAAGTTGAGGTAGAATGGTGAAAGCGGAGCATCGGGGTTTTTCTCGTGAAGCTTAAGTTTGAAGCCCCTGCCGCCCGGAGACTTTCTTTTGTCAAGAAAGACTCCAACTTGCGCCCACTTTAGCGCAAGTTCTTGTTTATGGTTGAGATACATTTGCATACCATCCTCTCCTTTTCAAAACGGGTAGCCCACGCCGGCGGCCGCGTACGCCGCTTTCTCGTCGGCGCGGAACTGATTGATGTAGCGCGATACCTCGCCTTCCAACTTTTCGGGGCTAGGATCGCCGCCACCGCCGAATTTCGTATGCCACGCAAACATGCTGGCCCGGGCGGAATTCAGAATGCCTAAGTGCCCAGCCAGCGGGCCTTCCAAAATGGCTAACTTGATGATGTCTTCGAACTCGCCGAGCTGTGCGCCAAAACCCGGAATCAGGGCAATGCCAGTCGGCCGAAGCTTGCGGAAACCCTCGTCCATCTCGACAGTCGCGCCGATAACCGAGAAAACCGGACTTGCGCCGCCTTGGATCAAGTCGTTGTCGCGGCAGAATTTCTCGGTCAGATACATCATGACCTCACAGGCGGTTGGGTCGCGGCCGATAATACTCTCTGTCGCTTTCCAAGTTTCGTGAGTGAAGCGGAACGGCTCCTGTTTATCGGAAAGTGGTACGTTGGGGTTGGGATAGACAAGAGCGTCTTGAAGTGTGGTGCCGCTCGGGTTGCTGGTCCGGGTAACCACTATCACACCTTTGCCTACACGCAGGTAGGGCAGAGCCGGCGTGAGCACGTCTTGACCCATCCAGGTAGTGACGGTCATGGCGTCGAAATCGAGCTGGCCGTAGACGCCCGGTACCATCTCCATAACCGTATCAGTTAAAATCGACTGTAAGTAGGCAGCCTGCGTGGTGTCTATGTCGCCGCGCTTGGCGTCGTCGATCACGAAAGCGGGGCTATGGTGGCGAGCAATCTCCTGCCGGACACGCGCCATGATGATGAAGGCGACAGGTCCGAACTGTTCGTAGAAAGCGGATTGCGGCTTGAATATGCAGATACCGTTTTTCCAACCGGCCTCCACCACCCGGAGGCAGTAGTTGGTCACACCACTTAGAAACACCGGCCCTCTGTGGCCGCCAAGGCGGCCGTTGTGGCCGGGGAATTCGGCCAGCAAGTGAAAGAAGTTCGAGAACCAAAGAGTGGTGTCCTGGCTAGCGTAGTAAAGGTAAAGATCTTCGTCGAATCCCGCTTGGGGATTAAAATGCGGGTCGAGGCCTATGCAAAGGCCGGTGCCTTGCTGTTTCTGCGCCTCCCAAAGCCGCTGGCCTGCATTCAGATTTTTCATTTTAACTCCTTTTGATTGTCAAATTTCAAAGTCGTCAAACTTCCGGCTTTGATAGTACAGCATATCAGAAACATGCAAAAATCTGCAAGTTCAAATTTCCCTCCTAAACTCCCATTGCACCGTTTTGGTCGATCGACAAAAACCGTGCAACGAGGTAAGATGCGTAAAAAACAACCTCGTTTGAGATTAGTTTTGGATTGCTTCTCCCGACGCAAGGTCGGGATCGCAATGACAGAAATCTGAAATTCGGGCAATATCCAGCCCCGCGGCTAAAACCATGATATTCGGCGGAGGCGGATAAAAAAACCAAATTCCCAATTTACACGCAATTGCGTGTAAATTGGGAACAACAATGCGGGGAGGGGTTTTCCTTACAGTTTTATTTTCTTACCACTCTGGTTATAAAAACAAGGCCCTTTTCACTCAAGGAGTTGTGGGTCTTTTTGTGCTGCCAGATGCTGCCGAGCCCGTAGCCCAAAAGGGCGAACATGATTGTGCCACTTGTAAAAATAGTTGCGATGACAATTGCCACAGCGCCCCAAAAGCTGTGGTGTATTTGGTAGCCTTTGATCGTCAATCTGATTTGTTTTGTCCAGTTGCGCGTGAAAAACTTCTCGCCAAAATGATGAGCCAAAAACGTAACAACGGCGCTTGTAAGCAAAGTTATTGTTGAAGTCATTTGCTTTCAATTATAACATCATGCCAAATTCTTGAAAAGTCTGATACTTTATGTTAGTATATTTGGGTGTGCATCGCGGGGTAGAGCAATTGGCAGCTCGCAAGGCTCAAGTACCTTATAAATTAGCCCAATTATGAGTACCAAACTCAAGGGAGACTTAGCTGAACAAGCCGCCATAATGAAATTTTACAATTAGGTTGGCTTGTCAAATTGCAAATCAAATGCGCTTGGTTTAACAGCAAAGATCAGTGTTTTGTGGCAGATGTGAGGCGCACAAAGACCAATCGCCGCGTAATGCAGCGCGAATTGTACAGTTCACAAGATTTCGATTTTGCCCTGGTCTATATTCCCGATTTGCAGATTTTTTACATGTTTCCCGTTGAAGTATTCATAGCTTACGGTAGTACCTTGACTTTCGTGGAAACTGACAAACGTCAGAGGAAGCCTAAATCCGCCGCCTACCGTGAAGCTTTTGGACTAATTTCAAAATGGGCTGTGCCGAAAGAAATTTCGACATGACTCCTATCAAATTCGGGGGAGCCTAGAGAGCGGTGGTAATCCCGAGCCAAGCTCCGATTAGATCGGAGAAGGTGTAGAGACTTTATGGTAGGCATCCTTCAGACCTGGTATCCGGGGGATGAAGAGAAAGTCCAGACCACAAATCCGCAAACGGCGGAGCAATGAAAGTTGCAGTGGTATGCATAACCTTGAGGTTGGCGGTTCGAATCCGCCCCCCGCAACCAAGTGCCGGCGTAGCTCAGCAGGTTAGAGCGAGGGACTCATAAGCCCTAGGTCGGAGGTTCGAATCCTCCCGCCGGTATTCAAAAGGATATGGGCCCGTGGTCTAGCCTGGTTTATGACGCCTCCCTGTCACGGAGGAAATCGCCGGTTCAAATCCGGTCGGGCCCGTTTCCATAATATTTTCCTTATGCCTGAACGAGAAAAAGGATATAGTCCTGAAGAAAAATATAAAAATCAGACTTATTACGAGCTATTGGGCTTGACTCCCGAAACCAGTGACGAAGAAATTAAAACTGCTTTTGTAAATTTGTCGAAAAAATATCATCCAGATCGAGGTGGTGATTTATTAAGATATCAATTTATTACTGAGGCATATACTACCTTAAAGGATCCTAATAAAAGAAGAGCTTACAATATTCGTATAAATGCCTCTCATCCAAATCCAAAAGGAGGACGACCGCGTAGAGATGCTACTACAGATTGGGAAGAGGCTGAAAAACGAACCAGAAGTGCTTATGAAGAAAGCCATAAACATTTCCAAGAAGGCGGACAAGACCCATTCGAGCGCTTGAGAAAAAAGCGGGAAGAAATAGACGAATTATTACGTAGAAAAAGAGAGGAATATCTCAGGACTAGAGATAGCACAAAGACTGCGCAGCAATCGAATGAAGGGCGTCAGAATGTAGGACTAAGGACAAGAAAAGTAGGAAATAGATTTTACTTCATAAACGCCAACGGTCGGGAATCAGTATACAGTTATGATAGTATTGAGGAAAGGAGCGGAGTCGTTGTCGGAAGAACGGGTCGCAGAGAGTATTTGATCGATCGTAATACAGGTGAAGGTTCAACCTACAGTTATGATCAAATTTTTGAAAGAGGGGGTATTTGGATAGGGAGAAACGGCAGACGAGAGTGCGTAATAACAAATAAAAGATCTGGAGAGAGCTCTATTTATAGTTACGATGAAATAATGGTAAAAAATGGTGTACCTATTGGTAAAATTGGACGAAGAGAATATCTGTTAAACAAAAATACTGGTGAAAGTTCTGTCTGGAGTTACGACGAAATTTTGGTAAGGGATGATATATTGATAGGTAGAAATGGATCTAGTGAGTACCTTTTAGATCGGAATAGCGGAGAAAGTATCTCTTATGGCTTCAAAAAGATAGAAAGAAGAAACCACTCTATAATCGGAATAAATCCATACAGAGAAGAAGTTATAGGATAGCCTCATAACAGAAATTTGGATTCTCCCTAAACCACGTTCCCACATCATTCACTAACGCCCGCCATTAAAGACAAGTCTGCTCATTTCAAAAGAAAAACCCCTCGTGAGAGGGGTTTTTCGTTGTTTAGCCGCGAAGTCGTGATGAGAACGTCAAACGTTCTCCGGACACTTATCTTCTCTTCTTTTTCTTCTTGGCCTTTTTTCTCTTCGCCATCGTATTTTCTCCAACCCCGTGTCAAAAACATCGGGGCAGTTAATTATTTTTGTTTCTTTTGGGCCAATTTTCAGTCTGCTAAAACAATTTTAGCGCAAATTTTTCAAAAAGTCAAGTGCTTGCGCTTTGGTTTTTATCTTTCCCGCCAGTTTTTTTTCTTCCACCTGCCGTAAAATCTTGCCAACCAACGGCCCTTCTTTGATTTTTAGAACTTTCATAACGTCATTGCCAGATATCAGCGGCTTTTTAAGCTCCGGATGCTCTTTTATCTCTTTAAGAATCTTCAAGCCCTCACGATACGCAACAGGGTTAGTGTCAGGCTTGCCCGAGGAAGGAAGCGAGGCTTGAGCATCGGCTTTGTAGAGCAATAAAAGGTCTTGAAAATGGGGAGATAGTCCCCATTTTCTGCGCGTTCCCAAGCGCATTTGCGCGAAATCATTCGGCACCATGTGATTTTTGACCAGCCAAGCGATTTTTTCGGTATCGGCTTTGCTGAATCTCAAGCGTTTGCAGATTTTTCCCGCCATATCGGCGCCGATATTCTGATGATTATAAAAAGTAATTTTGCCCTCTCTAATCTCCCGCGTTTTGGCTTTGCCAATATCGTGAAACAAAACCGCATAGCGTGTGGCAAGATCATAATGTTCATCAAGTCCCTCAAGCGCCAGAAGACTGTGCGTGTAAACATCGCCTTCCGAATGCTGATTTTTTGGCTGACTCACCCCTTGCAGGTTTTTAATCTCCGGAAGAACGAGTGCCAAAAGTCCGACAATGTCCAAAAGCCCAAATCCGACGGATGCGCGAGGCGATATCAAAATTTTATCCAGCTCCTGTTTGACGCGTTCGGCAGAAATTTTCGCGATGAGTCTAGCATTTTTTTTGATAGCTTTTTGCGTCTCGCGAGCCAGATCAAATTGCAAAATTGTCGCGAACCGCACCGCCCGCAACAACCGAAGCGCGTCCTCTCTTATGCGGTCTTCGGGGTTGCCTATGAATCTGATTCGACGGTGTGAGATGTCCGCAATGCCGTTTATATAATCCAAAACTTCGCGGGTTTCCGGATCGTAAAAAAGCGCGTTTACGGTGAAATCCCGCCTTTTGGCGTCTTCCTCGGCACTTTTTAGAAACTTCACTCTTGTAGGCCAGCGATGCTTGCGGTAAGGGCCTTCTTTGCGGAACGTCGTGACCTCATATCCCGACCCCCTCTCTTTCTCCCCCTGTTTTCGTTTCCGAAAATAGGGGGAGATGAAGTGGGGGTAAACCGTGACCGTCCCATGTTTCTCTCCAGTCGGTATTGTTTTCCTGAATAATTTTTTGACGATATCTGGCGTTGCCGCAGTCGCGATGTCAATCTCTTTGATAGGGCGCGTAAGAACCGCATCCCTCACCGCACCTCCGGCAATAAATGCTTCGAAGCCCGCTTTGCGTAAAATTCTCACAATCCCAAAAGCGCCTTGAGAAAGCCTGCTCTTCTCTGGCCAAGCTGATTTAAGTTTTGTCAAACTCATGATTTGATAATATCACATTTGTTTCCCGACGTCTTTGTATTTTCGTTTCCTCGCCACTTTAATGCGCGCCAGAGAACGCTCGAGCAGGGCCTGCGCCTCAACAAATTTTTCAGCGTCTTTTACCTCTTCAGCCATGAGTTTGCGAGCACGCTGCCTTGCTTCTTCCGCTCTTTTGATGTCTATCTCTTCCTCGCGCTCGGCGGCATCCGCCAAAACTATAACTTCATTTTTTGGACGAACCTCAATAAAACCGCCGGACACTGCAAAATGCCGCGGCGACCCGTTCTCAATCACCTTGAGCTCGCCGGCATTAAGATTGGCAACCAGCGGAATGTGGTTTGGCAGAATCGTAACCTCGCCCATTTGCGTGGGACAAGTCACAGAATCGGCCTCCGATTCGAACACCACTCTTTCCGGAGTCGCAATCTTGAATTTTATCTTTTTTTTTACCATATAGTAATTCAAAATGCAAAAATCAAAATTCAAAATTACAGTTCAAAATCTTAAAATTTTTACATTTTACACTGTCATTTTGCATTTTGATATTAAAATTTTTCATTAAGTTTTTTTCACCTGATCTATCCCGCCTTTCATATAAAACTCCTGCTCCGGCACGTCATCCAGATTTCCGTCCAAAATCATCCGAAAAGCGCTGATCGTCTCTCTAAGCGGCACGTAAACGCCGGGACGGCCGGTGAATGTCTCGGCCACGAAGAAGGGTTGGGACAGAAATCTTTGAATCCGGCGTGCACGCGCCACGGTTATTTTGTCCTCATCCGACAGCTCTTCAATCCCAAGAATCGCGATGATATCCTGCAAATCCTTGTAACGCTGCAATACTTTTTGCACGCCGCGCGCCACCTCATAATGCTCTTTCCCGACAATGCCCGGATCCAAAATCGTCGAGGTCGAATCAAGCGGATCAACTGCCGGGTAAATTCCAAGTTCGGTGAGAGACCGGGACAGCACGACAGTTGAATCAAGATGGCCAAAAGTCGTAGCGGGAGCGGGGTCGGTGAGGTCATCAGCCGGCACATAGATGGCTTGCACCGAAGTAATCGAGCCTTTGTTGGTAGAAGTTATGCGCTCCTGCAGTTCGCCCATCTCCGTGGCCAGGGTCGGCTGGTAGCCGACGGCCGAAGGAATGCGCCCCAAAAGCGCCGAAACTTCAGATCCCGCTTGGGTGAAACGGAAAATATTGTCAATAAACATCAAAACGTCCTGTCCCTGCTCGTCGCGGAAATACTCGGCCATCGAAAGACCTGTTAGCGCCACTCGGGCGCGAGCACCCGGAGGCTCGTTCATCTGGCCAAAAACCATGGTTAGCTTGTCCAAAACCTTTGCCGCTTTCATCTCGTGATACAAGTCGTTTCCCTCGCGAGTCCGCTCCCCGACTCCGGCAAATACCGAAACTCCGCCGTGCGCTTTGGCGATGTTATTGATGAGCTCTTGGATAACAACGGTTTTGCCGACGCCGGCGCCTCCGAAAAGGCCTACCTTGCCGCCTTTGACAATCGGCGCTATCAGGTCAACGACTTTAATGCCGGTCTCCAGAATCTTGGTTTCCGTTGACTGCTGAACAAAGGACGGCGCGGGCCTGTGGATAGGATAGCTTTTTTCGCCTTTGACCTTCTCACCGCCATCAATCGGCTCGCCCAAAAGATTAAACAGCCGGCCTAGCACTTGTTTCCCGACCGGCACGCTAATAGGCGTCCCAGTATCCACGACTTCCTGCCCCCGAACCAGTCCGTCGGTTGAGTCCATGGCGACCGTGCGCACCACTCCGCCGCCCAAGGCTTGAGCCACTTCTAAGATAATCTGATCGCCGCGACCCGTCCCTGCGGCCACAGCCTGACTTTCCGGCCGCCTGGTCGTTAATGCACCGTAGATGGCCGGCTGGTACTCCAGGAATTGCACATCCACCACCGGACCCAAAACTTGCGTAATTTTTCCTGTTTTGTTCATATTATGTTAATGCTAATTTCCCTGCGACTATCTCGCTAATCTCTTTGGTGATTGCCTCTTGCCTCAACTGGTTAAATTCTAGAGTTAATTCGGAAATAAGGTCCGCCGCCGCGTCCGTGGCGTTTTTCATGGCAATCATCCGGGCCGAATGTTCCGAGGCGACCGTTTCGAGAAAAGCCTGATAAATCTGCACCTCTGTCAAGCGGGGCAGAAGCACTTCTAGGACTTGGTCTGCGGATGGCTCGAAAAGATAGTCAGCAGTTTGCAGTTTGTAGTTTACGGAATCTACGCTCTCAAATCCAACCGCTCCCAAAGTTTCGTCTGGTCTTTGGGCCAGCGGCAAAAGCTCCCGCACGCGCGGCTTCTGCCTCAAAGTGCTTATGAAATCCATGTAAACCAAAATTACTTTGTCATATTTGCCCGATACAAAATCCTCTATCACCAATCGCGCCATGGCCAATAAGTCCGCAATGCTCATCGCGGCTTCTTTTTTTTCAAATTCGGCCGCAATCGTAAATCCTCTTTTTCTCACCGCGTCTCTGCCCTTTTTGCCCAATGTGACAAATTCGGCCTCGGGATATTTTTTGGCGTAATTTATGGCAGAGGCCGCGATTTGGTTGTTAAAATTGCCGATCAATCCGCGATTAGAGCTCATAAGCACGATGCCAATTTTTTTTACTTGCTTTGGTCTGCGCAAGAGTCGGTGCATTTTTGAATGAGTTTTGCGACTTAAATTTTGGATAAGCTCCCAGGCGAGGCGCGCGTAAATTCTAGTATTTAGGGCCTGCGTCTGGGCCTTGCGCATCTTGGCGGCCGAAACCATCTCCATGGCGCGTGTTATCTGGCGCGTAGAGCGGATTGATTTGATTCGTCTTCTTAATTCTTTTGATGAGGGCATGCCGGTTATCTGTCATTGCGACCCCGAGCTTGGCGAGGGGGAAGCAATCTTTACATTTTTGAGATTGCTTCGGCCGCACGAGGCAGCCTCGCAATGACAATTATTTTTTCTTCTTCTGACCTCCCCTCCGGCTCGTCCCCACTCCTGGGGAGGAGGGATTGTTTAATCATACATTTGCGAATTGTTTAAATTCGCCAATTACTCTCATCAGCTTCTCTTCCACCTCTCCTTCCAACTCTTTCTTCACCCTTATCTGATTGAGCAAATCTTTTGCGTTCGCCTTGAGATACTCGTGAAACTTATCTTCAAACTCTCTGACTTTTTCTACAGGAATACTATCCAAATATCCATTAATTACCGTGTACAAAATGGCAACTTGGTGCTCAACCGGCATTGGGACGTACTGCGGTTGCTTCAAAATTTCCGTGATTCTGCGGCCGCGCTCAATCTGGGCGCGGGTCGTCTCATCCAGATCCGAAGCAAACTGGGCAAAAGCGGCAAGCTCCCGGAATTGCGCCATGTCCAAACGCAACTTCCCGGCGACCTTTTTCATGGCTTTAATTTGCGCAGCCGACCCGACCCGGGATACAGAGATGCCTACATTCAATGCGGGTCTGATGCCTTGATAAAATAAATCTGTCTCCAGATAAATCTGACCGTCTGTGATGGAAATGACATTGGTTGGAATGTATGCGGAAACGTCTCCGGCCTGTGTTTCAATAATCGGCAGAGCAGTCAAGGATCCGCCGCCAAAATCTTTATTTAATTTGGCGGCCCGCTCTAGAAGCCTTGAATGAAGATAAAACACGTCTCCCGGGTAAGCCTCGCGTCCCGGCGGGCGGCGCAGAAGCAAGGAAATCTGCCGGTAAGCGACAGCATGTTTTGACAGATCGTCATACACAACCAAGACGTCGCGTCCGGAATCCATAAAATATTCGCCTATTGC
>CAYNFS010000002.1:4153-18943 GCA_964396685.1 uncultured Candidatus Saccharibacteria bacterium | reverse complement strand
CTATTGCGCATCCGGCGTATGGCGCGATGTAAGAGAAAGCCGCCGGTTGAGATGCGCCCGCCAGCACGACAATCGTATAATCCATGGCGCTGCGCTTTTTTAATTCCTTGACGATTTTGGCGACCTTTGATTCCCTCTGACCGATCGCCACATAAATGCAAATCACATCTTGCCCTTTTTGGTTGATGATCGTGTCTATAGCAATCGCGGTTTTGCCGGTCTGCCGGTCGCCGATGACAAGCTCTCGCTGTCCGCGCCCTATCGGAATCATTGAGTCAATTGCTTTGATTCCGGTCTGCAAAGGCTTTTTTACTGATTCGCGGGTTATGACTCCCGGGGCGACTTTCTCAATCGGATAATATTTTTGCGTCTTAACCTCGCCCTTCCCATCCAAAGCCCTCCCCAAAGGATTGACCACGCGGCCTACGAGGCTCTCCCCCACCGGCACGGAAAGAATCCTGCCGGTTGCCCTCACCAAATCGCCTTCCTTTATTGCCTCGTGTTCGCCCAAAACCACTACGCCAATTTGAGATACTTCCAAATTCAGAACCACGCCGGCTACTTTACCGCCGGAAGTTTCAATCTCCACCATTTCCATCGCTGCCGCTTGGGACAAGCCAGAAATTCTGGCGATCCCGTCCCCTACCTCCAAAACTTCGCCGACTTTCTCGACTTTGGCCGAAGGCTCAAAGCCGGCAATTTTCTTTTTTAATTCTTCTATAATGGATTTTGCTTGAGGCATACCGTTACATTACTAATTTTGATTTTAAATGTTCCAATGTTCCTTTCACCGATCCATCAATTCTCTCATCACCAATCTTGATCACTACGCCGCCTACGAGTCCCTCGTCAACTTTTTTCTTAAGCTCAACCTTGCTACCTACAAATTCGTTTAACTTTTTGATAATGTTGCGCTCCTCATCAAGAGTTAATTCTCTTGCCGAGACGACTTGCGCGATTTTAATTCCCTTCGCCTCCCTCTCGTAGCCGTAAAATTCCTGCTCAATCTCATTAACACAGCCCAAATCGCCGTTTTGCTTAAGCACTGACACAAAATTCGTCAAAATTTTCTCCTGATCTTTGGCGTCCGTTTCAAAAATCGCCTGATAAAGCGCTATCGCGTATTGTTTGGCCGAATATCTCATCTTCTTTTCTATCATTCCCACGAAACTTGTCCTCGACCTGATCGGGGAGTGGGAATGATAGACTGGATTACCCGATCAAGTCTGGTAATGACAATTCTTACTTACTTCTTAAGGATTTTAATGCTGCTTCTATGATTTCTCTATCCTTCTTTTCATCCAATTTTTCTCTCAATATCTTCTCCGTGGCCATTACCGCAAGATTAGCGGTTTCCTCGCGAAGCTCGGCAAACATCCTTTCCTTATCAGCTTCTATCGCGGCTCTCGCGTCTGCCAGAATGCGTTCGGCTTCAATTCTTGCCGCATCTGCCGTTTCCTGCTTGGCAGATTCGGCCTGGGCTTGAGTTTGCCTCAAGATCTTTGCGGATTCGGCTTGCGCCTGCCTTAAACGTTGCTCATATTCTTTCTCCGCTGACTGCATCCGGGTCTCTATCTCTTGCGCTTTGCGAAGCGAGTCGTCAATCCTTTTTCTTCTTGCTTCCAAAGCCCCACCAATCGGCTTGAACACCCATTTCCACAGGATCAAAAGCACAATCGCGAAGTTTATGAGCTGTGCTAAAAAAAGCTTCCAGTTCAAACCCAGAGTGCCAATAAACCCGGCACTTTCTCCGGCCTGTTCTGCCGCTTGTTCGACTGCGAGGACAATGAAGCTTGAGAAGTCCATATTTTTCCCGTCATTGCGAGCGCCCATAGGGCGCGTGGCAATCTCGTTGGGATTGCTTCGCTGACGCTCGCAATGACGCACTAATCTTACAAAATAAACGTAATCACCAGCGCGTAAATCGCAATGGCCTCGGCAAACGCCATGCCCAGAAGCATCGGCACGAAAATTTTGTCCGCGGATTCCGGGTTTCGGCCGATTGACTCCATGGCTTTGCTAGCCGTCTTGCCGATGGCAATTGCGGGGGCAATGCCTCCAATTGCAATCGTCAGACCTTTGATAACGGTTGCCGTGGTTTCCGGATCTAATGCCGCCATATTAATTGTCCTTTCTTTGGTCCTGCTCGACGCTTAATTATTTATTTTGAATTTATTGCGTCGGCGGACTCCACCCCTCCCTTCCACCCTCCCCTGACGAGGGGAGGGATAAAGGGAGAGGTTGATTTAATGTTTTGCATGTTCCACATCCATCGTTGACATTGTCAGAAATACCAGCACCAGCATGGCGAAGACCACGGCCTGAATGAATCCGACCAAGATTTCAAGCGCGATAAAAGGCAAAGGCACCACAAAAGCCGCCAAGCTCCCCATAACCGCAAGCAGCACTTCTCCGGCAAACACGTTGCCAAACAACCGCAAAGAAAGCGAGACCATTTTGGCGATTTCCGAAAAAATCTCGATGAGCCCCACGCCGAACTCCACAAACGCCACGAAGATGCTCACCCCCCCTTTGCGAAAGCTTTTCCAAATGTCGCCCAACTTCACAAACTTGTTCGCATACCGCCAGAAGCCTATGGCGACGATTCCGAAAACGTGCGTGGCCGCTATGCCAAGCACAGCCATGGCCAGGGTCATATTGAGATCGGTATTCGCCGGCCGGAACAGGGGAACGAGTTCGGTCTGTCCGTGCACGGAAAGCCACCGTCCGATAGAGCCGATTCCAGGCAAAACGCCAATCCAATTGGAAATTAGGATGAAAAAGAAGAGGGAACCGACAAGCGGCAGGAACTTCAAAGATTTCCTGCGGTCCTTGGTTACTTGGTCGACATACTTCAGGCAAAATTCCAGAAGGCCTTCGGCAAAGTTTTGAATCTTGTCGGGAATCTCTTTTGCCCGACGGCGCAGGATAAGCCCTAGCGCTAAAAATAAAACCAAAACAATAGTTGAATTGATATAAGTGTTGGTTACGGGAAAACCGCTGATGTGAAAAATGGTTTCGGCCGCCAAAGGCGGTATTGCTAGCATGCTTGAATTTCTAATGTCAAAATCCAAATGTCTGACTTTTTGACATTTAGTCATTTGGTATTGATTTGAAATTTGAACTTTGAAATTTGACATTACTTCTTAAAATAGTCTTTGAATTTCCTATATATCCAAATGCTTGTAAAAACAATCGCCGTGAATATCCCAATCAACGTCAAGAGCGGATGAGTCCCGGCCTTGCCATCCAGCCACTTGCCCACGAACCCAAAAACCACCACCGGTATCGCAATGATAAACCCGAGCTGAAAGGCGATCGAAACCAATTCGCTTTTGTTAAGGGGCTTTTTTTGTTTCTCGTCTACCATTCGTATATTCGTAACAATTCGTATTTCGTAAACCCATCATAACAAAAAAAGCCCTATTTGGAAAGCTTTTGAGGATTTCCTGCCTTAATTTTCCTTATTTACGACACACGGTGTCAAGCCACAGCGGCCTTGACACGTGACTAATTTTTCGCAAGCCGGAGAGAGGACTTGAACCTCCAACCTCTCCCTTACGAAGGGATTGCTCTACCATTGAGCTACTCCGGCGAATTTAATTGCTGCTTGCCCGGTACTGAAACAAGGTTTCTAGTACTCGGCTTGACAAGTAAATCATAATTGACTTTTTAAATTTTCTCAAGTACAACCACTCGTTGGTGGTACCAAAATTTCAACAAGATGAAATGGAGGCAGCTAATGAGTAGAGCCTATCTCAAAATTAGTTTTCTGTCATTCCGGGCTTGATCCGGAATCCAGATTTTGGCTTATTTACTGGATTCCCGCTTTCGCGGGAATGACGGAAAGCGGGGAAAAATCAATTTTGAGATGAGTTCTAGTACCGAACATCCGTTGCGCGGCCGATTTTTTATTCTCCTCTCATTGAGAGTTTCAAAGAAACTTTTAATCTGATTAACCATTTAACTATCCTCTCCCAATTTACACGCAATTGCGTGTAAATTGGGAGAGATGTTTGTAGCTACATTCCATTACGTTATCAAACTTTGCTTAACGCGGAAAATTTATCTACAATGAAGCTGTCATGTCCCACACTTGCAAAGCTCTCGTCGTCCATTGCATTGATTTTCGCCTCCAAAAGGCGATCAAAAAATACTTGGAAGAACACGGCCTGCTTGGTAATTGTGACATTGTGTCCGTCGCCGGCGGTGTCAAAAATCACGATTTTGTTATGTCCCAAATAGAAGTATCCCAGCGCCTGCACAATATCAGCCAAGTAATTTTGATGAACCACACTGACTGCGGCGCGTATGGGGGAAAAGTTGCTTTTGTTTCAGATGAGGAAGAAAATCGGACGCATGAAGCGGACCTAAAAAAAGCCAAGGACGCGGTTTTGACAAAATATCCGGGACTTAAGATCAAGGCGGTCATCGGTCGAATTTTGCCGGAGAGTCAAGTGAAATTTGAAGAAATAAAGTAAAAAATGATGTCATTGCGATCCCGACCTTGCGTCGGGAGAAGCAATCCCAAATACCTTTGGGATTGCTTCGTCATTTCACTCCTCGCAATGACAAGACAACGAACATGAAACTTACCTCTCTCGGCATCGGCCCGATTTAACTAGAAAACTAGTTGAAAATAGTATCTGATTCTTTCAGGATCAGAGAAGGTCAAAAAAACTGTTTGCAAAAAACCAAAAGGTGCATACGGCAAGGCCGCAAGGTTGGCGTGAATTTCGCGGGAGATAATGTTTCGGTGCGTCTCGTCTTGCAAATGGTAAATTTCGTGATACATTACAAATTTTTGCGCTGATTTCGGCAAATCATCGCGGACAAGAGCGTAGCCAGTCCCAAACTCATTTCTGGCGTTTCCAAAAAAAGGAGCAATGGCCTCTTTTGGACGATATCTAACAATATACTCCTCTCCGCGCAGAGTTGCTTTGTATTCGGCCTCCACGGATGGCTCTAGCTTCAAGCCTAAAAGCTCTCGCGCGTCAATGAAAACCGCCACTATCAATAGAGCAAGGCTAGCCAATATTACTATCCCCACCCATTTATACACCGCGGAGTTCTTTATCATTTTTTTGTCCCTATCCCCCGCCTCACCATCCTAGCCAAACGGCCTTCTAATTCCCAAACAAGTGACACAAAAATTACGACCGTTACAATTGTGTCACAATAAACTAGATAAAGTTATTTGACTAAAAACGGATAATGGGAACCCAGCCTGCCATCGCCAAAGCGGGATAGTGAATGATGTTAGAACCTTACCTGTTCCGGTTACTAAAGCACCGCCATCCTCGCCCGCTATTGCCTCATCCGATAACTTACCAAATGTTTATCAACACACATCGGCACGCACAATTCTTAATCTTGCGGCTCGCCTTCCTGCTCACTCAAATTCGGCTTTCTGCTGGTCCTTCTGTCCATCTTTGGCTCAAAGCTATATTCACCCTCGTAGTTCACTCGGCTACTTGGGTCTCTTCTTGCTTTTTCATAATCTATAGCGTTTCGAATCTCTTCCGGGGTTGGTTCTGGAATGCCTAAAAACGCAAACGATTCTAAACCAAGCCTTTTCTGTAAAACATTCACCCTATGCGACGATTTATACCAATTAAGAAATTTGATCCAGGCGGGGTTTACCTTTGATATCTCCGCTATATCAGTCCTGTTAACTATGCCCAATTTGTGATCGCTTAAATATTTTCCCATTTTCAGGAGCTCTTCCTCATGCAGTATATAATATATATTAGGTCTAAATTCGGAAATAATTGCACGAAGAATCTTGCTTTCCCTTTTGGAATAGACTGCTTCCCGGTAAAGCAAATGTGACCATTCAGCCATGCCAGACATCCGTGCAATGTCATACGAATCAAGTGTGCTAAGCACTCTATTCATTATGTCTCTTGGCACTTTCCCCCACTTGGATTCAACCTCGGAAGTTATCTCCGGCACAATGATCGGAAGCAACTCTTTAATCCGTGCCCTTATTTTTTCTGATCGTTCCGATTCGTTAAGTTCTTCTTTAGACAGCCCTCTTTCTAAATCCATAGAATTAAGATGAATATTTAGCTTATTAGCGGGTGAGAGGAACCCCGGTAGGAGAAGCCTCGCTTCCCTACGGGGCAGGCCGAACCCCTCGTTAAGCTTGCCTGTCGTCGTAGCTGCCTCGAAGCGGGATACCGGGATCGAACCGGCGCCTCAACCTTGGGAAGGTTGCATACTACCACTATACTAATCCCGCTCCCAAACCGCTACGAGGAGGGCGGAGGAAGCTGGCGTATTTACCCCGTAGCGGCCCCGCCTTGGCGGGCTGCTTTGGGGTTGCCATTGTACTACACCCGCTCAAGCCGTGGCGGGCAGGGAACCCGTCTCTCAACCTTGGGTTTGGAAAAACGCAATTAAATGTTACCATATTTTATCAAAGACGAAAATCCTGGAATTTTCTTTAACTTTTTGCAAATACTCCTCAAAATCCTTGCCTTTTATTAAAACCTGCCTTACTTGCACGCGCCCCGGGCTTACCGTGTCGTCTCGGGCAATTACCTGAAAAATCCGGTAGCCTTCGGGAGTAGCAACAATCTCGCTTATCTCATTCAATTCCAAATCAAAAATGATATCAGAAATCCAAAACGGCAATTCATCAGCGCTCACAAAACCAATTTCGCCATTGATATATTTGCTTGCTTCATCTTCGCTGTAAAGTTTGACAGTCTGTGCAAAGTCCCCCCCTTTTTTAAGCTCGGCGAGAGCTCGGAGAGCTTTTTTGTAGCCTTTTGAGTCAATATCAGCCGCGAGCAGAGAAATCTGCAATGATATCTTTTCAAGCTCCGGTTTAACCACCAGTTCCTCAAAATTCGCCGGCACATCTTTTGTTTCAGTCTGGACTTTCCGCAAAATAGGACGATAAAATCTGTCAATTTCCTGATCCGTCACCACAATACCGCGTTTTTGGACTAACTGGCGAATGAGTTTGTTTTCCACGAGTTTGTCTAAAATCTGCCTGCGCTCTGTCTCTCCCGCAGGGTTTCGCACCAGACTTTCGTAGAGTTTTCCGTATTGATAAAAATCCGAAAGCCTCACAAAATCGCCATTCACTATCGCTGCCGGTACCGGCACTATTTTGATAAATTTCTCGACAACGCCGCTCTTCCATCCGAAGCCATAAATCCCTGCCACGAAAAACGCCAGTGTCAAAGCTAACAGGGCGAGCGTAATGAGAATCGTAAGTAAAATTTTTGACATTTGGATTTTGTTATTTGTCGTTTTCAAAAAAGTACTCCCACCATTTTTGCAAGTTAGAAATTCCGGATTCTCTAATACTTTGCGGCCCTGCCTCCGGCTCCTCCTCTTCCTGCGGCGGCAAGGCCACGGCAAATTCCCCGGGCTTTTGCAGATTTAGGAGGGAACGGGCCTGTCGTTCTTTGTATTCCTGGGTTTTGAAGTAATTAATTAAGTCAAGGACTTCCTCGTTTTTGGTCTCAAGCTTGCCAATTTCTTCCTGCAAACTGCTGATCTCTCGCTGGATCTGTTTTTTTTTGTAAAACCCCCTGCTGGCAAAAACGCCCATCATCACCAAAGCTATCAGGCCAACCGCGATAAAAAACTTTGATTTAATCAACCCCGATTGCATAGTATTCTAAATGACGCTCAAAAGCGGAAGCAGTGTGAACAAAATCATAGCCAAGATGGCTACTATGGCCGCCGCGATACTGATTTTTTGGAGAAGTTTTCTGTTTCTCATTTTTTCATCAGCTCCAAAAATGTGCGCTGGGGGATTTCCACCCGGCCGCGGGATTTCAAGCGCTTTTTGCCCTTTTTTTGTTTTTCCAGAAGCTTCATCTTTCGCGTCACATCCCCGCCGTAAAGCTTGGCCGTAACATCTTTGCGCAAGGCCGGGATGGTTTCGCGCGCGATAATTTTGCCGTATATCGCGGCCTGCAAAGCAACGGCGAATTGTTGTTTCGGCAACAGACTTTTTAGTTTCTCGACCACCCGCCTGCCTTCACGCTCGGCGATGCTTCTATGCACTATTTGGGAAAATGCCTCCATCCTCTCGCCTGCTACCAATACATCAAGTTTCACCAAATCCTCCACCCTGTAATCTGCAAATTCATAGTTCATGGATGCGTACCCCGAAGATACGCTTTTGAGCTTGTCATAAAAATCGCTCAAGATGCCGGAAAGCGGGGCTTCAAAATGCGGATTCAAACGCCCGTGTCCTATGTACGAAGACTTTATGAAAATTCCGCGCCGATCCTTGACCAGGCTCATTATCCCGCCCAAATGCCTATACGGAGAAATGATATCAAGCTTGACCCAAGGCTCGGAAATGCTCTCCGTATTAGAAGGATCAGGAAATTGTGCGGGGCTGTAAATCGTGATATCTTCGCCGTCCTTCTTCTTGACGAGGTAAGCAACGGAAGGAGACGTAAAAATCAAGTCAAGATCAAATTCGCGCCGCAACCGCTCTTGCACTATCTCCATATGAAGAAGCCCCAAAAAACCCGTTCTAAATCCAAAACCCAATGACGGGATATTTTCCGGCTCAAAGGCGAGAGAGGCATCGTTTAGCTTGAGCTTTTCCAAAGCTCCTCTTAAATCCTGCACGTAACCACCGGAGGCCGGAACAATTGAGGCAAAGACCATGGATTTAATTTCTTGATAACCGGTAAGCGCTTGATTGGCCGGCGTTTTAACTGAAGTTATTGTGTCCCCCACCCTGGCTTTTGTCACCTCGCGCAAACCCGTCACGATGTAGCCGATCTCGCCAGCTTGAAGTTCCAGCGCCCCCGCAAGTTCCGGTTTGAAATAACCGACCTCCAGTGCTTGCGCTGGGACTTTCGCGACCATCATCAAAAGATGATCGCCTCTGGAAACTTTGCCATTTACAATCCTGACATAAGCCACGACACCTCTGTGTTTGTCATATTTTGAATCAAAAACTAGGGCCTGCAGAGACTGGCTTTCATCCCCTCTGGGAGCGGGGATTTTATCAATCACCTTTTGCAGAATTTGTTCCACGTTCTCGCCGGTTTTTGCCGAAACAAACAAAATTTCGTTGTCCTTAAAGCCAAACGCTTCTTTGATTTCCTGCGCAGTCGCTTCTGGTTCCGCATTTGGTAAATCAATTTTATTTACTACGGGAATGATAGTAAGATTATGTTCTTTCGCAAGATTAATATTCGCAAGCGTTTGCGCTTGAATCCCCTGTGTTGCGTCCACTACTAAAATAGCCCCCTCGCATGCGGCCAAAGAGCGGCTCACTTCATAGGTAAAATCAACGTGGCCCGGGGTATCAATGAGATTTAGCTCGTGGCCTTGATACTGCATCCTGACAGGTTGCAATTTAATTGTGATTCCCCGCTCGCGCTCGAGATCCATCTGATCCAAAATTTGCTCCCTCATTTTGCGCTTTTCGACAGTTCCCGTGATTTCCAAAAAACGGTCAGCCAAAGTGGATTTGCCGTGGTCAATGTGCGCGATAATGGACAAATTACGAATCTTACTTTGATCCATAGTGATCTTAAGTATAACAAAATTCCATAGGCCCCATGCTAGCGAGTGTCATTTTCAAACCCCCGTAGCATGAAAAGCCAAAGTGCAAGGACAAAAAAAGATAGTCCCGCAACTAAAAAAATTGGCATCATTGTAATACCCCTCCGTTTGATTTCACCTCAAATAATATCAAAATTCAGCTTATCAGTCCAGCCAGCAACACTGTGGCCAAAATTATTCCCAAAACCACCCGAAAGTACGAGGATAAATTCTCCAAGCGGTAGAGATGAAAATACCGCTCCAAAAAATCAATTATGATTCTGGCAAACAAGGCCGCGACCAGCACAAGGGTTAGTAGATCTAAATTCGGCACCAAAACTTCTGGACTAGCGCTATTAAGATATTTAAAAACCAATCCTGCAAGCGGCGGCAGACTTAAGAAAAAAGCAAATTTTGCCAGCATCCTGCGCGGCAATGCCTCAAAATTGCCAAAGCTTCGAAAAAGCGGCGAAACAAGCCCCGCGAGAGAAAAAGTTATCGGGACAAGTTTGGCGATCCCGCCGTATTCAGAAATCAGTTTGCCTCGACGTAACATAATACTGCTTCCTGCGGCAACCAGAGAAACTGCGAACAAACCCAACGCCAAGATTCCCAATTTATTAAACGCGGAGCCGTTGCTTGCGAGAAAATAAGCAAGCCCGATCGGGATAGTCGCCAGCATAATCAAAATGCCGACAAATTGATCTAGATGCGCTTTGTAATATCTGCCGGGGTCTTTTTTCAAAACCAGTCCAAAAAACAAAACCCTCAATACCCTTTTGAACTCTTCCCAAGAGTAAACAAGTGTCAAAAGCAAGGATACGAGGAGGATTTTGAGCATATTGGCAATATTAAGTTTTACCCAAAATCCTAGCAGAAAATTGGACTTTTGTCAACGCACGTCCGTGAACATGTTGACGATGGCCGAAGTCACCGGGCGGGTGAATTTGAAAAACCAGTTTTTGAGCACGCCCAAAAGATTTTTGGTTTCCGGAATTTGGATGATAAGCCCGGCGAGCAGGTAGGTAGCCAAGGCAACAACCAAAGCCGAGAGAGTCTGAATCAAAACTCCCAAATAAGTTTGCATATTGACAAGCGGCGCTACGACATAAAGCGTGATATAGGCAAAAATCCCCATTACCAAAGAAGCAACGGTTATTTTTATGACCCGCAAAATCAAAACGTCATCACCCAAATCCCCGAGTTTTTTACGCAAGATTGCTATTAAAATCAGCATCTGCACTACGACGGACGCCGAAAAAGCAATGGCAAAAATGTATGGATTGCCAATAGGCCGCAGGGAAACGGCTAAAACAATATTTACTGCCGCGCCAAGCAGTCCTGAAATTACGGGTATAACCGTGTTCTGAAGCGCGTAAAAGCATCTGGACAAGAGCGGTACCAAGCTTTGGGCAAAAAGCGAGATGGTGAAAAAGCCGAGAGTTTGGGCGGTAAGCCGAGTGTCCTCGAAAGTAAACTTTGTACCCTGAAGCGCCCCCGGAATAAGCCTCACAATTTGCGCCCGCAAAAGGAGCATCAAAACCGATATCGGAATCATCAAAAACAAAATCTGAACGGCGGTGCCGGAAAAAAATTTTTTAAATCCCGCGATGTCTTTCTTGGCCGCAAATTCCGACAAGGCGGGAAAAGCGGCGATTGCGAAAGAGAGAGCAAAAACTCCAAGAGGCACTGTTTCCAAATCGTAGGCAATGTAAAAAACGGCCAAAGCGCCGCTGGCCAAATAACTTCCGAGCACGGAGGCGATCAAAAGACTCACCTGCCCCAAATCCATGCCCAAGACGCGGGGCAAAAAAAGCCTGGCGATTTGGCTCACTCCCGCATGGGAAAGCGTAAAATATCTGAAAGGGCGAAACCCGAGACGAACCGCCGATGGGATCTGCAAAACAAAATGCAGGAAAGCGCCCAAAACCACCCCCCACGCAATGCCCGAAAGACCAAAACTTGGATAAAGCACCAACGCCCCGAAAATTATGGCTAGATTATAAAAAAGAGGCGCTATGGCCACGATCACGAATCTCTTGAAGGAATGCAGAATGCTGGTCAGAACGCTGGAAAGACTGAAAAGCAGGGGTGAAAGCATCAAAATGCGCGTCAGTGCGGCGGTTTGCGCTTGGGCTTCGGCATCAAAGCCGGGTACGATAATTTTTACCACAAACCTGCTTAGTAAAATTCCGAGTGCGGCGAAAACCCCCATCACAAGAAAAGTCAGATTAAAAATCGTTGAGGAAATTTTGGCCGCTTCTTCGGGGTCGCGGTTCAGATACTCAACAAATACGGGAATAAAAGCGACCGACAAAGTGCCCAAAATCAAAAGGTTGAAAATAAAATCAGGCAGCCGGAAAGCCGCCACATATATGTCAAATTCCTGCCCCGCGCCCAGGCGATTGGCAAAAACCAAAACCCGAGCCAACCCCAAAAGTTTCGAAAGCAATGCCAAAAACCCAATCAAAATTGAGGCTTTTAAGAATTTCATTCCCCGATCACCCCGTAAAAGCGGTCGGAATCAACTTGCTCCAGGATTCCGGCTTTATGGCCGTTCTTAACCAAATTTTCCGGATAAGCGTAAAAAACATTGCCGGGCAGATAATTTAGCTCGAAACTGAATTCAAAAGGCCGTGCTCCCCCTTGTTTCTGCACGATCTGGGTATACGTCTGCGAGGCTGCAAATTGAATTTCGTAAACAAGCTCTGCGCTTTTAGTCTCTCCGGGCGAAAGTTCCAGCCAATTGGCAAAAAACGCGTGTCCGGCCTCTTTGCCAATATACATCCCGGTTTTTTCGTCTCGCGTGATGTCAGAATCCCATGAAGTCAAATCTGAATCTGTTGCCGCGTCAGGCCTTTGCGAAGGCAACAATTCGTAATCATCAAAACCGGAAGCCGACAAAAGCTTGGCTTGCGCGGGTACCATAATCCTCATAAAATCCAAATTTTTCGGGAAATATTTCTCGTCAAAGCCCTGATGCGTCCGGGTGATTTTGAGCCTTATTATGGCCAGCCCTCCCGAATCAAGGTTTACCTGCTTTTCCACTTTCTGCAAAATATGCCGGTCGGTTTTTCCTCCTCCGACATTGCTGTGAATTATCGCCAGATAGTCTCCCGCCGTTTGCCTGACCGCCCCATCTGCT
The DNA here is from genome assembly GCA_964396685.1 of uncultured Candidatus Saccharibacteria bacterium. Classification (GTDB taxonomy): domain Bacteria; phylum Patescibacteriota; class Doudnabacteria; order UBA920; family 2-01-FULL-46-14; genus CAYNFS01. The sequence continues at coordinate 6,261 of CAYNFS010000002.1, read as the reverse complement.
CCATACTTTGCGATCTGCGCCTCTATGTCGGAATCCAAAGAGAACATCAAAATCTGCTTTTCCGCGATCATTTGCGAAAGAATGTTAAGAACTTCAAGCCATTGCGGTTCATCTAAACCCTGGAGTCTGGCCAAGAAACGCGGAGTGAAATCAGCCAGGAATTTTTTGGGCTGATTAAGCTTAAGATCGTAATCCACAGACGTTCTATACTGGACAATTGCCCGGAAATTCTCCGCAGTCAGAACCTCCCCGTATTCCGGCATATCTATCGGCCCCGTCAGTGCCAGAAGTTTTTCAAAAACGTCTGGTGTGAAAGAAATCACACCCGAAGCCAAGATTCCCGCCCCCTCTTCCAGAAATTGCAGGGTTTTCCTCGCTGATGTCGGAAAATCCACAAACCAGTTGGAATCTCTTGTCCCCCAATATTGCGATAGCTCGCGTTGCAAGGGGCCGGGTGCGGCGATAGGTTTTTTGAGCTGCCCGTCCAGCGCGTAAATGCTTTCAATTTTTTCAATCCTCATTCCACCGTTGGCAAACTCCAATATGCCATAAGTGCCGATAAAGCCGCCCGTGGCACGGGCCTCATTGTTGTTCTGAAATATCAAAAGATAAGTCTTTTTCTCTCCCCCCAAGAGGTTCAAAACAAATCCCTGCAAGCCGGCGATCTCTTCGACCAAAATTTTGGCGCTTCTTATTCTCGTCACTCCTTCCGAAAATGTGCTTTGCAGATCTGGAGGCAAAAACTGATAGTTAAATTTTTCGAGATCAGAAACTGCGGAAGAAAGTTCCAGCACGCTTGCGGCGAAGTATTCGCGGGAAGTTTTAAGCTTCAAGTAAAATTCCGAGCTTAAGGAATTTGTGTTTTGATCCCAGACCAAACGCAGGCTTTGAAACTCCGCCACACCTTTGGTTGCCAAATCCAAAGCTTGAACCACTTGGCCGCTTGCCTCAAGCAAAATTTCGGGATTTGCCTCTTGCGGCAGGCTGCCCAAAATTTTTACCAATATCTCTTTGGAGCTTCTTAGCTGTTCTTGGGCTTCTCGAAAACTTGCGGCCGCCGAGCTCCAGCTTCCGGATCTTAATTGCTCAATCCCGCTCGTCGCGACCCCCAAGATTTGCTTGGAGGCTTTTAGGCCCAAACCTGCTTGCCCAAGTCCGCCGACAAACAAAAGAAAAACCGTGGCGGACAGCAAAAAAACGGCTATCGCAGTTTTTTTCTCCGACTGTTTTGTGTGCTTGAAAATCCCATCAACTTGCCGCATTTGTTTTATTATAACACTTCAGGCTCTTTGCCGAGAAATGTTGAGTATTACGCCGACGGCGATACAAAGCGAAAGCATGGAAGAGCCGCCGTAGCTGATGAAAGGCAAGGTTATCCCCGTGAGCGGCAAAAGGCCGGAAATCGCGCCGATGTTGATGAGCGCCTGCAAAACTATCCAGGAAGTAATCCCAATAGCGGTTAATTGTCCAAATTTGTCCGGCGCCCCTTTTGCGATTCTTATTCCCAAAATTCCAAGTGCGGCAAAGGCGCCTACCAAAAGAACGATTCTCAAAAAACCTAACTCCTCGGCCATAACCGCAAAAATTGAATCTCCTATGGGCTCCGGCAAATAATTATGCTTCTGGCGGGAGGCAGCGTATCCATATCCCCAAAATCCGCCCGAGCCGATTGCCAAAACAGCCTGATTGATATGATAGCCAATGCCGCGCGGATCCAAAGAAGGATCCAAGAAAGTAATGATGCGCGCCGCGCGCGATGGCGAAAGTTTGACCAAAAACCACAAAGCGGCTATCCCGAATCCCGATATAACGCCGAGATAAGGCAGACGCGCGCCTGCGGCGAAAAGAACGGCAAAGACGATCATCGCGACCACCGCGGCTGTTCCCAGATCGGGCTGCGCTATAATCAGAGCAACGGCTAAGCCGGTCACCAAAATCGGCGGCAAGATGCCAAACCAAAAGTTGCTCTCGGCCTCTTTTTTTCTCTCAAACCAGGAAGCCAAATAAAAAATCACGGCCAGCTTCACAAATTCCGAAGGTTGCAAAAAAAATGAGCCGGCCTTAAACCAGCTTCTGGCGGAGGCGATTTGAGAGCCTGCTTGCGGCAG
>CAYNFS010000002.1:0-4143 GCA_964396685.1 uncultured Candidatus Saccharibacteria bacterium | reverse complement strand
CCACGCTTTCCAGATATGATAGTCTATCCGGCTTACAATAAAGATGGCCGCAAGCCCTGCGCCTACAAAAATAATCTGCCGGAAAAAATAATAATTGTTGTTTCCAAACCGGTCAAAAGACAAAACCGCCGAGGCCGAGGATACAGCGGCCAAACCGAAAAATATCAAAATCAAAACTATCCCAAAAAAAGCGCGGTCCGAGCTTTTCCAAAACGTTTGTTTCTTCATGGAGGGTTTTAGATTTAGGCCTTTTTCAGTTTACCACATTCTCTCCTGGGGCAGAAAGTTGTATTAAGGAGGAGATGTTTTATGCAAAACCCGAAGGTTTTGCGCAAAACTCTTAATACCTTTCTGACCCGGGAGAGAAGGCGAACAAATTGACAAGCAATTCTGCCGCGGCTAGAATTAGGCCATGACTCAACTCACTCTTGAAAATGTAAAGAAACTATTAGACAAAGGCTTTGAAGGGCAAGCTCGGCTGATTAACCGCGCCTTTCAGGAGCAGAAGGACTACTTTGATAACCGTTTAGATATTATCGAAAATGAACTCAAAGCTCTATCTGCCAAACTTACTGCGCATCTGGAACCCTCTGATAAACGATATCTCGTACTCAAAGGGCGAGACATGATGGTAGCCAAATGGTTGAAACAGATCGCCGACAAAACTGGAGTTCAGATAGATTTAGCAGAGCTGGAAAAATTCTAAACCAATACTTTTCGTGTCGTGCCCCGAGAAACTGCCTGAAAAGGCGGTTTTTTGATATTCAGTTTTCAAAAAGCTTTCCTCGTCTTCAGACCGCCATTTCCCTTTTCCTCTCCTCCCCTGGCGAGGGGAGGATGTCCCGAAGGGACAGGAGAGGTTGAAATGCCGATCTCAAAAATTTTTTGGTTTTGTGCCTTTCTAGCAAAGGCGGAATTGATTATCAAGTTCACCCAGCACTAACTTTTAGCACTTGGGCAAATTGACAAGCAATTCTGCGATTGCTAAAATGAAGATGCACTAGCCAATATCTTTTAATTTATGCCTACCCAAACAGCAAAAATTAAAAATGGGGCTTTAGTTTTGCCTAGAAGCTGGAAAAGAGATGATGTTTTTGTGTTGCCCTTGGAAGACACGCTTATTGTCAAAAAACTGTCCAGACCAGCCAGAAAAATTTCCGAAATCGCTTCTTTGGTGAAACTTCCTAAACTGACCGCTCGGGAAATCCAGAAAGAAATTGAAACTTACCGCCGCAAAAAGTGAAAGTCATCCTGGATACTAATGTACTTATTTCAGCCGTCTTTTGGAAAGGCGCACCGCACCAAATCCTGAAAGCGGCGGAGGATAACCTTCTAGTTATTGCCGCTTCAGCGGAAATCCTGCAAGAATTTTATCAGGTGATAAGGAGACCGAAATTCCGTCCTTATCTTAAGCAGGCTGGTCATACCGCCGCCTCTATTGCCGAAAAAATGTCGTTTTGGTTCAGCTATTTCCGATTGCGCACCACTTTCAGGTTATTGCCGAGGATCCAACCGATAATATCTTTCTTTCCTGCGCCTTATCTTCTGGCGCTTCTTTTATTGTTTCCGGCGACAAACACTTACTGAAACTCAAACAATTTCAAGAAATTCAAATTATTACGCCAGCTCAGTTTCTCAAAAAGTACTTAAGGAAACTGAAATAAATTTTCAAAGAACAGCATCCGAATAGCGCGCCACGAATGCGCCCATCCGAATGAAAACCACTTTTCAGACCACCATTTCCTTTTTCCTCCTCCCCTCTTTTTCCAAAGAGGGGCCGGGGGAGTTTTTGAAATGCCAGTCTCAAGAATGGGGAGGAAGATGCTCGAGTGCTATTTTGAGCGTCTTCCTCCAGAGATTTACTTCAATGTCCTCCTGTCTATTTTGACAGTGTTTGTCCGGATTCTACATGCCGGACTTCGCGGTTGGTACAGATGGCATGTCGTCGCCAGTGAGAACTGACAACGGCGGCAGAAATACCGCCGGATCAGGGTTTGGATTGACCCACTCCCCCTTCGCGGCAATTTTGCCCCCGTGTACGACGTACTCTACGAGTACGCGCGTGACCCTATGGACCACAGGCAGAAGCCTATCCGTCCAGTTCTCGTGGCTCCAGGGGTCCAGCGAAGTGAAACCCTCGGGTACCGGAATTTCCTCGTTCAAGGAGGCCTTCCAGTACCGCCCGACGACCTCTACGCCGGCCAAAAACGTTGCCTGGTATGCCCCCGCGTAGCTCTGGCTAACTTCTGCCAGAGCATCGCAGGCCTTGACCCAAAGATCGCGGTTTTTAAGCTCCTGCCACTCCTCGTCGGAGTTGACAAAAGCCTCCCGGTGCAGGGACGCTTCTGCCCAGCGAAGCGAGTTGGTGACATTTGCCGAACAACCATCCGGCGCCATGGCGACAAGGAAGCACAGGCGAGATCCGCTCCTGTCATAGCCCCTTGGGCTATGGCGCAGTTTGAACCGCCATTCGCGGTAGGTCTCGAAAGCGGCCTTGACGACCTCTTCCCGTCTTTCGCCCAGCGCCATCCGTTCCGCGTCGGAGAGTCCCCGCATGGTGGCCGAACGATCAATCCACCAATTCCGCGAGCCGAGAGTCTCCATGAAAAGCGACCCAGCCTTGTGGGGGTCGTCGTCCCGCCGCCTCAAGTACCCCTGCAGGAGGCGCTCGACGGAAAACATCTCCGCCCGATGCTCCGCGGGGAACTGCTCCTTCTCCTCGGGAAAACCCGAGAAGCTGAAGGCGGAGGTATGGTCCGACTGCCCCTCTGCCAAGACAAAGGTCTGCGGCAACTCGGCCATCAACTTCAGGCCGGCAAGTACCGCATCTGCGGTCGAGCGGTTGCTGCCGCCATGCGTCTCGATCTTTTCCACCCGTGTGCCTTTCGGCAACAGGGTGGCCTCGATCGGGCGGCCAAACGGCCGCAGGGCGTCACCCTTGCGGGTGGGCTTGCCGACTTCGTCGTAAACTTCACGGCCGAAACCGGCTCCCCCGACCACGACGCCCCTCTGGAACTTCTCGCCACCCAAGGGGGTGACGTGCCCTGCCGACTGGCGTGCCCGATAGAAGCCGATGATAAGGAGCGGGTGCTCCGAGTGATGGCCGGCCAGGACATTTTCGAGCTTCCCAACGGTCACGCCCTTGCGAAGGACGAGCGCGTTAGGGTTAGAGGGTAAAGAGGTTGCGGAGGCGGCATACACCAGCCGCTCGCGTGAACGGGCATCAACTACGTAAACTGTAGACATCCTTTTCTTTCTCCTGAATTTGATTTTTTGGCAGCTTTGAGGGATGCCAAGCCCCGTTTAGATTCGATTGGTGAAAGTCGCTTTTTGGATTTTGCAACTTTGTTATCGAGAGAGCATGAGCTCCTCGCAAACGAGTACAAAACCCGTCTCCAAGGAACCCACACTCCAAAAGGGGCACCAATAAGGAGAAAAGACTGTTTTTACTTTTTGTAATTTTCAAAGAACATTTCCTCCTTCAATTTCTCGCCTGCTTTTCTAGCAAAGGCGGAATTGGTTATCAAGTTCATCCAGCACTAACTTTTAGTGCTCGGGTAAATTGACAAGCAGTTCTGCCTACACTAGAATTTAATCATGGTAAACGGAGTCAAGGCTAAAACCGAAGTCCACAACAACAATGAGCTCAAATACCTCCGCCGCGAGGTGGCTTTGTTGCGTTCAATAGTGATCAGCATTATCGGTGAAGATCCGGAAGGAAAATACAAGCCGAGCTTCGTCAAAACCATTCTCAAAGCTGCCGAGGAAAAGCCGAAATTTAAATTCAAAGGTGCGGATGAGCTGATTAAACAGCTCGGAGATGTATGATAAGGCTTGTTTACAGTGAAGGTTTTTCCAAATCTTTGAGTAAATTACCGCATGAAATTCAAAGAAAAACCGCGGCCCTCCTCGAAATAGTTGAGGCTAATCCTTTTCATCCGTTGCTCCCTACCAAGAAACTCACAGGCCAGCTTGCTGGCTTTTTGTCTTTCCGGATCACTCGCGACTTCCGAGTGTTTTTTCGTTTTCTCAATCCAAATACAATCCAGCTATTGCGCGCCATGCACCGCAAAGACGTTTATCGATGATGTCCTTTTTCAAAGAACCAATTGTCAGAATTCGGTTCTTCTTTTGTCATTCCCG
>CAYNFS010000001.1:104236-163059 GCA_964396685.1 uncultured Candidatus Saccharibacteria bacterium | reverse complement strand
AAAGCTGTTATCCGAGATCAATAAAATTGATTTTCACTTCGGATAAGATTATTGCGTCCTGTTTAAACCGCCTGTTTTTAGAGGTGGTTTTTCTTAGTTGATTTCATCCCCGCGGGCCTTGCCCTCGACAGCGATCGGGGGGCGGGGATCTATTCTATTTTTTGGATTCCCGCTTTCGCGGGAATGGCAGGATCTGTATAATAGATTCATGATCAAAATTGATCCCGCCATTTTCCACGCCTATGACGTGCGGGGAATTTACCCTGCAGAGATAAATCCAGAGACGGCATACCGGATTGCCTGGGCTTTCGGGCAATATTTGAAGAAAGATTTAAAAAAAGAACTGCCCTTCTCCGTGGTTTTAGGACAGGATATGCGCGGTTCTTCGCCTTTTTTGGCGCGGGAAGCAGTGCGGGGTCTGAATGACCAGGGCATTGACGTGGTAGATATCGGCCGAGTTCCGACCCCCGCTTTGTATTACACTGTCGCGTTCAAAGATTACGTCGGCGGCATAATGGTGACGGCCTCGCACAATCCCAAAGAATACAATGGGTTTAAGGTTTGCGGCCCCAAAGCCGTACCCTTGGGCTTAGGTTCCGGTTTGGAAAAAATTCAGGCTTATGCCTCCCAAGAAGATTTATCCAGAGTTGGTTCAAAAGGCAAACTTTTGTCGCTTCCAAATGCCACGGCGGCCTATGTTCAGCAGGATTTGTCGTATTTAAACTCCGGCAAGATTGCCAAATTCCGCATTGTCGCAGATCCGGCAAACTGCATGGGCTCTTTGTATCTGGATGAACTTTTCAAAGCGGTCCCCGCCGAGCTCATAAAAATCAATTGGGAATTAAACGGGAATATGCCCTCTCATGAGGCGGATCCTTTGAGGCTTGAGACTTTGCGCCAGCTCCAGGAAGTAATGAAAAATGAAAAAGCCGATTTTGGGATTGCCACAGACGGGGACGGGGACCGGATCGTCTTTCTTGACGAACGAGCCGAAAGGATTCCAGCCTTTATCGTTATTGGACTTGTGGCCAGAATGCTTCTCAAACGTTACCCCCAAGCCAAAATCGGCTATGACCTGCGCTCAAGCCGAGTCGCAAAAGAGATGATAGAAGAGGCGGGTGGAGTACCTATAGAAACAAAAGTCGGGCATTCCAATATCAAAACCACGATGCGGGAACAGGACATTTTGTTTGCCGGAGAACTTTCCGCGCACTACTATTTTCGGGAAAATTATAATTACGAATCGCCGGTATTTGTGACCGCGATGCTTTTGTTTTTGCGTTCAGAGTCAGATAAGCCATTTTCTGAAATGTGGCGGCCATATAATAAGTACTTTCAGTCAGGAGAAATAAATTTTGAAGTTTCGGATAAGCAAACGGTTCTCGATCATCTCGAGCAAAAATATCAAGACGGGAAAATCAGCAGACTGGATGGCCTTAAGATTGAGTATGCTGACTGGTGGTTTAATGTGCGGCCGTCAAACACCGAAGCTTTACTGCGGCTGAATCTGGAGGCTAATACCCAAGAGCTTCTGGATAATAAGTCCAAAGAGATTTCCGAGATGATCCAGAAACAGTAAAGGCATCGTGAGGATAATTCGTTTCACGATGCCTTCCAGAGCTCCTCATGATTATGGGTGGCTCTAATCGCCCCAAGTTCAGAGGCAATTGTTGCCAGAGGGCCCATAACGGGCGCAAAGTCGATTTCAAGCACCCGAGGATTGCGGTTTCCGCCCCATCGCAGAACTTCCTCATAGTTGCTGTTTTGGTTTTCATGCTTTTCTGCGATGCGAGCAGATGCTTCGGCGACCTTTTCTGGAGTCGAGAACTCCAGATAAACATCTGTTACTACCGCCATGTTCCTCCTTTCTTTTGTAGCGGGCCCATTTATGGGCAAAAATAAAAACAGCCGATAAATCGGCTCGCTACACAAGCAGTCCAATTTTTTCTTTGATTTCTTTTAGTGTTTGTTTCGCCACGGCTTCTGCTTTTTGTCTGCCTTCCTCTAAGATTATTCTGACATAGTCAGTTTTTTTGTCAAGCTCCTGCCGTTTTTTGCGGTAAGGGGCGAAGTGGTGTGCGATCATTTTGGCGAGGTTGGCTTTGAGATCGGCGTAGCGGATCGTGCCGGCTTTGTGCTGCTCGCGGTAAAATTCAACTTGATTAGCATCGCCGAATATTTCCAAAAGCGTGAAGAGGTTTTTGGTTCCGGCTGACATGGTTTTTTCTTTGCCCGTGTCCGTCACGGCGCGGGCAAGCTTTTTTTCTATGGTTTGCGCATCATCAGTGATAAACAAACAGCCTTTGGGATCGGATTTTGACATTTTTTTAGTTGGATCCGAAAGGCTCATCACGCGCGGAGTTTTAGTTAGAATCGGTTTGATCAGCTCAAATGTCTGGCCGAATTTATTGTTAAACTTTCGCGCGATATCATTGGTCAGCTCCAGATGCTGGAGCTGATCCTCGCCAACCGGCACAGCTTGGGGCTTGTAAATCAGGATGTCAACCGCTTGGAGCACCGGGTAGATAAAGAGTCCGGCATTGACATTGCTTTTTTGCGTTTTGGCTTTGTCTTTGTACTGCGTCATGTGTTCCAGGTTGCTTACCGGCGTGAGTGTAGAGAAAATCCAGGCCAGTTCCGTGTGTTCCGGGATTTGGGATTGAACAAAAATCACGCTTTTCGCGGGATCAAGGCCCACGGCCAGATAGTCCGCCGCGAGCTCCAAAATCTGCCGGGGTTTGTCTGCGGGGTCATAATTTTCCGTGATCGAATGGTAATCGGCAATCATGAAAAAGCACTCATAATTTCCCGAGTCTTGCAGCTCGACGAAATTTTTGAGCGCTCCCAAATAGTTTCCAAGATGAAGCTTGCCCGTTGGCTGAATTCCCGAAAGCAGGCGAGGCTTGTTCATGACTATATTATACCACAGATCCTGTCCGTTATACTTCTATAACCACCGGCAATATCATCGGCCTGCGTTGCGTGCGCTGGAAGAGAAATTCCCCAATCTGGTCGCGGATGCGGTTTCTGATATAAGCGTAGTTTGCCTCATGAGGCTTGTGGTTTTGGGTTTCCACCACCTTGCGGATTTCGTGTTTGATTTCGCGGATCAAATCAACCGAGCCTTTCATATAGATAAACCCGCGCGAGATGATGTCCAGCGTGTTGACCAGCTTTCCGGTGCGCCTATCCACCGTGATGATGATGACCACCATGCCGTCTTGGGCCATCACCTGCCGGTCGCGCAGAACGACCTCGCCGATATCGCCCACTCCCAGGCCGTCCACGAATACAAGGCCGGAGGCGACTTTTTCGCTCAAGACTTTTGCCTCTTCCCGTCCCATTTCCAAAACCTGGCCGTTGTCAACCAAAAAGATGTTTTCTCTTTTGACGCCAACCGCTTCCGCCAGTTCCGCATGCGCCACCAGCATATAGTGTTCTCCGTGAATCGGCATGAAATATCTAGGCTTAGTGAGGGACATCATGAGTTTTAGGTCCTCTTGTCTGGCATGCCCCGAGGTGTGCACGTCCAAAATTTTCTGATACAGCACGTGAGCCCCTTGGCGGGTAAGGTCATTCATGACCGCGGCTATAGCCCGTTCATTGCCCGGAATGGGAGAGGCCGAAAGCACCACCGTGTCCCCGGGCCTGATTCTGATGGTTTTATGCTCTTGTCTCGCGATTCTTGCGAGCGCTGCGGCCTCTTCGCCTTGACTGCCGGTGGTCAAAATCAAAACTTTGCCGTCGGGCAGTCTGTGCGCGGCTTCGGCCGTGATGATTGTTTTCTTTGGGATATTGAGATATCCGAGAGTATGGGCGATCTCCACCGTGTTAACCATGCTTCTGCCAGTAACCACCACTTTGCGTTCGGTTTTGACAGCGGCCGAGACGGCCTGCTGGAGCCTGGAAACAAGCGTGGAAAAAGTCGCAAAGATTACCCGCCCCTTGGCGTCTTTGACAATGCGGTCAATGGTTTCGCCCAGCTCTCTTTCCGAGATGGAATAGCCCGGCTCATTGGCATTGGTGGAATCAGACAGCAGGAGATCCACGCCTTCGCCGCCGAAGGCCGCGATTTTGTCAAACTCGGAAGGTTTTTGGTCAACCGGAGTGTGGTCAAATTTCCAGTCTGTGGCGTAAATGATATGTGATGCCGGGGTTTTGATGGAAAGCCCTACCGAATCGGGAATATTGTGGTTAAGTCTGAAAAACCTGATTTTGAATGCGCCCAAAGTCAAGACATCGTCTTTGTTTACAACATTGATTAAACTTCTGCCTTTGAGGTGAAATTCTTCGAGACGCTTGGCAATAAGCGCCGCTGTCAAGGGCATAGTGTAAATCGGCGGATCGCCGATTTTGGGCAGGATATAGGGAATCGCGCCGATGTGGTCTAAGTGGCCGTGGGTGATCACGACGCCGCGAATGTTTCTTTTTCTTTCCTGCAGGTATTTGGTGTCCGGGATGACGTAATCAATCCCCGGCATGGTTTCATCCGGAAAAGCCAGTCCCATATCAACGACCAAAATATCATCCCCGCATTCCAGGACGGTCATGTTTTCTCCGACTTCCTCAACTCCGCCCAAAGGGATAACTCGCAGCTTCGGCTCTTTGTTCCCCCGATTATCGCGTGCAACTACAGCTTCTCCCGCGTGAGAGTAGCGGTGGTGCCGGTATATTTTCTTTTTCATCATCTAAAATAAAATCCTTCCGTCGTCTTTTCGGCTGGCACTTAAATCTGCCCAAGAGCCAAAAATGACTAATTTAAACAAGTTGAGCTTATCATAGCAAAAAAGGGTGGATGTGTCAATGGGCGCGAGAGGATTCGAACCTCCATGAGATTACTCTCGCTAGCTCCTGAAGCTAGTGCGTCTACCAGGTTCCGCCACGCGCCCTCAAGCTTACTAATTCTATTTTTTCACTTTCTTGGTTTTAATATACCAGCGATTGATGTCGGCAAAACGGTCGGAGGGGGTAATAAGAGTGTTAAAGTTGAGCCCCTTTATCTTTTTCGAAATATTATATACAAAGACGCTGCGGTCAATGAAAATCGCCGGCGCGTCGCCCACGAAAATTTCCTGAAACTGCCGGTATTTGGCCGCCCGATCCGGGGCCGCGATATTGGCTCGGGCTTCAATCAAAAGCTTGTCTGCTGTTTTGTTGGAAAAAGTTGAAAGGTTGAGCCCCGGATCCCGAAGTTGTGAAGAATGCCAGAATGGGAAGGGGTCCGGATCGGCTCCGACATTCTCGGAGAGGATTAAAAGCTCAAAGTTTCGGGGGCGAATGTATTTTTCTTCCAAATCGGCGATTGTTTCGATATTCAAAACAATTTGGATGCCGATTTCTTCCCACATTTTTTTGAGTTCCTCGGCAACCCGGACGTTCGGCGTGAAGTTGTTTGTCACGAGGCTCAAGGTGATGATGCGGCCCTGTTTGTCCTTGCGTTTTCCCGACTCGTTTGAGTCCGGAATCCAGCCGGCTTCATCCAGAAGCGTTGTGGCGCGGGCCACATCGTAAATGTTCATATCCGCCCCGGGGATTTGTTCATGGTAGCCCAAGTGCCCGGGCAGGATGGGGCCATAAGCCTCCGAAGCTTGTCCGCCAAAAACTTCGGCGATGATTTTTTTCTTATCTATTGATTTGGCAAGCGCCAGCCTCACCCGCACATCTTCCAAGGGCGCTGGGTTTTTTGCGCGGTTGATGAATACGGCTTGATACTGGGAAAGCGGAAGCTTATATTGTTGAATTTTCGGAGAGGCTTCAATAAAAAGTCTGCGGTCAAAAGGCACGTATCCTAATCCCATGACTTCTTTGGCATGGTAGCCGTCTATCAGTCCTTCCGCAGTCTCATAGAATTTGAATCGCAGTTCCTTAAGATAGGGGCCTTCGGCGTAGTATTGCCTGTTGGGTTTCATCACGATTTCCTTGATTTCCCCTTTGCGGCCGCGCTTGAGTTCTGTGATTTGGTAAGGCCCCGTGCCTATGGGGTTGAGGTTAAACTGCGAGAGGGCAAATGACTGGGCGGGGACCGTTTCCCAGACATGCTTGGGCAAGATGCCGATTGTCAAATTTGCCAAAAAAGCGGCTGATGATTCGCGGGTAGTCAGTTTGACGCTCCTGTCATCCAGCTTTTCCACCTCTACTTTGTTCCAGGAAAGACGCAGGGGGCTTCCGAGTTCCGGATTTTGGACGGCGCGGTAAGTAAAAACCACGTCATCGGCCGTCACCTTGAGCCCGTCATGCCAAAAAAGGTTGTCTTTGAGTTTGAGTGTATATTCCCTGCCGTTGGCAGATATTTCCGGCAGGCTTTCGGCCATATCCGGCACCAGATTTACCTGCGGATCAAATTTTAGAAGGCCGGCATAGACAACCCGGGACAGATCCGTATCGACATCATTGGCTGGCGCAAGCAAAGGGTTGATATACTGCGGAACTCCGACCAAGCCCTCGATATATGTTCCCCCGGCTTTTGGGGCATCTATCCTTGCGGTCAGGTTTTGAAAGCCAAGCCATACCGCTCCCGCAACCAGTGCAATAATGAAAAGCAGGAGCAGTTTTTTTTCTGCTCCAGAGAATTTGTCAAAAAAAATTTTAAGATTGGATAGCAAGGTTGACAACGCCGATGGCCACAAACAACAGCACCAAGATGATGGTTAAATAAAAGAGGCCTTTTTCAAGCCCGCGCTTGGTGCGATAAATGGTTCCGCTTCCCCCAAAGACCGAAGACAACCCAGAGCCTCGCTGTTGAAGCAATATGGCAGTAATCAGCAGTACAGAAACGAGAATCTGGGCAATAAAAATGGCTTGTCTCATACGGGTTTAAGCTTACTAAACCTTTTGGTCAGTGTCAATTATCACAAGAGCTCTTTTAGCTTTTTCGCTTTGCTTGAACCAACCACTTGGCTTAAGCCCTCAAGCGAGGAGGAGCGGATACCTGATATAGAGTGAAATTTCTGCATCAGCATTGTTTTGAGCTTGGGGCCGATGCCGGGAATTTCGTCAAGTCTGGAGCGGGCCTGTTCTTTGCGGTGTCTGACCCGGTAGAAAGCGATGGCAAAGCGGTGAGCTTCGTCTCTGATTCTTTGCAGAAGATGCAGGATGGGAGAATCGGGAGACAAATGGAGCGGTTCTTTTTTGTCGGGAACGTAAATTTCTTCCAAACGTTTGGCGAGACCTATTACGGGAATTAGCTTATAGCTTTTAGCTTTTAGGACAGATAGGGCGGCGTTGAGCTGGCCCCGCCCGCCATCAATGACGATGAGATCGGGTAGCGGCCAAGTTATTTTGTCATTGCGAGGCTCCACTTGTGGAGCCGTGGCAATCTCAATGTCGGATTTAGATTGCTTCGCTTCGCTCGCAATGACAGGTTTAGCAAATCGGCGGGTAAGCATCTCTTTCATCATCGCTACATCATCGGGTGTTTGTTTTATGTTAATTTTGAATTTTCGGTAATCGCTTTTTTTCGGGAGTCCGTTTTCAAAGACAATCATGGAGCCTGCCGGCAAAAAGCCCTGGATATTGGAGATGTCATAAGCCTCAATCCGGCGCGGCAGGGAGGGCAGACGCAGGAAGCTCTTAAGTCCAGCCAGCACTTCTTGAATTTGCGCGTAAGTCCTTTGCAGATAGTCTTTGGCGTTTTCATATCCTAGGTCCAAAAGCTGCCGTTTTCTGCCCCTTCTCGCCTTAATAATTTTTGTTCCCAGCCATTTTTCATAAAGCTCTTTTTCAGGAAGCCTGTGTTGCATAATGATTTCTTTGGGAAGATCCGAGGCTTCGACATAGTACTGCTTGATAAACGCTTCCAAAGCTTCGATATCGGAGGCTTCCTTTTCAAGGTCCAGTTCAAAAGTTTCTTGGTGAATCATTCTCCCTTCTCTGATGACAAAGAGATTGACGGCGGCTTTGTCGTTCAGTTTGGCGAGGCTTAGATAGTCTTGAGAAAGCTTTGTCGTGAACACGATTTTTTGTCTTTCCCAGATATTTTGCAGGGCCCGAATCTTATCGCGGATCAATGCCGCTTTTTCAAATTGTTTTTGCTTGGCAACTTCCCGCATTTGCTGTTTTAGATCTTTGACAATTTGGGTTTGCTTGTGGCGCAAGAATTGCTCGATTGTTTTAAAAGTATCTCGGTATGCATTGAGCGAAATTTTGCCAATGCACACCCCGGGGCACCGGTTCAAGTGATAATGAAAGCAGGGTTTGTTGCTGACTTTTTTGTTTGAACAGATGTGAAAAATGCGCCGCAGAAGTTTGAGGGTCTCTCTGACGGAGACAGCGGAAGTGTAGGGGCCGAAATATTTAGTATTTAGTATTTCGTATTTAGTATTTCGGGCCATTTTTCTGACCGGGTATATTTGCGGGATTTCGGTTTCGTAATCGATTTTGATAAACTGATAATTTTTGTCGTCGCGCAATCTGACGTTAAAACGGGGGCGGTATTGCTTGATCAGATTATTTTCCAAAATCAAACTTTCGGTTTCGTTGGAGACGATGATATAGTCCAAATCGCCAATTTGGCGGAGCATAAGGCTTTCTTTCCCTTGATAAAAGTAACTTTTTATGCGGTTTTTGAGATTTTTGGCCTTGCCCACGTACAAAACCTCGCCAGAAGCACCTTTGAACAGATAAACACCCGGTTTTTTGGGCAAATTCTTAAGTTTTGCGTCAAGCGTCTTCATGTTTTCATTCTAGCTAATTGTTTTTTCTTGACAATCATGCTAAAATGGCAGTTAGTCTTTTTTAATATGGGCAGAACAAACAACAATAAAGTTGGCGGAAGCGGCTGGATCAAAATCAGAGGAGCCAAGGTCCACAATCTGAAAGACATCAATCTGGACCTGCCGCGGCATAAGCTTATTGTCTTTACCGGCATTTCCGGTTCCGGCAAATCCTCTCTGGCTTTTGATACGATTTATGCGGAAGGGCAAAGGCGCTACGTGGAAAGCCTCTCTGCCTACGCGCGTCAGTTTCTGGGGCTGATGGACAAGCCGGACGTGGAGCAGATCGAAGGCTTGTCTCCGGCTATTTCCATTGACCAAAAATCAGCCTCTCACAATCCGCGCTCCACCGTGGGGACTATAACCGAGATCTATGACTATTTGCGTTTGCTTTTTGCCCGGATCGGCATTCCGCATTGCCCCGTTTGCGGAAAGAAAATTACGGCGCAAACTGTCTCGCAAATGGTTGACCAGATCTTCAGTTATCCGGAAGGCACTAAAATTATACTCCTAGCCCCTTTTGTTATAGACAGAAAAGGGGAGCACAAGCACGTTTTGGAGGAAATAAAAAAGGCCGGCTACCAGAGAATTCGTCTGGACGGCGCAGTTATGGATTTGACGGAAGCTTTACACCTTTCTTTGGACAAAAAGAAAAAGCATTCCATAGACGTAGTGGTTGATAGGCTCGCGGTTGATCTCAAAGACCGGAGCCGTCTTGCCGATTCTTTGGAGACCGCTCTGGATTTGGGGGATGAGACCGCGATTTTGCATCTTTTGGATGAGAACCGCGACCTGACTCTTTCGCAGAAATTTGCTTGTCCTTCAGGGCATGTTAGCTTGACGGAGCTTCATCCCAGAAACTTTTCGTTTAATTCCCCGCATGGAGCTTGCCCTGATTGCACCGGACTGGGCAGCAAACTGGAAGTTGATCCCAAACTCGTGATTCCCAATCCGAGACTTTCCATTGCCGAAGGGGCGATAAGGCCTTGGAGCCGGACCACCGCCAGATTGACCTGGTATGATGAGATTTTGGAGAATGCTGCGGCCCGCCACGGCTTCTCGGCGGATCTGCCGGTCAAAGACCTGGACCAAAAACACCTGAATCTTGTTTTGCACGGCGACGGCGAATTTGAAGGAGTCATCCCCAATCTCATGCGCCGCTACAAGGAAACCGATTCTGACTATATCCGATCGGAGATTGAGCAGTACATGCGCGTCAAAATCTGCCCGACCTGCCAGGGCCGCAGACTAAAGCCCGAGGTCTTGGCTGTTAAAATTAGCGGTCTTTCCATAATGGATGTGGCGGAAAAAAACGTGGGCGAGCTTCAGGGGTTTTTTGGCGGCTTGGAAGGAAAACTTTCCGAAAAAGAGACGAAAATCGCGGCACTGATTCTCAAAGAGATCAGACTGCGTTTGAAATTTTTGCAAAATGTGGGTTTGGAGTATTTGACTATAAATCGTTCCGCCTCCACCCTTTCCGGCGGGGAAGCCCAGCGCATCAGGCTCGCCACCCAGATTGGCTCGGGCTTGAGCGGCGTTTTGTATATTTTGGACGAGCCTTCCATCGGGCTCCACCAGCGGGACAACGCGCGGCTGCTTGCGACTCTCAAAAGCCTGCGCGATTTGGGCAATACCGTGATTGTCGTGGAGCATGATGAGGAAACCATTCTTTCCGCAGACTGGGTCGTGGATATCGGTCCGGGTGCTGGCAAGCATGGTGGGGAAATTGTCGCGGAAGGCCCTCCCCAGGAGATTATGAAGCACGAGACTTCCCTGACCGGCCGCTATCTCTCTCACAAGGAAGAAATTCCCGTACCGGGGAGGCGTAGGTCTGGCAATGGCCGCAAATTAAGCATTGTGGGGGCGGAGGAACACAATCTGAAAGATCTTTCCGTTGAGATTCCTCTGGGCAAATTCATCTGCATTACCGGAGTTTCGGGTTCCGGCAAATCAACTCTGCTCAATGACATTTTGGCCAAGGCTCTGGCCGCTTACTTTTACAATGCCAAAGATCTGCCGGGGAAACACAAAAAGATTTTAGGGCTTAACAACATTGATAAAGTTATCAGTATTGACCAATCCCCAATCGGCCGCACTCCCCGCTCCAATCCGGCGACCTATACCGGCGTTTTCACTTATATTCGCGATTTATTCGCTTCGACCCCGGAGGCTAAGATGCGCGGCTATCACCCGGGTCGGTTTTCGTTCAATGTCAAAGGCGGCCGCTGTGAAGTCTGCGCCGGGGACGGGGTCATTCAGATTGAGATGCATTTTCTGCCGGATGTCTATGTGACCTGCGAGGAGTGCAAAGGCAAGCGCTACAACAAGCAGGCTTTGGAAATCCACTACAAAGGCAAAACCATTGCCGATGTTTTGGAAATGACCGTGGATGAGGCACGGATTTTTTTCCGCAACATCCCGGCGATTTTTCGCAAACTCGATGTGTTATCCTTGGTCGGCTTAGGCTACATGCATCTGGGCCAGCCGGCAACCACGCTTTCCGGAGGCGAAGCCCAGCGCATCAAGCTGGCCACTGAACTTTCCAGAATGCAGACCGGCAAGACCTTGTACATTCTGGACGAGCCGACCACCGGGCTTCATTTTGATGACGTCAAACGCCTGCTTAACGTTTTGTACAAGCTCGTGGACAAGGGCAATACCGTGATTATCATTGAGCACAATCTGCATGTCATCAAATGCGCGGATTGGGTGATTGATTTGGGGCTCGAGGGAGGGGACAAGGGAGGGGAGCTCGTGGCCGAAGGCACCCCCGAAGAAGTGATGATGGTCAAGAAAAGCTATACTGGACAGTATCTCAAGAAAGTGCTAAAGTAGGATTTCTTCTCAAGCAAAAGGTTTTGAATTGGCACGGCTTTTGGAATTAGATTTCTGGTAGAAAATTTGGTATAATTCCAGTAATGACGATCAATGATTTCATAAAGAAAAGGCCGCATTTAATCTGGTACACAAAAAATTATAAAAACCTCTCCCCCGAAGCTATAGTGGAGGCTGTTTTGAATTACGGCGACTGGGATGACGTGCAGAAAATGATACAAATTCTAGGCATCAAGCGCACGGCTCAAATTTTTTTCAAACAAGCCGGGCAAAAAAGAAGCAATTTGCGTCCGGAAATAAAAAACTATTTCCGGCTTTACTTCAACGAATATGCATAAGGAGATATTAACCGAAGAGCAAATTGAACTTTTGCCCCTGCTTAAGTCATTTTCCAAAGATTTCGGTTTAGTGGGCGGAACGGCCATCGCTCTTTATCTAGGTCACCGCCGTTCGGTGGATTTTGATTTATTTACGGATAAACACTTTGGCAATTTAACGATCAGGAACAGGATTGAGAAAAATTCCACAATAAGTAATGTCATTGTCAATAAATTAGACGAATTCACGATTTTAATGAAGGGTGTGAAATTTACTTTCTTTCGTTATCCTTACAAAATCAGTTACGAAAATCGGCTGGAGGATATCATCAAGCTCCCTGATTTATTAACTTTGGCCGCAATGAAGGCTTTTGCTTTGGGGCAAAGAGCAAAATGGAAAGATTACGCCGACCTCTATTTTATTATGGAAGCCCACTTTTCTATTGGCGACATCATTAAAAAAGCCGAAACAATTTTTGGCAATGAATTCAATCAAAAGATATTCAGGGTCCAACTGGCTTATTTTACAGATATTGACCGCTCCGAAGAAATCACCTGGCTCAAAGGATTTGAAACTGACGATGAAACCATCAAAAAAGCCCTAGTTGATTTTAGTTTGTCTTGATTTGTAGCCTCAGCCCGGAGAGTTAGCACTTGACACCCAAGAGTGCTAATTTTATAATAGGGAAGAGTTTGTTTAAGTGCTCTTGCCAAGCTCAACCCCCTTTAATCCGAATCATTTTAATTCACTTGCACGTCTTACTCAATATCCGAATGTTCCGAATTTATTAGGATAATTCGGATGCAATTCGTAAATTAGGATCGCATTATGATTACTTCCAGACAGGCAAAAATTTTGGCGGCGATCGTCAAAGAATACAGCCAAAGCGGGCACCCGGTAGGCTCGGAAGAGCTTTTGGCGAAGTACCATTTAGGGGTCAGTCCCGCGACTGTGAGAAACGATATGCAGGCTCTGGTGGACGAGGGTTTTTTGACCCAGCCGCACACTTCGGCCGGCCGGGCTCCGACTGACAAAGGCTATCGGTATTTTGTGAACAACCTCATGCATCATTGGGAGCTGACAATTCAGGAACAAAGGCGGCTTAGGCTAGAACTCTTGCGGCTTAAGCACCAGTACTTGGAACTGGGGCGCTCCATCAGCAAACTTTTGTCCCACCAGGCGGGCGGTGCAGCTTTTGCCCTGCTTCCGGAAAGCGTTTCGACAAGCGGGCTTTCGGAGGTGATCAGCGATGAAGTTGAGCCTTACGAAATCCGGGAAGTGGCAAGATTCATGGACGAGCTTGAGGAAAGAGGCGGGACTTTCCTCAAAAAAGACACGGATGAGGTAGAAACTTTTATCGGTAAAGAATCGCCCGTGCCGCTGGCGGCGGATTTTAGTTTGCTGGCGACACAAGTGAAACTGCCCTCTGGGGAGCGCGGAGTGATTGGAATTGTGGGGCCCAAGAGGATGAAATATGCGAAGAACATCAGTTTGTTGAAATACATCAGTAAGCTATTATCTTCGGGACTCGGTGCAATAATTCTGATTAATCTCGGAATGTAAAGTGAAAAATGCAAAAATCAAAACGACAATTAAAAATTTTAAAATTTTACATTGTCATTTTACATTTTAATTTTTGATTTTTTAATTCTGATATGAGCGAGGAAGATACCCAGAAATTAAAAGAAGAACTGGCCGAATATAAACAAAAGGCCGAGGATTATCTTGCTTCCTGGAAGCGCACGGCAGCGGATTTTGAAAACTACAAGAAGCGCCGCGAGCGGGAAAATACCGAGCTTTTGGCGTTTGCCCAGGAGATCACGGTGGTCAAGATGCTGCCGACTCTGGAGAGCCTGGAGCAGGCCTTAAGACAAGCACCAAGTGATGAACGCTTTCAAAACTGGTCAGAAGGAGTGATCAAGATTGTCCAGCAGTTGGAGCAGGTCTTGCTGCATATGGGGGTGGAGAAAATCAAAAGTGTGGGAGAGAAATTTGATCCGGAACTTCACGAGGCGGTGGAGACGGTTGAGTCCGAGAAAGAGTCGGGGACTATTTTGGAAGAAGTCCAAACGGGATACAAGCTCAACGACAAAGTGATCAGGCCGGCGAAAGTGAAAGTGGCCCGCTGAAGCGGGCCATCCCCGCGCAGGCGGGGATCCAGAAAACAGCATGCAATATTATGTATACATCCTCGCAAGTAAAAGAAACGGCACTTTATACATTGGTTCCACTAATGAGTTACCAAAAAGAGTTTGGCAACACAAAAATAAAGCAGTTGAAGGGTTCACGGAAAAATATGGAGTTGATAAATTAGTTCATTATGAAATTGCGGAAACTCGAGAAGCGGCCGTACAGAGGGAGAGACAACTAAAGAAATGGAATCGGGCTTGGAAGATTAGATTGATTGAGGAAAAGAATCCGGATTGGAAGGATTTATATGATGAGGTAATTTAGTAATTAAGCAATTTTTCTGCCATTCCCGATTTAGTCGGGAATCCAGAAAGATGGCTCCCCGCCGCAGTTTACCCTCGTGGAGACAGGGGCGGGGATGGGAGATCATATAATTTAAGAATGGACCCCCGACTTCTCGGGGGTGACAGAAAGGAGTAATTATGCCAAAAATTATCGGTATCGATCTCGGTACTTCCAACAGCGCGGCGGCCGCGCTCGAGGGCGGCAAGCCCGTGATTATCCCTTCAGCAGAGGGGACAACTTTGGGCGGCAAAGCTTTTCCATCTTATGTGGCGCTTACCAAAGACGGCGAGCTTCTGGTGGGAGAACCGGCCCGCCGGCAAGCCGTAACCAACCCGGCGGGGACAGTGTATGCGGTCAAGCGCAAGATGGGGACCAAAGAGAAAATAAAAGTGCGGGACAAAGAATATACCCCGGAGCAAATTTCGGCCTTTATCCTGCAAAAAATTAAGCGAGACGCCGAAGCCTACATTGGCGAGCCTGTCCAGAAAGCGGTGATTACCGTGCCCGCCTATTTTGACGACGCCCAAAGGCAGGCCACCAAAAATTCCGGAGAGATAGCAGGCCTCGACGTCGTGCGGATCATCAACGAGCCGACCGCCGCCGCCCTTGCCTACGGCTTGGACAAGGCCGAGAAAGAGCAGAAAATTTTGGTGTTTGATTTTGGCGGCGGGACTTTGGATGTGACCATCATGGATTTCGGACAGGGGGTTTTCGAGGTTATCTCCACGTCTGGCGATACTCATCTCGGGGGCACAGACATGGACAAAGTCGTCATGGATTATATAGCTTCCGAATTTAAGGGTGAAACAGGCATTGATATCCAAAATGACAATATTGCTTTTAATCGTTTGAAGGAAGCAGCGGAGAAAGCAAAAATTGAGCTTTCCACTACTTTGGAAACCGAGATTAACCTACCCTTTATCACTGCTGATGCTTCCGGACCGAAACATTTGACTATGAAGATGACCCGAGCCAAGCTTGAAGAGCTGGTCAAGCCCATTGTGGAGCGTTGCCGCCATTCTATTGAGCAGGCCCTTTCGGATGCCAAACTTGCGCCAAAAGACATTGACCGAATCATTCTGGTGGGAGGACCGACCCGAATGCCGATCGTGCAGAAATTCGTGGAAGGTTATATTGGCAAAGTCGTTGAGCGAGGCGTTGACCCCATGGAGGCTGTAGCCAAAGGGGCCGCTATCCAGGCCGGAGTTTTGGGCGGCGAGGTCAAAGACATTTTGCTTTTGGATGTAACACCTCTGACGCTTGGCATTGAAACCTTGGGCGGCGTGGCCACTCCTCTGATTGAGCGCAATACCACCATCCCCACTTCCAAGTCCCAAATTTTTTCCACAGCGGCAGACAACCAGACTTCTGTCGAGATTCACGTTTTGCAAGGAGAGCGGCCGTTGGCCTCTGACAACAAGTCTTTGGGTCGGTTTATCCTGGACGGCATTCCGCCAGCGCCCAGAGGAGTTCCTCAAGTTGAGGTGACTTTTGACATTGACGCCAACGGAATTTTGACTGTTACCGCCAAAGACAAGGCAACCAGCAAAGCCCAGCACATTACGATAACCGGTTCTTCCAATCTGTCCAAAGAAGAGATTGAGCGTATGAAAAAAGAGGCCGAAGCCCATGCCGAAGAAGACCGCAAGCGCCGCGAGCTTATTGATCTCCGAAACCAGGCGGATCAGCTCATTCACGTCGTGGAAAAAACCCTGAAAGACGCCGGTGACAAGGTGGATGCGGCAGCCAAATCAAGTTTGGAGTCGAAAGTTGCCGAGCTTAAAAAAATCAAAGATAGCAGTGACCTTGAAGCAATTCGCCGGCAAATGGATGCTGTAAGCGCGGAAATTCAGAAAGTCGGCGCTGCGATGTACTCGGAGAAAAAAGACGACAAAAAGGACAACCAAAAACCCGAAGATGCGCAATTTGAAGAAAAGAAATAATGGCTAGAAATTACTATGACATTTTAGGAGTGAGCAAGGGCGCTTCCAAAGACGAGATCAGGCGCGCTTACCGCAGGCTGGCCCATGAATATCATCCGGACAAGGGTGGCGGGGATGAAAAAAAGTTTCGCGAGATTAACGAGGCTTATGAGGTGCTCTCCGACGACAACAGGCGCGCCCAATACGATCAGTTTGGAGAAACTTTTGAACAAGCCCGCGCCCGGGGCGCTGGAGGCTTTGGCGGATTTGGTGGCTTTGAAGATTTTTCGGATTTTGTGCGCGGCTTCGGCGACAATTTTTCCAGAGGTCCTTTTTCGGGCATAGAATTTGATTTCGGCGATATTTTTTCCGACATTTTCGGAAGCCCCAGGCAGAAGCGGCGGGGCCAGGGGGTGGATTTGGAAACCGAACTCAAGATTGATTTTCTGGAAAGTGTCGCTGGTACGGAAAAAGAAATTGTGGTGGAAAAGCAGGATATGTGTCCTGTCTGCGAAGGGAAAGGGGCGGCTGCCGGCAGCAAAATTGTTGCTTGTCCCCAATGTCATGGCACAGGACAAATCGTCAAACACAGCCGAACGATTTTGGGCAGTTTCCAGCAAGTCCGGACGTGCGAAGAATGCGAGGGTACTGGGAAAGTGCCGGAAAAAGCCTGTAGTGAGTGCCGGGGCAGCGGCATAAAAAAAATGCGCAAGACGATTCGGGTATCAGTTCCGGCCGGGATTGAAGACGGGCAGAGGCTTAAAATCCCTCAAGAAGGGGAGATGGGGTATCGGGGAAGCAGCAGGGGCGATTTGTATGTTGTGATGAAAGTCCATCCCCATCCGGAATTCAAACGTGAAGGTTTTGACATTCTCTCCGAGACATCGGTCAGTTTTTATCAGGCCGCCCTTGGAGCGCAGGTGGAAATAAATACCGTGGACGGGAAAGGAATGCTAAAAATTCCGGCAGGCATTCAGTCCGGCCAGGTTTTGCGTCTGCGCGGCCGTGGGGTGTCGCATCCGGACAGCCGTAGGCGCGGCGACCATCTGGTTATGATAAAAATTGTTACCCCGACCAAGCTTTCCAAAAAGGAGAAAGAGTTTTTGCGTCAGCTGGCCGGAGAGCGCGGCGAGCAGGTAGAAAATTGAAACTATGGCCAATCAGGAGATTCTCAAGGTTATCAATCAAATCCGTTCCATAGATTTCAGTCTTGATTCTTGGGATCTTTTGATTTTGCTGTTTTTGGGCGCGGGTTCCGTGCTTTACGCTCACCTTTTTGTCAACCGCGGCAAAATCATGCCGGTACTGGTTTCTACCTATATGGCTTTTGTGTTGGTCAATTTTGCCCCGTTTTTGGGCCCGAATTTAGCCGTAAAGCTCGGTTTTTCCGAGCTTTACTTGTTGCGCCTCTTGGCTTTCGCCGTGACATTTTTGGTTGTGTTGTATGTGCTTTCCCGCGTCCTGCTCCAAGCGCCCGTGGGCTCGGAAACTTTCGGAGTTTTGCCGTCGTTTCTTTTGGCACTTACCCAGATCGGTTTTTTGGCGGCAGTTTTGATCTCTTATCTGCCGGAGGAAACCACCGAGCAGTTTTCCGATTTTCTGCAACGACTTTTTGTGGGAACCGAAGCTTTGTTCTATTGGGCAGCAGCATCTGTGATATTGCTTCTAATTCTCGGTCGCAAGGCTAATCGTGAGATTGGTTAATAACAACGAAAAAGCTTGTGAAAGGCAACAATACCCATACCGGATTGATTTTTTTGGAAAAATTTTGTAAGATAAGCAAGTAAAATAAGCGCCCATAGCTCAGTTGGTAGAGCAGTGGCCTTTTAAGCCAACGGTCGCAGGTTCGAATCCTGCTGGGCGCAAAGCGAAGCAAGGCAGGCGGGGCAGTGGCCTTTTAAGCCAACGGTCGCAGGCCTGCCCTGTAGCGACACGAAGTGTCTGCTACCGGGGTTCGAATCCTGCTGGGCGCATTTGTGGATTATGATTTGACAATTTTCTTGACGCTGTTTACACTTGAGCTTAAGAATCATGATGAATCACCTGACCAATCGGTTTTCTTTCTGTTTCTTTACTGACCACCAGCGGGTTCAGGTGAATTTTTATGCCTAAATAAAGGGTAGACACTGCAAAAAACAAAACAAATCTGACCCCGCTTCCGGGGTCAGATTTTTTGCATGCGATTTTGAAATAGCCCTGCGGTCTGTCCCGTTTTCGGGCGGATCTGCCGGGCTTGTTTTTTAGCTGATAAATCAGCTGACTACAATTAAAGGGAATGCAGTGCAGTCAGTCCATTTATGGGCTCTCTTTTCCCTTTTGGGTTTCTCCAGGATGTTGCCAAGTCGCATGATCACAATCTGGGTAACGATTGCAACCCCAGAAAGTGCGTCTCTTGCGGGTGCGCTTTTCGACAAGTTCTCCCTGGCCGCATTTGGGGCAGACGATCCCAGTCTTTTTTTCTATTCTGCCGATATAGTCGCACTCGGGGTAGCGCGAGCATCCCAAAAAATGCCCAAACTTTCCCCGTTTTACAACCAGTTCACCTTTCCCGCATTTGGGACAGGTTTTGCCGTGGTTTTCCGCTTCCAGTTTTTTCTGCAAAGCCTCTTCTTCCGGCAGCGGCTTGGTGCCCTTGCATTTGGGATAATCCGAACAGGCCAGGAACTGCCCGAAACGGCCGAATTTTTTCACCATGGGTTTGCCGCAGACCGGGCAGGGGATATCGGTTTGCTCCACCTGTTTCTCCACGGTTTTTTTCTTTTTTTCCAAATTTTCTTTGAAGGGGTCGTAAAACTCGCGAATTACCGGTTGCCATTTGAGCTTGCCTTCCGCGATTTCGTCGAGCTCTTCTTCCATGCGGGCCGTGAATTGGTAGTCAACGATTTTTGGGAAATGTTCCACCAGAAGGTCGCTGACGACCCTGCCGATTTCTGTCGGGTGGAATTTTTTCTCTTTGCGTTCTACATATCCGCGCTCCAGAATTGTTGAAATAGTGGGGGCGTAAGTTGAGGGTCGGCCGATGCCGTATTCCTCAAGTGTTTTTACTAATGTCGCGTCAGTGTAGCGGGGAGGGGGTTCAGTGAAATGCTGTTTGCCGTCAAGAGATTTTAGATTTAGGACTTCTGATCTTTGAAGGGAAGGAAGTTCGCCTTCCGGAAGTTCCTCTTCATCTTCTTTTTCGTCACGGCCTTCGGTATAGACTTTGATGAAGCCGTCAAATTTGAGGACTTGGCCGGTGGCTCTAAACAGGTGATAGCTTGTAGCTTGTAGCTTTTTAGCTTCTATATCGGCGGTTGTTTGATCAAAAACCGCTTCGGGCATTTGAGAGGCAATTGTCCTTTTCCAAATGAGGTCATAGAGTTGGGCTTGTTTTTTCTCTAGAGTTCCCTCCAAAATCTGCGGGTTTTGCGCCATGTCAGTAGGTCTTACGGCCTCGTGGGCTTCCTGTGCGCCTTTAGATTTGGTTTTGTAGCGGCGGGGCTGGGGCAGGACGTAGTCTTTTCCGAATTTTTCAGCAATCACATCCCGGGCCTGGCTCAAGGCCTGTTCCGCCAGATTCACCGAATCAGTACGCATGTAGGTAATGTAGCCGGTTTCGTAAAGTTGCTGGGCTAGCATCATGGTTTGTTTGGCAGACAGACCCAGTTTGCGCGCGGCTTCCTGCTGGAGTGTGGAGGTGGTAAAGGGGGCTGCGGGAAAACGCCTTACTTCTTTTTCTTTGACGTCCAAAACTTGGTATTTAGCGCCAGTTAAATCTTTGACGATTTTTTCCGCCGCTTCTTTGTTTTGGAGGTCAAATTTTTTAAGAGCCTGCCCCTCAATTTGGGCAAGCTTTGCCGTGAAACTTCGCGTGTCGGGATCTTCCTGCTTTTTGAGTCGGGCTTCCACCGTCCAGTATTCTCGGGGTTTAAATTTTTCTATTTCCCGCTCGCGCTCCACCACTAGGCGCAGGGCCACAGACTGCACTCGTCCGGCAGAAAGGCCTCGTTTGACTTTCTTCCACAAAAACGGAGAAAGTTCGTAGCCCACAAGCCTGTCCAAAATTCTTCGGGCCTGCTGGGCGTCAACAAGATTGATGTCAATGCCTCGCGGGTTTTTGAGCGATTCTTCTATGGCTTGCTTGGTGATTTCGTGAAAGACAATCCGTTTCACCCCCTCTCTTTTTCCCCCTTGATAAGGGGGAGATGAAGAGGGGGTAGATTTTTGATTTTTGATTTCGTTCAAGCCAAGGGCTTGGACGAGGTGCCAGGCAATGGCCTCGCCCTCGCGGTCTTCGTCAGTCGCCAGAATTACTTCCGCCGCTTTCTGGGCAAGTTTTTTAAGAGAGCTTACGATTTTGGCCTTGTCCTTGGGGATTATATATTTAGGTTCAAAGTCTTTTGCGACATCCACGCCCATCTCGGACTCGGGCAAATCCCGAATATGCCCGAACGAGGATTCGATCTTGAACTCTTTGCCGAGAAATTTGCTAATCGTCCGGCCTTTGGTTGGCGACTCAACTATAATAAGTCTAGGCATACTAGTTTTAAGTTTTATCCCGATTTGTTTCGCTTGTCAACCCCGACGCCAAACCGCGTTGGGGTGTGGGGGTCAAATCTTTTTATTTCGGCGGTAGATTTTGAGTAGCGGATAAAAAATATCATTTTTGATCGGGTAAGAAAGCTTGCGGTAAGTATTTTTATTTGTGAATTGCACCAAATTTGCCCCTCGAATGATAAGAAGAGGCAATCTTTCCGCCCCCTCGCCCATCAAAAGCCCGGCAATGGCCGCGAGCGAATCGACGACGTTTCGCCTGGTGAATTTTAATTTGCGCCCGAAAATATCCGGTTTGCCTCGATAGTCAAACCACGGTTCAAAACCGATAAAACCGGTAGAAATGCTCATCGTCCCCGTGCGCAGGGGTATGAGGTGGCTGTCTACGGAAATAATGCCCAGCTTTTTGAGCTTGAATTTTTTCTTGAGATAACTTCGGATCTCCTTAAGCAGTTTTTGTTGATTGTTTGGCCACAAAATATAGTAGCCTCGGCCATTACTTCTGTCTATGCCGGCATCCGCGTTTAGAGTTTTGTCCTTGATGGTGAGGTGCCAGTGCAGACCTTTGCGTTTTTCCGGCGGAATGTACCAGTCGGCTTCGCGCATGATAAGTTTGTTTCTTTCCTGTTCGGTATCAGCCTCGATTTTTACGCATCGCCCCTGGTGAATGCCCAAGATTTTGGAAGTAATCACCAAAATATCGCCCTCCCGCAATTTGGGGAGGGATTTAGCCATGACTTTGTAAATATCGTCCTTAGGCGGCAGAAGCGGGCGGGTTTTGACGGGCAGGAACTGCACGATTTTACGAAATACGAATTGTTATGAATCTACGAATTAGATTCGGGGCATTTTGCACCAAAAGGTAAACCCCGGCCGTGGTGACCGTGAAAATCGTTCTTTCCATAGCCACAATCGGGACGAGCCCCGTCCAAACTTGAGCCGGTATCGAAAAAAAGTGGATCCATAAAAGGCCGCCTATCGCGTGGGTCGTAAAAGTTGCCCCCAGCGCGTTGGCCAGCAAGGATTTTTCTTTGAAGAAACTCATAACGATCGGGATGAGCCAGAACATTGGGTAATACCAGACTTCGCGACCCGTGGGCGAGGCGAGGAAGCCAATTATGGCTATGGCCGGAATCGCAACGTTGAAGGATTTTCTCTTTGAGGCAAAATACCAAGTGCCGAACAGCACCGGAAAGACGTGAAGGACGGCCGCGAGATTGAAGCTTTGCCCCAGGACGAGATTGATAAGATTTGTCATAAACACCGCCGCCACTGCGGGAAGGACGCCAAAGAAGCCGCCGGCTACGGGCGCAAAGAGGTCAAAGAGGTTGAAATTGAGTTTATCGCCGGCTATAAAAGGCGTGAAGTTTATGGCGGAAGCAAAGACCGAAAAGCCGATAAATCCGAGAATAAAGATGCTTTGATTTTTGGAGATTTGAATTTTATTCATGTGATTGTGAGGGATCGTTAATCAAAAAACCGGCGCTGTAGACAATAGTGAAAATAAGATTTGCGAAGTTGAAGTGAATCATATCAGCTTGATATTAGGATACTGACATTGGGGTTGTCAAACCAGTGCGGGGTTTGATAATAAGCTGGCCTATGGCCCAGCCCAAAAAATTGCTTTGAACAACTACCCCACGATCGTGGGGTAGTTGTTCGGACCTACCTTTCAGATAAAAATATGGTATTTGTGTTTTGGTTGATTTTTTGAAGTATTTTTGCCTTTTCTTCTTCATTGGCCATTCTCGGACAGCAGTAGTTTTCAATAATAATTGGGACAAGTGCCACTCTTTCTATCTTGTTATTGATTATAGTTATTTTTATTGTTAAACCCTCTTGGGTTTCTTGACTCCACATCTGGTCAAAGACAAAGTTGCCGAGGGAGTAGAAGATAAGGCCTCGATGCTTTGACCTCTCCTGGCCTTCGGCCATCCTCCCCTCGCCAGGGGAGGAGGGAGAAATAGGAGGGTACACCTCAATTGGCTGAATCCAGTGGGGGTGGTGGCCGATGACGATATCGGCCCCGGCGTCAATGGCCGCGTGAGCAAAATCAATTTGAGCCTGATTGGGTTTTCTGGTGTATTCCGCGCCGGCGTGCATGGAGACAATGACGATATCCGCGCCATTCAATTTCAGATTGCTGATTTCTGATTGCAGAATTGATAGCTCATTCATAGTTGAAATTTGCGGATGCGCGGAGCGGCCGCCGTCGTTGCGGGCAGAGTAAGAATAAGCTAAGAAGCCGAATTTGACGCCGTTGCGTTCGATTATATTGTCATTGCGAGCGTTAGCGAAGCAATCTTTTGGGTTTAAAAACGAGGTTGCTTCGTCGTTACACTCCTCGCAACGACATTTAGTGGTGCCGACCGGCAAAATTTCTTGGGATTTGAGATGGTCGATCGTAAAATTTAGACCATTAAGTCCCTGATCCAGAGCGTGGTTGTTGGCTGTTCCGAGCACGTCAAAACCTGCTGTTTTTAACCCTTCGACAAAGCGGGCCGGACAGCGAAACACCAGCCCTTCTCCGCCCGCTTTGGGATTTGGCGAAAGCGGACACTCCAGATTGCCAAAAGTTATGTCGGCCGAAGCCAGTAAATCTTTGGAATTTTCAAAGGGCAGATTTGGATTCTGCGCTTTTTCGATTCTGCTCGCAACTTGCCGCGAGAGCATGATGTCTCCGACCGCGATCACGGTTGTAATTTTCGGCGGAGGAGTGAAAGGCAGACCACCAGGAGCCACCGCAACCTCGATTTTCACCAATAAAAAGGGGAGGGCAAGGATAATTAAAAATAATTTTTGAATTTTGAATTGTAATTTTGTATTTTGCATTTTGATTTTTGAATTATCTGCTGATAACATACTGATTTCCTCCCAAATTCCGCACTTTGCCTTTCATCTCCATAATGGTGAGGCTTGCCGCCACGGTGGAAGCCGGCAGACCCGCAGTTTTTGCTATGTGATCAAAATGCGAAGGTTCGCGGGAAAGGCACTCCAGGATTTTTTTCTCTTCTTCATTGTCGCCGATGATCTCCTGGGTGATAAGCTGTTCCTGCAGGTGTCCCAAATTCAGCTCTTCCAGAATGTCTGAAGCATGAGCGACAAGTTTTGCTCCCATTTTCAAAAGATTGTTCGGCCCCTCTGACACAGGATTGTAGATTGAGCCGGGGACGGCAAACACTTGCCGGTTTTGCTCCAGCGCGTGCCGGGCCGTAATGAGCGCCCCCGAATCGCTTGCCGCCTCCACGACCACCGTTCCCAAAGACAGACCCGAGATAATCCGGTTGCGGTTCGGGAAGTGGTGCTTAAGCGGCGGGGTTCCTAAAGGCAGCTCGGAAAGAATTGCCCCGTGTTTTGACAAGATTTGTTCCGCCAGCACCCGATTGCTTGCCGGATAGATGCTGTCCACCCCGCAGGCCAGAACCGCTATGGTTCGCCCTTCAAACTGCACGGCCGTCTTATGAGCGATTGCGTCAATGCCAAGCGCCAAGCCGGACATCACCGTAATATTGGCTCGGGCCAAATCACGCACGAGATCCACTGCGACCTGCTTGCCGTATTGGCTGAATTTTCTCGTCCCCACCACGGCCACGGCCATTTCGTCTTGCGGCAGAAGCTCGCCTCTGATATACAAAACCATTGGCGGGTTGGGAATTTCCCGCAAGAGCTTAGGGTAATCCTGGTCGTTGAAAGTTAGGAGAGTGATCTTCAGTTTTTCAAGCCTAGCGAATTCTTTCTCGGGATCAATTCGGGGTCTTTGCTCCCTAATTTCTCGGACGACGTTTTCTTCCAGACCGGCCTTGAGAAGTTCTTGGGAAGGGGCCGTCCAGGCGGTCCCAAGATCGGAAAAATAGTTCAAAAGCCTGCGAAACCTCACCGAGCCGATCTGGGGAATGAGATTAAATGCGTTAAAGTAGATTTTATCTTCCACGCTATTTGACAAAAATTTTAAAATTTGCTAGCATCTCCTTTGGAGGGCATTTTCTTTATATAGCGTTCTCTACCCTACTTTGCGAGTGGCCAAAGTCAGTTTCATCCCTCCTAGAGCTGGCAAGTAACCGTTAAGGTAAGGCAGGGTCGGTTTATCCGATACGGTCTTACGCTCGCGGGTAGGGTAGAGAGCGCTATTTTTCTTTTGCTTAAAGCAAAAGAAAAATCAATAGACTAATTACCTAGTTGACCTAATTTCTAAATTTGGGAATTGGGATTTGGGTATTGTTTAGAGCAATTAGGAATTAGAACTTAGAAATTTTCCAATCATCTCCACTCCCGCCCGGATGAGTTTGTCTGCCAATATCTGTTCTTCTTCCGGGGTGAAATTCTGCAGAACGTAGGTTTCTGTGTCAGGAAATCTGGATGTTAAGCGGTTGTCTACCCCAATTCTCAATCTCGCAAAATCTGCGCCGATTGCGGCAATGATTGATTCAATGCCTTTATGGCCAGCCGAACCGCTATTGCGGGAGAGCCGCAGTTTGCCGAAGGGCAAGTCAATCTCATCATGGATGACCAGCAGGTCAGTATTTTGTATCTTGTATTTGGTATATAGTTTTTGGACTGCCCGGCCGGAATCGTTCATGAAAGTTTGTGGCTTGGCCAGGATAATTTTTGGGGATTTGGCGATCTCTGCCGCAAGCCTTTTTGATAATTTAAAAATCACTCCAGATTCTTTTGCTAATTTTTCGATAACCCGAAAACCGATGTTGTGCCTCGTGTTTTCGTATTTTTTCCCTGGGTTGCCCAAACCAATTATGATTTTCATGGCAATTAAGGTTCTATGTCGGAAGAAACGATTATCACAAAATCTGGATTGGGAACGGAAGTTTGAAAAGGAAAGGGGCTGTTGGCTACACGGCTTTTGAGCTTCTTTTGCAGATAGTTTAAAGTTTCCGGCTTTTGTCCCTTGGTGTTGTCGTAAATAATGGTTTCGTTATATCCGGTTTGACCGCGGAAATTGGCAGTTGTTATTTTAAGAAACGGCTGACGCAAAAGTCTCTCTGTTCTTGTCCCTAAAGAGTCGGTCGTTGTAGAGTTTTGGATCTCAATCGCGGGCTGTTCTTTTTGCAACGCGGAAAGCAGAAACTGATTTTTTATCAGCTCTCTTATCGCATCGTATTTTCCCAAGCCTTGGCAGGGGAGGAGCACATAAGCGCCATTTTCCTCGAGGACTTGGCTGCAAATAAGTCCGCTTTCCAGGTCAAGAGTCAGCGTGTGAATATTTTGATCATCTAAGTTTTTCGTCAGACTGTACAGCCTTTTAAGCTCAAAGGGCTCAAAATTGGTACGGACGTGATCGGCAAGATCATTTAAGATTTTGTCGATTAAGCCGATGTTGGTCAAAACCTTGAAGCTTGTCGCCTTGTCTTTGATTGCCTTTAGGACCTGCTGTTGCCTCTTGGATCTTGCAAAATCTGATCCTTGATTGTTGTTGCCGTGCCGGGAGCGCACGTACTGCAGAGCTCTTGTGCCGTCCATTTTTTGCAGGCCTTCCGCAAAAGTAACGGGAGGCAGGTATCCTTCTTTTGCATCCGGGTAAAGCGCATCAGTAAAGCCGGCGTCCACATTGATTTCCACCCCGCCCAGGTCGTCAATAATTTTTTTGAAGCCTTGAAAATCAATGACAGCGTAGTAGGGAATAGACATCCCTAGCGCGTCTTGTACAGCGCGCAAGGTCAGAGTCGGTCCTTGTTTTTGGTCATTTAATTCTCCAAAGGCATAAGCCGAATTGATTTTCCGCCAGTCATACCCCGGAATATTCACTACCAAATCTCGCGGGATGGAGACGAGACCTATTTCAGTTTCCTTATTTTCAGCAGAAGGGGGTTTGAGGGTTGCCAAAATCATTGTATCCGTGAGCGTTCCTCCTTCGTGACCTTCACCGCCAATTCCTAAAAGCAAAATCCTGACCTCGCCCTCTTCTTCGCCCAAAAGCTTCTTGTCAGGGGCGATAAAAAAATTGCGGAAGGTAATAGGCCCGCCTTTTCCTTCCAAAACTTTTTGAGCGACAATGACAAGTTTGCTCCCGACGAAAATTCCTCCGGACAAAAGTAAAAGGCCGAGCAAAGCTAGCCACAGCTTGAGTCGGGATTTGCGCTTGGGTGCAATCTCGTGGCGCGGCGAAGACCTGATTGAATCCAGCATAGTTAGTCAATTATACCAAAAAACCTAAAAATCTGATAATATGTGTAATGTCTGAGGGCTTGTAGCTCAATTGGTTAGAGCGCTCGCTTCACATGCGAGAGGTTTCCAGTTCAAGTCTGGACAAGCCCACCATTCAAAAACTATAAATTAAACCGGTTCGGCTTTCTCCCAAAGTTTTTGGAAGATAATGTCGAGCGTTTGGGCTATGGCTTTGTTTTCCATGTAGGTCGTCAGTATCTGCGGTGTTAAAGCAGAAATTGCCACACTATTTCCAAAAACCACGATTTGACTGGGCAAATGAAAATTGTCGAGTTTTTTTATTTCGATTCCTGTCTTTTTATATTCTTCCTGTTTTTCCACGTTCGTCACGTAGTGGTCGCCTGGGACAATAGCTTGGTGGGGTATATTTAGCAACCTTTGCTTTCTCGCCTGCTTTTCTATCAATTCGCGCAGAGTCTGATTGTTTCTGTCAATATAGGAAGCAAAAATTTTCAAAGTCTTTTTCTTTTCAAGAATCAGTTTATGAATTTTTTTAAGTCCATCCAGACCCTGATAATAAGCCACAAAAGGTTTGGTCGAGTGCAACAAAAAAGCTTCTTCTAACTTCGGAAGAACCACGGCTAATTCTTTGGTGGCTCTTTCTATTTTGTAATGTTCTGTTTCCGCAATTTCTTGAAGATTTTTCGGAGATGTAGGGCGAAAACGGGTCTTTTTGTCAACGGGCACTATCTCGCAAAGCCCCTTTTTCTCCAAAGCATAGAGAATATCGTACAAATTGCCTCTTTTTAGGCCGGTTTCGCGCAAAAGAGGTTTAATTCCCGTTTCTCCCAATTTAAGCAAAGCTTGATACACGCTAATTTCTTTGGGCTGCAAACCTATTGTTTTTAGAATGTCTTCGTACATTTCGACTAATTTAAGAGTATTTAGAGTTTAGCAAAAACTTTAAAATTTGTCAATTGATTCTGTCAATTTTTATTTTATTCATTTTTTTCCTTATTTATAGGGCTAAAATGAATTATTCAATATAGTTTAGGTGTCATTTATTATTGACACCGTATAAAAAATAATTTAAGCTGGGGTGTAAAAACAAAAATCAGGCTTCGTTCATTGAAACTTTTATTTCCACGTTATATCAAGGAGGCAGGGAGGCCAGTGAGCTGTGGATTCTGCAGGAGAACCGTCGCCGCGCTTGGGGCCCTAGGCGTGGATGTAGAGTAAGTATCAGCTTCTAGGATCTGCGGAAGCAATTCCCAGGGAGATGGCTGAGAATGAAATACATCCACGAGCAAGGCTAACCTGGAGAGCAGGTCCGGTAGAATACCAGCAACGCCTGGCGATGATCCCCTCCCTCGCATTCGGGCAAGCTAAAGCACTCGCCTTGCCACCTTTTCCCAGGTCGCAAGGCTGAAGGCCGTCGCCGAGGAGACGACGAAACTTTCTGTCCTTGCGGCCTGAAAATTGGATTTTGAACCCGAAGTACTTTAGAATATGAAGGAGGAACAACTCAACTGATCGAGGAGATATTCTTATGGATCCAGAAGGACGATTTCAGCAAAGCATGGATGCCGCAAAAGCGGCTCAAAGCCAGAGCTTTAGTGAGTTTGAAGCTCAAGCCCTGGAGAGCCTGTCTGCAATGTCACGGACTCAAAAAGGAATTTCAGACACATCTGTTAGTTCTGAAAAACTGTCTTTGACAGTTGAGGAGCAGGCGTTAGCCGAGCGAGCAGAGGAGAATTTTCGCAGAGCAACCCGTTTTGTCTGGGACAATCGCCACGGACAGTTTCAGTCAGCCGAGGAAGTGAGGGTATTTATCGAACAGCTTGCTACACAGGTAAGCGAGGATCTGCTTCGACCTGGCCAATCACTGTGGCGGACATGGGAAACGAAATTTAACCAAACCCCGCCGGATCAAATTCAAAAAGCAGTGGATGAGTTTTGCGCCGAGCTTTTGGTTTGCTTGCAAGCCGAGCAGGAAAATCCTGTCAAAACCGCGGCTTGGATAGAGAAGCGATTCGACAGCGAGATTCATGGCCTAGCAGATGGTTCAGGCAGAACAACCAGACTCTTATCCGCGATGATTTTGGCGCGTGGTGAACATTCTTTGCCGCACTATCCGGGAAGGGATGATTATTATCGCGAGATTGTCAAAACTTTACCCGAATGGGAGACGTATTACCGAGCTTTATTCCAGGAGGAACGATGAGCACAAAATATGAGGAGATGCTGGCACTCGTGAAGCGCTGGCACGTGGGACAGACTCGGGACGGCGGCCGGATCGAATACTGGACGCACTGCGACCGAGTTGCGAGACTTCTTGACTCGCTTTTGCAAAAAAGCGGAGAAGGAACGAGCGAAGAGAAAGAGATCATTTTGCTTGCGGCCTTGGGTCATGATCTTTACGAGGACACGCAAGTATCCCGAGAGGAAGTCCGGAAGCGATTTGGCGAGCATGTAGACCAGCTGATCGAAGAGGCGACTAACGAGTACGGTGATGACCAAGCCGTGCGGTACGCAGAGGACTTGAAAGTCGCATCCGAGGAAGCCCGTCTCATCAAGCTTGCCGACCTTGTTGACAATTACTGCGGCGGTGCTTACTCCATTGCCGGAAACGGCGAGGAGTGGACCGAGTCCTTTCTTTGGCCAATACTCGAGGCCCAGTGGCAGGTTTTGCAGGGGCTTACCTGCCCCAAATTTCCGACTACTGCCGCCTGGCTTGAGCAAGGAGTTGAGGTCGGGCGAACCATGCTGCTTGCTTCCCTCAAACAAAAGGGTGGCAAAGTGGCGTAGAGAAATTTTGCATCTTTTGTCCCTGGATGGGAAGAGCACTCCTTTTCCATCCTTATTTTTTGGCCAAAATGAGCCACCCAAAAACCGCATAAATAAGCCATTTAAATTTTCTTTTGGCTTAAACTCGCCCCGTTAGATTTCCAATTAAACAGGCTCTAGCAGCTTTTATTTGCGGCGATTTTTAACACACTAAAATGGCTTAATTAAGCCAAAATCTAACGGGGTAAACCAAATTTTGCCCACTTGCTCTTGACTTTTTTCTTTTTTTCGTGTAAGCTTGGAAGTCAAAATTAAAAAAGCTCTTTTCAAGTTTCAAATACTATAACTACCAACTGGTCTGAGGAGAGCAGTGGGTAGGAAAATATTTTTGAATCATTAAGTTTAGTTTTTTCGAGAAGCTCTCCTCATCCCGTCATCCGACGGGCAAGTGGAGAGCTTTTCTATTTATCGGATAGGATTGTGTAGAGGAGGGGGTTTAGAAGATAGGGATTAATTATAGGAGTAATGCCCTTCAAACTTCTATCCTAATTTCCTCTATACAATTCTCTCCAAAGACGCGGAATTACGCGGACTTAAAAAACCCGCGGATAAACGCGGAACAGAGATGTTTCCTGGCGGCGACCATAAGTCCGCCAGGCGTTACCCCCCCATTTCCTCTCCCTTTACAGGGAGAGGATAAGAGGTGAGGGTGGATAAGCAAAATGAAAATGGAGAGATGATCTTTGAAAAGCTTTCTGATTATTCACCCGGCTCCTAAAGAGGAGTATAGATTTGGGTGAGTAATTGGAAGAAATACTTTCTTCGTCAATTGGACTACAACACTTGCGGAACAGGAACCGCGAAGGAAACAAAGTTGACGATTATATCGGTGAATGATTTCATGCGAATAATTTTCTTTAGGAAGGTTAATGCTGATCATTCGCCACTATCCGGGAGCAGTCCTTAGGATAGTAGAGAGTGCGACCCAGCGTCTTTCCCACAAGGCAAGGTGCTGGGAGTTCTCTCTGCTATTGAGGAGAATAGAAGAGAGAAAAATCAGTAGGAGGGAATTGCACTTTGAAAATTGCATATTGACTAGGTAATCCCGGCTGTCGGGTTGAGAGTTTTCCTTTTCTCCCCCTCTCCCTTGATGGGA
The DNA here is from genome assembly GCA_964396685.1 of uncultured Candidatus Saccharibacteria bacterium. Lineage (GTDB taxonomy): Bacteria > Patescibacteriota > Doudnabacteria > UBA920 > 2-01-FULL-46-14 > CAYNFS01. The sequence goes on along the minus strand of CAYNFS010000001.1, from coordinate 132,205 downwards.
GAGGGTTGGGGTGAGGGTGAAGAACTCTGAATCCGACGGCTGGGAAGAAGTTTTTCCCAAATCCAAACCGTCAGGGCAAGGAGAACGAAAATGAAAATCGTTCTTTGCGGACCTCCGCGGTCAGGCAAATCATGCCTGCGCGAGGGACTGAAGCAAGCGGTGCGCCGGATTCCCGGTGCGCCTTACCCTTATGTCATAACCGCGTGCCCGGATGGGGAGGGCGCGTGGTTCCAAGAAACTGTGAACATGGATCCCGAATTGGCGGCACAATGCAAGGCCGCCTACAAATCCAAGTTCACGCCTGAATTCGTCCGGCGGGTGGCGGATTCGGTTCGCAATTGCAACCTGCCTTTGACACTCGTGGATATTGGTGGCATCCCGAGTGTCGAAAACGAACAGATTTGCGCCTCGGCCACCCACGCCATTATTTTGGCCGGCGACCTTTCCAAGGTTCCGGTGTGGCGTGAGTTCTGCGGTAAACTCGGACTCTCGGTCATTGCCGAGATTCATTCCGACTACCACGGAACCGAGGACGCTGTCCCGCAATTGTGCGAGGATGGCGTGTGGCGTGGATCAGTGCATCGCCTCGAAAGAGGCGAGCAAATCCACGAGCGCCCCACGGTGCGGGCACTGGCTGACTTGCTGGCACGAGTGGCAACATCCGGCCAGCAATAACCGGCGACGGCAGTCGTACAAACAAAAACAAAGGAGAAAAAAAATGGCACTTTACAACATCAGCTGTTCGGCCGTGCAGGTGCACGGCAAGTATGAGGTGGGCCCTTGCGAGCCCACCACCCCCGCTATGCTGTTCCGCATTGGCTTTGGCGATCAGGCGCAAAACGACGCCATCGTCCGGGAGGTCACCGGGCGCATGGACGAACTGAAGGCTAATATGAGCGGCAAAGTCGCGCTGGTCAACGGCCCCGCCTCGCTGCCGGTCGCGGTAATCATCGGCCACCGCCTGGCCCACATGTTCGGGTGCGTCGGGATCTACGATCCCAAGCTCGCCGGATACGTGGTCAGCCTGTCGCACGGTGGTGTGTACCCCGTGGGTGCGGTCATCCCGCAGGCCCAGGTGCAGGAGGAGGAGCTGGCGAACGGAAACCCGCCGCCGAAAAACGAATGAGGGACGACAAGTTCACGACCTTCGGGTCGTGAACGAGGCCTAGTCAATGCGATTTTCTTCAGGGAGCGTGATCGTGTGATTTCGCACATCACCTTCGCGCTCCCAACCTTTTTTGAGATTAGAATCCGTTCGACAAGCTTTAGGATTGTAATTTCAAAATTGGTAGTCCGGGACGCGGATGGGTGGTTATGGGATATGTGGTATTCGTTAATAACGGATAATCTTCTCAATATTCCACGACCGCCCTTCCGCTCCCTGGAATTTGCAAAAATTTTTGGGAGTGTTCTTTGAAAACATACTTTTGCAGGGAGAGATTTGTTTTGATGGCAGAATCAAAATAGGTTTCTCCCTGCAAGGAGATACCCTGCTTTGCAGGGACCAAATTCGCCGACGGGCGTTAAACGGGAGGATGAAATGGTGTATCGTCTCACGGAACGGAGAGGAGCGTTCCAGCGCGGAGCTCGGCTGGAGCGAGAAGGAGACGCCCTGGTGGTATATTACCAGGGCAAGGATTGGCAAATCCGCGAGCAGGTGGAGGACCTGACTGCGGGCATCAGGCGATGCCTGCAGTGGTTGGAGGGTGGTTTCTCCCGCGTCCAGGAGCAATTCTTGGACAGGAAGGAGACGGAGGGAGAAATCTACTCCGGTACTTCCAAACAGAAAATCTCCCCGGTGTTTCGTTTGCTCCGGCCCGGGGAAGTTGCGCTGGCGCTGGAGCAAAAAGAGGTGCCCGGCGTGCTTTCGGCGGCGGAGTCACGGCAGTTGTTCAATTCCCTGCCGGTGGTGCGCGTGACAAACGTGCTGCGCACCGATTCCCATGGCCTCTGGTACGCGGTTGAGTACCAGGGGAAGTACCTTGGGAATGACAAGGGTTACGCTATGCTTCCGCCTGGAAGCTTGGTCCGTTTGTTGCCCGGCGGCAAGGCGCAGTTGGTTCGCCGGCCAACCCGTCTCGGGCGTTGCACGGCCCGCGCTGGAATCTTCCAGCGAGTCCAGTCGCGCATGGAGTATGAGGAATTTAAGCAGTACATACTAATGCGTGATAACGACAAAAAGGAGGTCAAGCCCGAGCCTGCCGAGGGCGAGGTGTTTGACTGGTGCTGTGGGCTTGACTTCAAGCTCGCAGAGCCGGTCAGTGCGGCTAGCCTGTGCAAACTGCTGGCCGTGCGTATGACCGGCGGCTGGGCAGGAGAATTGCCGCCTGCTTTGGGCGAAGTGATTAAGCATAACCACGCCCTTCAGCAGGAGGCGCGGCAGTGGAACATCCGCGCTGGCGAGGAAGCTTTTTCGGTTTTCACCGAGCGGCAGTGGCAGGACTGGCTCATGCCTCATCTTGCCGGCGCCACCACGCCGGAAACCATCCCCGACTTGGTAGCCTTGCGGCTGCCCCCGCTTGACCCCGAGACCATGGAATTAGTGCGCATGATCAACCCGCCCACGATTCCGCTCCTCGGCTCTGACTGGGCCGTGGAGTATCACCGGAAGGATCAGCACGGCGGCTCCTTGCCTCCGGAGGTAATTCTGGAGGGGCCGGACATGGAGGCACCGAGCTTTGCCTGGCAGCACCTGCCCGATGAAGGCGTAAGGCTGCCGGGCACTGACCGGTTGGTTTGTGTCCGGGTGAAGGTTGCCGGTACTTCTTATGCCAGCACGGACGTTCCGTCGCTTCAGAAAGAACTGGCCGACCATCTGAATGGGCGGCAGTGGCATGAGTGGAAGGAGCGGCCGGCTATCGCCGTACCCAGCCCGGCGGACCCTGAGGCCCAGGTGCCGGGAATCGCCACGGTCCAATACGGAACGTGCGTGGTGACCGGCCAGCCGCTGCTCGCTTATGGTACGGTGAGGCTCGACCGGTTTGCGCGCGGGAGCGAACCGACGTTCGAGTCGGTTTGGCTGCAGTCAAAGGCGGAGGCGGAGAAAGCCGCCGCCGAAGCCGAGGCCAAGCTGGCCGAGATCAAGGCGGCGTGCGCGCGGCGAGCGGCGCGGATTCCCGCGGAGCAGGTTCAGGAGGAATTGAGAGCGTTGTATGATTCAATTCCGTATGACCTGCACGATCTGCGCGAGTCTTTGCGGGGATTCGTCTTAGGCTCGTTATTCGGCAGCGCCGAAGAGCTGGCGGAATGGACAGCCGAAGCGCGACGCAAGCTTGGGTGGGCTAAGGCCGAGCTGACCACCGCCCAAGCCGAAGAGCCGATTGTTGAGGCTATCCTCAAGCGGCTCGGCTCTCGCGGCAGTCGCGAGACTGCCTGGACAGCCATCGCCTTCGGCAAGGAGGCTCTACGCCTCGCCGGCTCGCGCGAGCGGGCAATCCAGGTGATTACCCACGAGACCGCCCCCCCGGCTACGGGTTTTCTCGGCGGAAGGAGGCCATTCAAAACGGCCTGCCCGGGATTGAAAAGACCAAATCGGGCCAGGTGGTTCTCGGCCCTGGCGCCAAGCCAGGATCCAGCTTCAACCCGATTTTACGGGGGGCGCTCGTCTGGCTGGAGCGGCAGGAAAAAATTGAGGGCAGTTCGCCGCAAGAGCCCCCTCCTGATTCCTCGTTGGCCGCGCTCCGTGACAAATGGGGCGCCCGCTAAAAACAAGCGGCCCTTGCCGGCCGCCGGGGAAGAGGACTCCGAAAGACCAATTGCCACACCAAACGGCGCTTGGTCATCCTCAATTCTCCAAAACTCTTCACTTCGCAAGGCTGACTTGCGAAGGAACCAAAAATTATTAGGAGGAATATTGAAGCACTCTGGACGGGAGGAAGGAAGCCATCGCACGGCATCCTCTCCTCCCACCCTTTCCGAATTCATCAAGTGATTGGTGGATTCAGAATAGGTGAAAGTTCTTTAAAAAAATCAGGAGGAATTAAGGCGTTAAAATTGCGAAAGGTGATTTGGCTGTAAATTTTTATGGTCAGTTTACCTTTCGCAAGATTTGCGGAAATTTCGCTGATGAAGAAGCGATTGCTCGCCACAAGCGGGCTAATTTGCCGGCGGGCTTACGCGGAGAAGACTATGATTACACTTACGGAATCTCCAAGTTCCGGTGAGGTGCAGCACCTGTTGCGCCAAAAAAAGGAAGAAAGGAAACTTGTGGTGTTTTTGCAGGAGCTATTCGCTCCTGCCGGATCCGAAGAGGAGGAACAATTCCGCAACCCCTTCATTGAGGGGATGGCGGAAATTGTCCTCCATCAACCGGAAATCCTGGAGGAAGTCTTGGGGGCATTTGCTCTCGGGCTTCACATCAGGGAACGCGGGATGCAAACCCGCAAATTTCTGGACGAAATACTCACAGCTCATTCGTATTACGAGTGGGCTAAGGGTATTTTGAACGGCAAGGAGGAACTGTTTGTCCAAACCGTGCTGGGACTCGTGCCCAGCGGTGGTGACGTCGACCAACACGGTTCCCTCCTCCGGTCAGCGCTTGGCGTTTTTCCGCAATTTGCCGATCTGGCAGTTGCGGAACTCCGGTCGAGGTTCGCCAAGGCGGTGGCCAAAGACGTTTGTTGTACCATGCGGCACCAAACGCCGGAGTTCATTCGGCAGTTTGAAACCGAGCTCGTTGCCGCCATCGAAAGCGGCGATGAGGGGGTGCGGAAGGAAGCGGCGCGGGCCTTAGCCGCCTGCAAAGCGCAGCAGTTGCTGCGCTTTAAGGACGATTCCGTTCTGGCGGTGAAGTTTGCCGCCATGACGGTGGAGGCCAGCATACTGCCTGATGATAAATTGGGAGACTTGCTGGAACAGCTCGCTGTCGCCCCTGACCGAACCCGCGAGGATGACTATTATACGCGGGAATTTAAGAGAGAAGCGGAGGCCGCGCTAAGACTGCGAATGGGCGCCGCGTTGATTTCGTTCCTGGGTATAGGCCGGGAGCGGAGCGCCGAGGCGGAGAGGGAGGTTCTCTTAAACCTCCAGCACACGGGCCTTCATTTCGAGATTTCGGAGTCCGAGCAGGAGCAGGTTTTCTCGCTCCTATTTGGGCTTGCTGAGGAAGAAACGGGCGGTAGAGTTGACTGTATCGTTGCGTTGGCGGAGCGGGTAAAGAATGTACCGTCCCGCGTTCTTGAGGCGGTTAGGGGGGAGAAAACTCTCAATCGCTCGCTTTTGAGATCCGTCGCTTCCCGGCTTACACCGGAAGAGGTAGTCACTACCTTTGGTGACTTTCGCACGGAGCGGCTGGCCGCATATGCGGCGTACGCCCAGCTCTATGGAGCCGACCGTGTAACTAGGAAGCAGCTGGGCGAAATGTTCACGCCGGCTCTTCGTCGGCTAGCGGCTTGTAGTGAAGATGAAAAAACTCGTCTCTACACTGCAGCAGCACTGGTGTTGTTGCGAGACGAGGAAATGTTTATTTCATCTCTCTTGGTGCTGGCGGGGAGCGCTGCTAATAGCAGTGTTGAAAAGCTGGCATTAAGACTACTCAAAAGTATCCTGATTTAACGCCTTTGCCCAGTTTGATGATCTTGGGCACTTACAAATTAAAGTCATCTGCACTTACTTTAAGGGAGATAAGATTTCGTACATCATATTTCCCTTCCTTTTTCCAGATCGTCTCGAACTTATCGAGAGATGATTTGGAAATTGGTTAGCACTTTGACAACTTAATATTTGTAAATTGACTCCTTCGTGTGTGGTCTTTTGCGCGTATCAAAGTTCCGCTTTTGTGCGCAGAAGGACCCACAGGAGGGGTCAATAATGAAAACATTGGCGGTTTTGATCGCAAAGAGCGGAGTGGCTTTGCTTGACCTCCTCCCGCGCGAGTGGGAGGTAGTGATCAGCGACCATTCGCGGCTTGACCAGCGGGACGTGGTTTTCTGGAATTTGCCTTCTCAAAAGCAGTATGACGAAGTGGTCATAGTAGACCAGAACGTTACGACCGCTCTCACGCAGCGGAAAATCGAAATGAAGCTGCGCGAGATGGGAATCCAGGGCACTTACAAGTACGCCGGCAACGCGCGAACCCGACTTGGCTACCGACACATGGATTACGTGTTGGGCAAGGAAGGTTTGCTCTTGAAGACGGCGGCTGACATCAAGAGCGATCCATACAAGCTGAATAAGCACATGATCGCGCTGGTCGGTCTGCCAGCTTCCGGCAAAACGCTTCTGCGGAATCTTTTCTCCCGCTTGCCCGATTTCTCGGTCTACAAGTGGGGAAAGTTTCTGCGCTCAACGGTCGAAGGGCTTTACGGCCCGATGACTTTTGAGAACGGCTGGGAAATGGCGATGCGGTTCACCGACGAGGTGGAATCAAAAGACCGCATAGCAGTAGCCAAGCGGTTCGTGGCGGCAGAAGAGGTTCGCAGCGCCCCGGCGCACTTCATGGTGGTGGACGGCATTAAGTCGAGAGAGCAGATTATTTACGCAAGTTATGCTCTCCGACGGCCGGTTATCATCGTGCGGGTGGGCCGGGACGAAGAGGAAAGGCAGCGTGAGGCTAGAAAGCGTGGCGACTTTGACGACGTGAACGACAGTGAACGTCTCGAGGTTCTGCGCAAGATGGGCGCAATCGACGTCATGGACTTTGCGGACTTCGTGGTGGAAACTACGGGTTGCGCGGCAGACTATGACGACGAGGGGCACATGTGCCGTATTCGCTTCACCGAGCGGTTCGTCTCCGGCATGCACGAAGTGCTTTCGTGGATTTTTGTCTCGGATTCATTCGAGACCACGAGGCAGCTGGTGTGCCGGTCAGCAGAGGAGGTGGCCAAAAACCGCGGCTATGCCGCAACTACGGAGGTGATATCATGAACTGGACGGAAAAGGTTGCGGCGCTCGAGGCGTTCTACAACAAGAGCTTCGGGCAGCCGCAGTTCGTCGCGGAAGTCGCCACTTCCGGGAGTTACGCCAAAAAGGTTCGGGCATTCGCCCAACTCGGATGGCGCACTTCCGAAGAGGTGGAACTTCTCTGCCAGCAAGTGGATCATCTCCGACGCTCATTCAAAATCATGGACGACCTCATTGATGAGGACACCGTCCGCGATGGCGAGAAAGCGTTCTGGGTGATCTACGGAGCGGAAATCACAATCGAGCAAGCCGCGTGGCATGTCAAAAGTGCGCGCGAGCTTGCTCGGAAACTTGGGGTTGAATCCATCTTTGAAAAGCGTCTCTGCGAGGTAATCTCCGGAGCGCGGCTCGAAGTAGAGATGGAGAGTTCCAAGTTTGTGGCGGAAGTTCCGCTGACAGAGATGTGGCACAAGGTCGTTCTGAAGGAAGCGGCGTTCCGTCGGTATCTCGCTGAAGCGCTCGGATGCAAATCCGAAGTGGTGGAAGCGGCGTATCAAGACGGAATTGCCGCGCAGATGTTGGATGACGGCCTTTCTGCGCTCTATGGAAAGGATGGTCGTGTCGAGAACTCTGACGAGAAACTCGGCCGGCTGACTTACATGCGAGCGCACGGCGTGTCTGCTGAGGAAGCAGTGCGCCGAGGTCGTGAACTCAAAACCACAATCGCCCGTACACTTGGGCGGAAGGAGGACTAGTTATGGCAGCGTTGCAGACAGTCTCCGCCCGGGAAACTGGGCGGTTCGAGAATGGTGAGCACTTCCTGCTTGGCGGACGACCGGCGGCATGGGGACAGGGTCCCGAAATCACGCCCGCGTATTTCTACAAGAAGCGGTACACGTGGGACGGCGACCCAGAGTTCATCGGCTGCTCGATCGGATGTTCCTTCTGCTATTACCGATGGATCGACTCAACGTCGGACACCATCGGAACCGGCAAGAAGGGGCTCCGGCGAATCGGTCGGCCCGAGGGCGCGGCGGAATTTTTGGAGAAATCCAAACTCTTCCGCCCCGACCGCGACATCGTTCTGCTCTGCGCTCGTTCGGATGGCTCTATGCAGGTTGACTCCTGCACAGCCTTTCTGCGAGCGTTCCAGCACAACACTCCGGTTTTCTTCCTGCACCGCGGCTACTATGGCGCGAGGCAGTTGGATGGCTGGGGACCGGATTCACGGGCGGTCTTTGCCACGACCATCACCCCCAAGCCGCCGGAGAGCGGTCAGGGGTCGTGGACACCCATAAAACCCGAGCGGCAGATCGAGGGATTGCGGTTTTTGCTCGATCATAGCATTCCGCATCGCCGCATCTCGGTGATGATCGGCCCCTTCAACAGCAACAACGTTGAGGCTGGGGTCGAACTCATTGCCACGCTTGGTGATTTGGGCTTTCCGTTTGTTACCTACCGGGGTTGCTCGGTGGGAAACTTCGGGGTAGCCCCAGACGACGAGCGACTGCGGCGCGAAGGATTTCTCGACGGCGGGCAGGATGAGAAGGCTTCTCCGGGCGGGCACGAGTATTACCGGATGAAAAATTGGCTCGCTCCTTCGGTAGAGGAATCGCTGCTAGCGTCGGCCGAAAAAGCGAACGTGCGGATGTACCGGTTCACGGGCACCCTATACGAGCGCGAGTTCGGCCGGACAGTGGCCCGCAACCGCAACAACTGCTGGCGCCGTGACCTAGGGGCGTGGGAGCGAATCGAGATAGCCCAGCTCAATAGCTTCCTGTGCTGGCTTGGCTTCCATCCGGCCTCGATTCGGGAAACCGAAGAGGGGTACTTGGTGGAGCTGCCAGACAGCGAGGTTGCCACGGAAGACGTGGCTATGACGGTGGGCGCGGAGTTCAAAACCTCTGTGCTGTTCAACAACCACCGCATCGCTCCCACGATGGAGGACCTGCGCTTCTACGCCGCCAACCGCCTCTTCTGGCCCCTGCCGCAGGGCTGGGAAGAGGCATCCAATTGATGTGACGCTCGAAATCCTAGAGCAACCGAGTTGAGAAAACTTGGCGAGAGCTGTCTGCTTCGGCGGATGGCTAAAGGTATTGCATTCTTTGAGGAAAGCGAAAGCCATCGCACGGCTTCCCGCTTTCCTCTTCTCTCTCGGGGACGGGAATTACTAAGACTCTTATCTAAAGCTAAATGCCTTAGGCAAGAGTTCTCTCCTCACTTAGCAAATTCCCTCCCCAAGAGAGAAACGAAATTACCGCTCATTGGGTCTGTCAGAGACAGAATTCAACGGGGTTGATTTTTTTTATTTTAAGGGTATAATGAAGCAACAGATGGGCTAATTTTCGCCAAAATTCATGGAATTTGAGACACAAAAAGAGAATAAATTTCAAGCCGTCTCGCTTTTTATCTTTGATTTTTTGAAAATTTTCGTGATCGCGGTTGCCATCATCATTCCGATCCGCTGGTTTTTGTTTCAGCCGTTTGTGGTGACCGGGGATTCCATGCGGCCAAATTTTGAGGACGGCAATTATCTCGTCATTGACGAGATTACTTATCGGTTTCGAGAACCCATGCGCGGCGAAGTGGTAGTTTTGCGTTTTCCCAACGACCCTTCCCAGTTTTTCATCAAGCGCCTTGTTGCTCTTCCCAATGAGCGCATCGTGATCGAAAATGGTATGGCCAAAATTTACAATGACCAGAGCCCAGAAGGTTTTCTGCTTGATGAGCCGTATCTTAAAGAGGGGAGTGTTACTTACGGCAACATTGACCGCAAGCTTGGTGCGGAGGAATATTTCGTTTTGGGCGATAACCGGCTTTCTTCTTCTGACTCCAGAGTCTGGGGACCGCTGCCTCGCCGCTACATCGTGGGGCGCGTGTATCTTCGGGTTTTTCCCGTGCGGGAATTTGAAATCTTCAGCACAGTACCCGCCTACTAGGCAATAAATCCTTAGGCGGAGCGATTAATTATGGCTAGGAAACCGAAGGCATTGCCAATTGCCGCGCCGCTTCAAAGCGCGGATTTGGAGAAAAGTTTGGATTGGCTGGCGCGAACGCTGCGAAGCAGCGGGTTTTGGCAGATTATGCCTTCCCCCCTTGCACAGCGAGACCTCTATGAGCGGCACCCTGTTTTGAAAGATCATTTTGCCGCCAAAATTTTGGAGGTAGGCGAGACCACTCAGCCGGAACTCGTCCTCAACCCCACTCATTTTCTGACTTTAGCGAAACATTTTTTGGAGAATTACCAAGCCAGAGGGCCGCACGTGGAAAAATGGTTCTATTTGGCTCCGGTTTTTGCAGTTTCGGCGGACGGGATTTTGAAAAGTCATGAGCTTGGTATGTTTGTGCTGGGGGACGATTCGGGTATTGCGCACGCAGAACTTTTAAGCGCCGTCATTCAGGTTTTCGCCGAATTGGGACTAGCAGACGTTGCATTGGAGATCAACAGCCTGGGCTGCAAGACCTGTCAGAAAGATTATGTAAACCTTCTGCGGGAATATCTGCAGAAGTCGCGGTTTGAATTGTGCCAAGATTGCTTAGGCGCTCTGGAAGAGCGGCCGATGAAGACGTGGCGCTGCGATAAGGTTTCCTGTCAGGCGGTGTTGGCAGGAGCACCCCCCATTGTGGATTTTTTGGATGAGGCTTGCCGGAAAAACTTGGTCTTGGTGCTCGAGGCCATGGACGAACTGGCCATCCCCTACGTGCTTAATCCCGCACTGTCCGGGGAGTTGCTTTTGGAGCGGGTATTGTTTGAGGTGAATTTCCCGCAAAATTCCAAAATTCCTTTGGGCTTTGGCGGCAATTTTTCTTCGTGGACGACTTATTTGGGAGCGGAGACTTCGGTTCCTATCTTAGGCTTTTTGGCTGTGCCGGAATTTTTTTTGGCTCATATCCCGAATGAGCGGCGCAGTTTTGCCGCTACCTGCGAAGTGTTCCTCGTGGCATTAGGACCGGCGGCTTCAAGACGCGCTTTGCTTTTGGCTCAAGAACTCAAACGTTCAGGGGTTGCGGCTTCTTCCGCCATGCTAGGCAATGCGGGAATTAAAAATCAGCTCAAGGAGGCCTTGGCGCAGGCGGCAGAAATTGCTCTCATTATCGGACAAAAAGAGGCGCTGGACGAAACGGTGATTTTGCGGGATTTGCGCAGCAGCATGCAAGAGATTTTTTCCCGCGATCGGATTATTGAGGAAGTCAAAAAGCGGCTGGGCCGTTCCTAGTTTGGCGGTTTGAACCTCGCGTGTTATAATTAATTCAAATCTTTAGCCGTGGGCTCCATAATTATCTCTTTGAGGGGGTGAATTTAGAAAAGTGGTTGAAGTCAAGCGCAGAGAAAATGAGTCATTTGAAAGCCTCTTGAGGCGCTTTAATCGCAAGATTCAGCAAAGCGGTATTCTGGTTCGTGCGCGCAGAATACAATTCTACGAGCCGGCCAAATCCCGCAATTTAAAGCGCGTAAGCGCGAGACGCAGAGTAGCACTGACGGAGGAGCGGGAAATGCTTAAAAAATTGGGAAAACTGCCAGTCGTTTACAAAAAGACTTATCGAAGCAGGAGATGACCATCAGTTTTGAGCAGGTCAATAAAGATCTCAAGGAGGCTTTGAAAAAGCAGGATAAAGCCCGGATTTCGGTATTGCGCATGCTGATTTCAGAGATTCACAATCTGGAAATTCAAAAAAAAAGCGCCGCTTCCCCCCAAGACGTCATTAGCGTGCTTGAGAAAAGCGTAAAACGTCATCAGGATTCGATTGCCCAGTTTGCAAACGGGGGAAGAGAAGATCTTGTGGCTCGGGAGAAAGCCGAACTGCAAATTCTCGAATCTTATCTGCCCGAACCCTTGTCTCTAGAGGAGCTTTCTAGCCTTATTCAAGAGGCCGTAAGTCAAAGCCGGGCTTTAAGCCCTCAAGATTTCGGCAAAGTTATGAAGCTTTTGATGCCTCAAATCAAAGGCCGAGCCTTAGGTGCCAAAGTTTCGGAACTTGTAAAAGAAGCTTTAACAAAAACATGAATTCTGGTGAAGTTTTAGTCGGTTTGGATATAGGGTCAACGACAATCCGGGTTGTGGTGGCCAAGCGCGAGGAAAACGGGCCGCCAAGCATCATCGGAGTTGGTGAAGCGGCCGCAAGCGGGATTCGCAAAGGGGTCATTGTTGACATTGAAGAAGCCGTCTCTTCGATCTCACAGGCTTTGGAGAAAGCCGAGCGCATGACCGGCCTGCCGGCGGAACACGCCGTGGTGGCTGTCAATGGCGCCCATGTCACTTCCCTGGAAAGCCACGGGGTTATCGCAGTGGGCAGGGCTGACGGAGAAATTACCGAAAACGACATTGTCCGGGTGATTGACGCCAGCCAGGCCATTCAGATTCCGACAAACCGCGAGATTTTGCACATCATCCCCAAGGAATTTACGGTTGACGGCCAAGCTGGCATCAAAGATCCGATAGGGATGACAGGGATCAGGCTCGAGGTGGACAGCCAAATAATTGAAGCTTCCATTCCCTTTATCAAAAACCTCACCAAATGCGTTATGCAGGGGGGCGTTGAGATCGACGATTTGGTCTTGGCTCCTCTGGCCTCGGCGCAATCGGTGCTGACCAAACGGCAAAAAGAGCTTGGTGTCGTGCTTATCGAATTGGGAGGGGGAACGACAGGAGTGGTGGCTTTTGAGGAGTCAGAGCTTTTGCATGCCACGGTATTGCCGGTCGGAGCTTCGCACATTACCAATGACATCGCCATAGGACTTCGCACCGCGGTGGATGTGGCGGAAAGAATCAAGCTTGGTTATGGTTCGGCTTTGCCGCAGGCTATAAAGAAAGACGAGGAAATCAACCTTGCCAAAATTGACAAAAATGAGGAAGGGGAGGTCTCCCGCCACCATCTGGCGGAGATAATTCAAGCCAGACTCGAGGAGATTTTTGCCATGGTCAACAAGGCGCTCAAATCTGTCGGCCGGGACGGCCAGCTTCCCGCGGGCGCTTTGCTTACGGGCGGGGGAGCAAAAATGGCGGGAATCGTGGAGCTGGCAAAGAAAGAGTTGAGGCTTCCAGTGCAAGTCGGTTTCCCTCTGAATATCTCGACAATCATTGACCGGGTTGACGACCCATCATACGCCACGGCCGTGGGACTGGTGCTGTGGGGGGACGAATATCTGAATCGCCGAGCGGGGGCAGGAGTGAGCAAGTTTGCCAGAAAGGTTTTGGAGAACGCCAGTATTGAGAAAATGCGCAGATTTTTCAAGCAGTTTTTGCCTTAAAGTTGAGGGTTGATTTTTGTTTTTAGCTTTAGTATTATTTGATTATGTCGTCGAAACGTAATAATAATCGTATGGAGATTAAGCCAAAAATCGAAACAATTGCCAGAATTAAGGTCGTGGGGGTGGGTGGTTCGGGCCACAACGCCATTCACCGCATGATCACGGCCGGGCTGGAAGGGGTTGAGTTTGTGGCGGTTAATTGCGACGCCCAGGCTCTGCATCATTCCAAGGCCGACAAAAAAGTTCAGATCGGCAAGCAGACGACCCGCGGTTTGGGCGCGGGAATGAACCCCGAGATGGGGCGCACGGCCGCCGAGGAGAACAAAGAAGAAATTTTGGAGATGCTCAAAGGTTCTGATATGGTTTTTGTCACTTGTGGGTTAGGTGGAGGAACGGGTTCGGGGGCCGGTCCGGTAGTCGCCCAGCTTGCCAAAGACGAAGGAATTTTGACGGTAGCGGTCGTGACTAGGCCTTTCGCTTTTGAAGGAGCTAAGCGGCGGGAGATTGCCGACAAAGCTTTGGAGGAGCTTAAGGAGCAGGTGGATACGATCATTGTGATCCCTAATGACCGGATTTTGCAGATTATTGATAAAAAGACTTCGCTTTTGGACGCTTTTCGTACTGTGGATGACGTGTTGCGTCAAGGGGTGCAGGGGATTGCTGATCTGGTTACGACGCCGGGGCTTATCAATGTGGATTTTGCCGATGTTAAAAGCGTCATGGCGGATGCCGGCTCGGCACTCATGGGCATTGGCAAAGGAACTGGCGAAAACCGCGCGGTGGAGGCCGCAAAAGCCGCCATTGACTCACCGCTTTTGGAAGTATCGATTGACGGGGCGAAGGGCGTATTATTTAATGTCACGGGCGGCAAAGATCTTGGCATGTACGAAGTGGACGAGGCCGCCAAGATCATCACCAGAAGCGTGGACTCTGACGCCAAAATTATTTTTGGTGCCGTAATTGACGATGCGATAAGCGATGAGGTAAGAATTACCGTAATTGCCACCGGTTTTGACGAAGTTGCGCGCAAAAAACCGAGTCCCAAGCATGCGATTGCCAGTTCTTTGGGCTTTATTGAGCCGGCCGAGATGCGGGAAGCCCGCGAGCCAGTGTTTGCGCACAAAGCATTGGATCAAGAGGAAGAAGACGAGGAGCAGTCAGAGCTGGATATTCCCGCCTTCATCCGCAAGAAAATGAAATAATCCCTTTGAGCCTGTCATTCTGTAGCGAAGTGATAGAATCTCGTCTGCTTTAGGTAATTTCGGCGGGCAGGCCCGCCTTCATCAGGAAAAAGGTGAAATGACCTTGACGAAGGTCGAAGTCATCCTGAGCCAGCAGGCGAAGGATCTCGTGTTTGTGGATAAAAATAGGGAAGTGGGATGAAATCATGTGATTTCACCCCACTTTTTGTTAATTCTTGTGGGGTTGACAGAAAACTATATCTAGTTGTATTGTTCCTAGTGGAACCACAAGATGTTGGGTTCTTCCAAGCCCTTTGAAACCAAAACAAAGTTTTACGAAATACGAATTTTTACGAATATACGAATAAACCCATTTTTATGGGAAAGCGGGTGTGTCTTAAATTCATTCGTATATTCGTAGTGATTAGTAATTCGTAAAGTTATGCAGTGTCCCTATTGCTCTCATCCCGAGACCAAAGTCATTGACTCGCGGGTCGCCACGGACGGGCTTTCCATCAGGCGGCGTAGAGAGTGCGAGTCTTGCGAATTCCGCTTTTCCACCTACGAAGAAGTGGAAATTTTGGATCTGGAGGTCACAAAGCGCAATGGTTCGGTGGAGCCCTATTCGAAAGAAAAATTGGAAGCCGGACTGCACAAGGCTTTGGAGAAACGGCCGGTAACGGCAGAGACTTTCAAGCAGCTGGTTTCGGAAATTGAGCAGGAAATCCAGCGCAAAACGAAAGACAACAAGATTTAATCCAAAGAAATCGGCAATATCGTGGTGCGAAAACTCAAAAAATACGACCAAGTGGCCTACATCCGCTTCGCGTCAGTCTACCGACAGTTTGAGGATATAGAAGAGTTTAAGAAGGAACTGCAAAAATTATAATCAATAATTATTATCAATAATCAAAGATATGACTGCCAAAAAACAATTGCAACTAGTCGAGATCGAAAAGCACGTTTATGAGTTTATGACTCATAAAGAGGCTGAAAGCGTCAACAAATCATTTTCGGAAAACGCTTTGAGAATGATGAAAAAGCGCTACTTGGTCAAACGCGATGACGGCAGTCAAGAAACCCCAAGCGAGATGATTCACCGCATCGCCCACGCGGTCGCTTCAAGCGAGAAAGATTTTTTGCATTGGGAGCGGGAATTTTTTGAAATTCTGGCAAACAAGGAATTCACCCCGGCCGGCCGCACCATCACCAATGCCGGCGCGCCCAGCCCGGTCGTGGCCAACTGCATTGTCCTGCCCGTTGAAGACAGTATGGAAGGGATTTTCAAAACTCTCAAAGACGCCGCGCTTTTGCAAAAAGCAGGCTCGGGCTTAGGCTTTTCTTTCGGCCGGCTGCGCCCGGCCGGCACTGTGGTCAAAACCTCGGTTGGCATGGCTTCGGGTCCGGTTTCTTTTTTGCAAGTTTATAACCAAGCCTTTGGCGTCATCAAACAGCAGGGCCGGCACGGAGCCAACATGGCGATTTTGCCGGTGGATCATCCGGATATTTTGGATTTTGTGCATTGCAAGCGCGTAGAGGGAGATATCCGAAACTTTAACATCTCCGTGGGGATGACGGATGAGTTTATGAAAGCCGTCACGGAAAGACCCAATGAGCCGTGGCTTTGCCGGTTTAACGGCATGAGGATGAAGCCTCGGCGCATCACCCGCGACCGCCACGGGATTGTCGTAGAAATCAAAGAAGCGGACATGACAGCCGGGGAGCTTTACAACGAAATCGTGGAAAACGCGTGGCACAACGGCGAGCCGGGAGTAATTTTTCTGGACACTTTCAACCGCAACAATACCATGCCGGCTACGCCGATTGAGGCCACCAATCCGTGCGGCGAGCAGGGGCTTCCCCCTTATGATGTGTGTAATCTGGGCTCGATCAATCTCGCGGCATTTGTGAGAGGAGGCAAGCTGGATTTGAAAAGGCTCGAGCATGTCACCATGGTTTCCACCAGATTTTTGGACAATGTAATTGAACTTTTTGATTACCCCGTGCCAGAGGTTCAGGAGATGTCCAGAAATACCCGTCGCGTCGGCCTTGGCGTCATGGGTTTTGCCGACATGCTGTTTCAGCTTAACTTAAGATATGATTCCCCGGCCGGTTTTGAGACCGGGGAGCTTGTCATGAAAACAATTCAGGAGGAAGCGCACCGCGCCTCAACGGCACTGGGAGAAGAAAAAGGCGCATTTCCTCATTGGAAAGATTCAACTTGGGCAGCTGGTGGGATCAAACGGCGCAATACCATGGTTACGACAGTAGCCCCCACTGGTTCCATCTCCATGTTTTTTGACACTTCCTCCGGAATTGAACCGCAGTTTGCGCTTTCCTACACCAAGCAGGACAAAGACGGGCATACTTATAAGTACGTGAACCGGTATCTGGAGGAAGCTTTGCGGCAGCGCGGTCTATATGACCAGGCCTTGATGGGAAAAATCATTCACGAAGGCTCCCTGCAAAACATCGAAGGTATTCCTTCTGATATCAAAGACACTTTCCGGGTGGCAATGGATATAGGGGCACCTGATCACATCCGCATGCAGGCGGCTTTCCAGAAACACGTGGAGAATTCCATCAGCAAGACCATTAATTTCCCAAATGAGGCCACGGTACAGGACATCAAGGACGGCTATATTCTGGCCTGGCAGCTTGGCTGCAAAGGCTGTACTTTGTATCGCGACGGCTCAAGGCAAGTGCAGGTTTTAAATCTTAATAAAAACTTGGACAAAGCCAAAAGTTTGGCTCCAGGCAAAGAGCATGTTTCGCTCGCAACAGAACTTGGCAAGGCAGACATTGCCGAAGTGGCGGCCAAAGTTCTTACGGGGAAAGTGGTGAATGGACATACCAAAACAAGTATGGTGCGTGAGCGGCCGGATGTAATGCGCGGTCTGACTTATCGGGTGCGGACTTCCTACGGCAATCTTTTCGTGACCATCAACGAAGACGAGCACGGGCCGTTTGAGGTATTTTCGCAACTCGGCAAAGCCGGAGGTTTTTTCCAGGCCCAGACTGAAGCCATTTGCCGCCTCATCTCTCTGGGACTGCGCTCCGGGATTTCCATTGCCGACGTCATTGACCAGCTCAAAGGGATCAGAGGGCCGGATATCGCTTTTTCAAACGGCGGTCCCATCCACTCGCTTCCTGACGCCATAGCCCGTGTCCTGGAAACTCATATCAAACGCGGCCAGACCAAGCTGGCCCTTGAGTTCGGCAGAAAAGAAGAGCCAATTGCCCCCTCTTTGATTAAAGAGGGGGCTGGGGGAGTTCTCAAAGAGAATAGCGAAGAAGGATTCTCTGCTTATTCACAACCTGAAACAAAAGTTTCCATTGCCAATTTGGGCTACGCCCCGGCCTGCCCTGACTGCGACAACCCAACGCTTACCATGAAAGAAGGCTGCATGACCTGCGATGTCTGCGGGTTTTCGAAATGCGGATGAAAGAAGGTGATATATATGACCGAGACCGAATTCGGATTCTATGATCGACCAAAAGAAACATATGAACAGGAAATGGTAGCTAATAATTCAGGGCAAATACCTATTTTAGTGCTTAAGGCAGACGCGATGTTTACAGGGACACAAGATATTAGCAATGCTACCATATTCGCATCAACGAGCTCTTTTCTTGAGACCCGAAATATTGACTACGAAACAGGGACACGAGATTTTGGACATGGCCCAGAGCCATATTTTTGCTCGATGGGCGACTATGGCAAAGAAGCCGGTTCAGGCTTGATTGTCACGCTTAATGATGAATACATAAACTTGAGCGCGGCCAGAGTGTTATGGCGATCTGGCGTGGACGAGATCGTCTGGTATTATAAACCACCACCAAAAGATGTTTAAGAATGGCCAGGGTCTTAAAGAAAAGATAAGGGCTATAGGGCCATCAATTGTTGCCATTGGGTTTACTCCCAATCCTCAACAAGTCACGATCGTTGGGAGCGGGTTTTGCGTATCAGATGACGGCAAGCTTTTAACCGCCGCCCATGTTTGGAATCAGATACCGGAAAATCTGAAAGCAAATGTGAAAGCCTTTGTGATGGTTGAAGAAAAGATGGACTATCTTAACCGCTATCAGTGGATTACCGTAAAGCTGGTAAGTAAAAATGACCCGGATGATATTGCCATATTGCAGCTGGAGGAATATAAGGAGACTCTCTTGAAACCTTTAGAGCTTGGTGACTCTGACAGGCTTGATGTTGGACAGGATGTTTATTTCATCGGTTTTCCATATGCCGCGCAACTCATAAATGACGGTTTCGGCGTAACTCTCGTTGTAAATAAAGGAATCATAAGTGTGGTGAAACGAGACGGACAAAAACCGGAACATCCGCGCAGTTGGATTTTTGTGGATACAATCAGCAACCCCGGAAATAGCGGCTGTCCTCTCATAGATGTGGAAACGAATAAGGTCATTGGGGTCAATTCAATATCTTTCCGAATCGGATCAAAGGTAAAACCGGATCTGGACATCAGGGAGCCTATGCATATTGCTGGGGCAAAGCCAATAAATTTGGCGAAAAGCTTGTTGGTATGAAAAAAGTTAAGGCCATTATTTTTGATTATGGGCGAACCTTGTATGACCACGATTCCGGCCAGCTGACTTATGTGATTCATGAACTCAAGGATTTATTGTCCATTTTATAATTGAACAAGAAACCCACGATCGTGGGTCGATTGTCCAAATTGATTATGTCCTTATGTCCAAAGGCCCCATCATCATCTACATCGGCGACGGAAAAGGGAAAACCACGGCGGCGGTGGGGCTGGCGGTACGCGCGGCGGGGGCGGGATATAAAGTCTTGTTTACGCAGTTTGTAAAAGCTCAAAAAGCGACAGAGTCAGGCGAGTGGCCGGAGAGTTCGGAAATAGGGGTTATGCGAAATGTTCCGAATATCACGGTGCAGATTTTAGGCCAAGGGTTTGTGGGGATTCTGGGAGATAAAAAAACTCATATAGAGCACGAGAATGCCGCGCGGGAAGGATTAGAGTGGCTAAAAAAAGAAATTGAGAGCAAAAAATACGGCATTGTTGTGGCGGATGAACTGATTACCGCTTTGGAACTTAAGCTTCTGACCGAAAAGGATGTCCTAGAGATCTTTGAACCGGCGCGCCAAAACCTAGCCGCCCTTGTGCTGACGGGCCATGAGAAATATAATGATTTGATAAACGCGGCTGATTTGGTGACAGAGATGAAGATGGTCAAGCACCCGTATTATCAGGGGGTCAAGGCGAAGAAAGGCATTGACTATTAAACGCAAAATGTAAAACGAAAAGCGAAAAATTTATGAAAAAGATCGTCATAATTTTAGTTCTGATTTTAGCGGCAGTGGGAATTACTTTTCTCGTCAAGCCGGACATCAGCCAAGCTCCCAGTAACGGCGGGGCGCTTATTCAAACAAGAGACGAGATCCGCAACGAATCCATAATTTTGCAGGATTATGTCCGCTACCCCGGCGAGGAGGGCAAAAATGCTTTCGAGCTTCTGCAAAAATATACGAAAGTGGAGTTTAAGCAGTATGACTTCGGCGTATTTATAGAAAGCATCAATGGAGTCAAGCCCGACGAGAAGCATTTCTGGAAGCTTTATTATAACGGCGAAGAATCACAAGTTGGGGCTGACCAGCTTCAAACCAAAAAAGGCGACATTGTGGAGTGGAGATTAGAAGAAATTTCTAATTGACCTAATTTCTAAAGACCCCCACTCTTTCTCCCCCTTGATAAGGGGGAGACGAAGAGGGGGTAGAAATTTTCAGGATATGGTTTATTTCTTGATTTTCGCCGCGGTTATTTTGAGATTTTTGCCGCATCTGCCGAATTTTGCGCCGATTACGGCGCTGGCTCTTTTTGGCGGGGCATATCTTCAAAATAAAAAATTGGCGGTCGCACTGCCGCTTGCCGCCATGGGGTTTTCGGATTACTTCATCGGGTTTTATCATCTTCCGATAATGGCCTCGGTTTATTTAAGCTTCGCGTTTTCGGGTTTGCTGGGCCTGTGGCTTAAGAAGCGAAAAGATTTGGGTAATGTTTTGGGAATAACGTTTTTGGCTTCAATCCAGTTTTATTTGATAACAAACTTCGCGGTCTGGGCTTTTGGGACAATGTATCCGCATACCGGCGCAGGGCTTCTTGCTTCTTACGTCAATGCCTTGCCGTTTTTCCGCAACACGCTTTTGGGCGATTTGTTTTATGTAGGGGTGATGTTTGGGGCTTACGAACTAGTCCGTTTGACGGCTCAAGCCAGGAAGACGAAAATAGTAAAAGAAATATGACCAAAGGCCAGATTGCAAGAAAGCCTAATACTGCGACCCAAAGCCCTGGGTCTCTTTTTTTCCAAGACGGCCAGTATTCTGCCGGCAGAAGTTTTGGAGCCGAGGTTTCCGTTTCCGGCGAAGTCGTGTTTGCCACGGGCATGGTGGGTTATCCGGAGAGTTTGACCGACCCCTCGTACCAGGGACAAATTCTGGTTTTGACTTATCCTTTGATCGGCAATTACGGCGTGCCTGGCCCGGAGTTTTGGGAATCAAACAGCATTAAAATAAGCGGTCTTGTGGTGTCAAATTACATTGATACGCCGTCGCACTACACTAGTCGCCACTCTTTGGCAAGCTGGCTTAAGGCCGAGGGGATTCCGGCACTTGAGATAAAGGATACTCGTCTCTTGACCCAGAAACTGCGGGAGGCAGGCGTCATGCTGGGCAAGATTGTGTTTGCCGGTACTAGGGAGAAATCGCCTTTTGTTGATCCCAACAAGCGCAACCTCGTGGCTGAAGTTTCCACGAGGCGCATCAAGAAAGAAGGAAAGGGACGAAAAACCGTGGTGCTTATAGATTGCGGGGCCAAAAATAATATCCGCCGCAGTCTCTTAAGGCGCGGTTTGCGCGTCATCACCGTGCCGTGGAATTATGACTTTCGGCGGCTTAAATTTCACGGCTTGGTCATCAGCAACGGCCCTGGTGATCCCAAAATGGTGCCGGAAACGGCGGCTCACGTGAGGCGCGCGCTTGGCGAAAAGCGCTTGCCGATTCTAGGCATTTGTCTAGGACATCAAATTTTGGCTCTCGCCGCAGGCGGCGACACCAAGAAACTCAAGTTCGGCCATCGCGGTCAAAACCACCCTTGCCGGCTCGTGGGCACCAAACGCTTTTATCTGACGACCCAGAACCACGGCTTTGTCGTAAGTCATTTGCCCAAGGGATTCAAGCCGTGGTTTATAAACGCCAATGACCAAACCAACGAAGGCATGATCCATAATGAGTTGCCGGTGATGTCAGTTCAGTTTCATCCGGAAGCTCATCCCGGTCCTACTGACACAGGGTGGATTTTTGATTATTTCTATGAACAACTGGCGAAATAAAAAAGTTTTAGTTTTGGGTTCGGGGGCGCTTAAGATCGGCGAAGCCGGCGAGTTTGATTATTCCGGCTCCCAAGCCATGAAAGCGCTCAAAGAAATTGGTGCCAAAGCGGTGCTCGTAAATCCCAATATCGCTACGATTCAAACCTCACCGCTTTTTGCTGATCAAATTTATTTCCTGCCAGTAACGGCGGAATTTGTCAAGCGCGTGATTGAAAAAGAACGTCCTGCCGGGATTTTGCTGTCCTTTGGCGGACAGACAGCGCTCAACTGCGGTATTGAGCTTTTCCGCAAGGGCATTCTCAAACGTTACGGAGTCAAGGTTCTAGGAACCCCGATGGAGTCCATCATTTTAACCGAAGACCGGCAGAAATTTGCCGATCATTTGCGGAATATAAATTTGCCTATCCCCCTTAGCGGGGCGGCTGTCACCGCGGCCGAGGCGGAAAAGATCGCAAGCCGTATCGGCTTTCCAGTGATGGTGCGAGCGGCCTATGCCTTGGGCGGGCAAAAATCCGGAGTCGCTCGCAGTTCAGAGGAACTTAGAGAAATTGTCAGCGCGGCTCTTGCAGTCTCGCCTCAAGTTTTGGTGGAAAAGTATTTGCGTTATTACAAAGAAGTTGAATATGAGGTGGTGCGGGACAAGGCCGACAATTGCGTTACCGTCTGCAATATGGAGAACATGGATCCCATGGGTATTCACACCGGGGATTCCATTGTGGTTGCTCCCTCTCAAACTTTAACCAATGCGGAGTATCACGGCTTGCGCGAGGCGGCCATCAAAATTGTCAGGAGCCTGGGCATTATAGGCGAGTGCAATGTGCAGTTTGCACTGTCCCCAAAACCCGCAAAAAGTCCGTTTGAGTATTATGTGATTGAAGTCAATGCGCGGCTTTCCCGTTCTTCTGCCCTGGCGAGCAAGGCCACGGGGTATCCTTTAGCGTATGTGGCGGCTCGCCTTGCAATGGGTCAGCTTTTGCATGAGATTCCCAATCGGGTGACGCGAGTTACGCAATCCTTTTTTGAACCGGCCCTTGATTATGTGGTGGTCAAGATTCCCCGCTGGGATTTGGAGAAATTCCACGGAGCCGAGGAGCGGATCGGCAGTGCCATGAAGTCAGTGGGCGAGGTCATGGCCGTGGGGCGGACGTTTGAAGAGGTTCTGCAAAAAGCCGTGCGCATGCTTGGAGGCGCCGACGCCAGCATTACGGAGAACGGCTTTGGCAATGATCGCGGCGCTATCCGACGGTTTCTGATCGAACCCACGCCCAAGCGGCTGTTTGCCATAGCGGCAGCTTTGGCTCGCGGCTTTTCGATTCGGCAGATTTGTAAGCTTTCCGGCATTGATCCTTGGTTTGTCCACCGCATCAAAAATATCGTGAGGACGGAACAAGCCTTGTTCCAAAATAAAACCCTTGATAAAGCTTTTTTGCTGCGCCTTAAGACGCTCGGTTTTTCGGATCGGCAGATCGGGGGCGCTATGGGAAAATCCGAATCAGAGATTAGGAAACTGCGGCACCGCTACCAAATCCACCCCTTCGTATTTCAGATTGACACGTTGGCCGGCGAGGTGCCCGCCCGGACAAATTATCTTTATCTTACCTACAATGGCCAGCACCACGATGTGCGGCCGCTCAAGAAGAAAAGTGTCGCAGTGCTGGGGTCAGGGCCCTATCACATCGGCTCCTCGGTTGAGTTTGACTGGTCGTGCGTGCATGCCGCCTTGGCGCTCAAACGTTTTGGCAAAAAGTCAATCATTGTCAACTGCAATCCGGAAACGGTCTCTACGGATTACGACATGTCGGACCGCTTATATTTTGAGGAACTTACCCTTGAGACCATAAGCGAGATTGCCGAGTTTGAGCAAACAGGCGGCGTGGTCGTATGTGTGGGAGGACAGGCGCCGAATAATCTAGCCAGAGGGCTTGCCGGCTACGGGATCAGGCTATTAGGGACCAAAGCCTCGGACATTGATCGCGCCGAGGACCGCAATAAATTTTCCAAGCTTTTGGATGAACTTGCCGTTCGGCAGCCTGCCTGGAAGAGTTTCACCGACATGCCCGAGGCCGAGAGTTTTGCCGACGAGGTCGGCTATCCGGTTTTGGTTCGTCCCTCCTATGTGCTTTCCGGCCGGGCCATGAGCGTTTGTTTTAACCGCCGCGATTTGGAAAACTTTATTCAAAAAGCCGTGGTGGTGAATAAAACCCATCCGGTGACGATCACCAAATTTATGCTGGGCGCCAAAGAACTGGAACTGGACGCGGTGGCACAGGGCGGGCAAGTGCATCTTCTGGCTATTTCCGAGCATGTGGAGAATGCAGGCGTGCATTCTGGCGATGCCACAATTGTTTATCCGCCGCAAAAGGTTTATGTCGCAACAGCCCGCGAGGTTCATGAGATTGGCCGCAAGATTGCCGAGGCGCTTCAGATCAGCGGCCCTTTTAATATCCAATTTTTAGTCAAGGACAACAAGGTTTATGTGATTGAGGTGAACTTGCGCGCTTCGCGAACTCTGCCGTTTATAAGCAAAGCCACGGGAGTGAATTTTGCGGAAAGGGCGGTTGCGGCATTTTACGGCAAGAGCCGCTCCCAGACTCTCAAATACCCCGACTATGTCGCGGTCAAAGCGGCGCAGTTTTCCTTTGCGCGCCTTGCCGGGGCGGATCCGGTCCTGCGCGTGGAAATGTCTTCCACCGGCGAGGTGGCGTGTTTTGGGGATGACTTTGAAGAAGCGCTTTTGAAGGCCGTGCTTTCCAGTGTAAGCTTTAATCCCAAGAAAGCCGTCCTTGTGGCCCTTGACGGTACGGTTAATAAGGCGCGTTTTGCCGACTCCCTGCAGATCTTAAAGCGTCTTGGTTACAAGACTTATAGCTCAAACGGATTGGAAGACTGGCCCAAGGCGTTTTCTCTGATTCAGAACAAAAAGATATCTTTTGTCGTCAATTTGAGCGAGAATAACGGCGACGCGCGGCCGCCCCATTATCTTTTGAGGCGGGCGGTGGTGGATGCGCATCTGCCGCTTCTTACTGATTTGCATCTTGCGCGCTCCTTTGTGAACGCCTTGGCCAAGTATCCCTCAACCAGCGAGCTTAAGATCAAATCGTGGCAGGAGTACCGGCAGGGAGGGGCATAGGCTTTTTTAGTTTTTTCTGGAGCTAATTTTTGACAAACTTCTGACGATCGTCAGAAGTTTGTCACGCGTAATGTAAAAAAATAGTTTTATTGGGAATATGGTTTTGTCATTGCGAGGACTCCGTCCGCCTAAGGCGGACGGAGAACGAGGCAATCTCTCGAAAAAAAGAAACCCGAGCGCGACTCGTCGCTCGGGTTGGGGTTTTTTGGGGCGCGGGCACGCGCTTCAGATTCTGATAAAGGGGTTTTCCCTTTCTTCAGCCAGTCCATTTGTGTACCCTTTCGGATAGACTGCTGTGGTTTTCCTCTCTGTGCGGATCACGTCGCCCTTGTGGCGCATCTCCTGTGCAAAAGAGAATAGTATTTTCCCATCCTGGGTGGTCCTAAACACACGATCGCCCTCCCTGATTCCGCACTTGCGGACAAATTCCGCGGGGACTATCAGCGAAGTGCCATCGGAGATTTCTATTCCCACCTCGGCGGCGTTGAGTGCTTGCACACGGACAACTGTTAAGGTTCCGTTTTCCAAGATTCCTCCTTAGGTTTCAAAATTTCTAACTGCTCAATTGTTGATTTGAGGTTTACCCTGTTAAATAATCCGCCAAAGGCGGATTGCCGCGAAGGCGGCATTTAACAGGGTAAAAAAATACCGCCTCGTGGGCGGGTTTTGCGCTTACAAATTCTTGCGGCAGGTTGTCTTTGGATTATTGCGATGCATGTGTCTCTTTTCCGACTTTAGCAAAGGGCATGGAGTATGTCAATAAAAGTTATTCACACATTGACAAATAAAAGCTGTAGGTATGTAATAATATGATTAACTCGCAGAAGGAGGGAATCATGAGTGAGGTTTTAGACCCGAGCAGAACCGGTCCTCAGGCCGAGTTCCTCGAGAGGAAGCTTCGCCAGTTGATTGTGGGACAGGATAAGGCGATCCAAGAGATTGTCAATGTATACCAGATGTATCTGGCGGGCCTGACCACCGCTGATCGGCCCGTCGGCAATTTCTTGTTTCTCGGTCCGACGGGGTCAGGGAAGACGCGTATCGTCGAGGCGATGGCGGAAAGCCTGGTAGACACGGCTCGCGCCGTCATCAAAATCGACTGCGCGGAATTTCAGCACAGTCACGAAATCGCCAAGCTTATCGGATCGCCCCCTGGATATCTGGGGCACCGCGAAACTCACCCACTACTGAGTCAAGATGTCCTAAATCAGTGGCATACGAGCACGGTCAAGTTGAGCTTCGTCCTGTTTGACGAAATCGAGAAGGCGAGCGACGCACTTTGGAACCTGTTGCTGGGTATCCTCGACAAAGCGACTCTGACGCTGGGTGACAACAGGAAGGTGGATTTCTCGCGGGTCATGATCTTCATGACGAGCAATCTGGGCGCCCGCGAGATGGGTTCTATTTTGAAACCCGGCTTGGGATTCGCGGGAGCTGAAATGGGTGAGGATGAAGAATTGGCGGGAAAAATTTCCCGTGTCGGCATTGAAGCGGCGCGTCGGAGGTTCACGCCGGAGTTCATCAACCGGCTGGACAAGATCGTGGTGTTCAGGCCCCTCGGTGAGCCCGAACTCCGCAAGATTCTGGATATCGAACTGCACCTCTTGCATCAGCGGATTTTCAATTCGCGCGCCCCCGACTACTTCATATTCACGGTATCCCAGCCGGCCAAAGATCATCTGTTGCGGGAGGGCACCGACCTCAAGTACGGCGCGCGTCATCTCAAACGAGCGATCGAGCGCCTGGTAGTCCAGCCGATGTCCAACCTCATCGCCACCGAACAGGTGTGTGCGGGCGACTGGATCCGAGTGGATTTCGACCCCGAGGCCAAGACCCTCACCTTCCTGAAAGAAGCGAAGGGAATGGAGGTCCAGACGATGGCGGAAATGGCGGGCGTCCGTGTTCTGGTATCTGGGGCATCTGGTTCGGGAGACCAAACTATGGCGGCTGGGGCCGGCGAAGGTGGGGTCGCACGGTCCACCAAAAGAGCTTAGTTCTGGTCTATGAGCTTCCGAGATAATTTTCTTCGGGAGCTCTGTTTTTTGTAACAGTAAACCCCGTCACCACTTAGTTTACGCCCGCGGTATTAGGGCAAGCAGATATCGCGCATCAAACCATTCATCCGCGAGTTTACACTCGCGGCATTCTGGTGACGGGGTAAACATTTGACAAGCCGTTTATTAGCATGTTAACATGGTAATATAGAAAATGTTATGATTATGAAAAACGATGTGGTTTACGGTTGGGAAAACGAGGATACCAAAGAGCTATTTAAGGCTGTCTTAAAGCTCAAAAATGTCAAAGAATGCGAGGATTTTTTCCGCGATCTGATGACTTTGCATGAGATTGAGGAGATGGCCGAGCGGTTCAAGATCGCGCGGATGTTGGATAGAGGGATGTCTTATCTGGAGGTTGCGGATAAGGCGAATGCCTCGACCACCACGGTTACGCGCGTGGCGCATTGGCTCCGCCACGGCCGGGGAGGGTACCGGATGATTTTGGACCGTATCCCAAAAGTTTGAGGTGATGGGATTGGGGACTTGACAGGTTTAAATAAGACGTGTATCATCATATTACCATGTTAACATGACAATACAGATAGATATGCGGTTTTTGATTGGTTTTTATAGCCGAATAAGCCATCATAACCATCCTCTCCTCACTCGCTTTCAGAGGTTGGTCAGGTTTGCTATGGGCTAGCTCTGCCCTCGGCCCGAAATTAAAAAATCTCCCCACCCCTGCAAGCGCAGGGATTTTTGTGTTAACAAGTCAAAGGAGAGACAGAGATGCTACGATTGAAGTTGGTATTACCGAACGGAAGTCTCGAGGAGAAAACCGTCCAAATGTTTGCAGAGCGGGGTATCCTATTTGAGCGCTTGAGCGGCCGTTCATTCCGGGCTAAGTCATTTCACGATTGTATCTCGGAAGTGCTGTTTACCAGGCCGCAGTTCATTCCAAGCTTGGTCGCGGATGACGACTATGACCTTGGGATTTGCGGTCAGGACTGCGTGGATGAATGGGCGGCGGTAAACCAGAAAGACGGAGAGTCGAAACCGCTCTATATCCTGCGCAAGCTAGGCTATAATCGTCAGACCAATAGCGATTCGTTGGTTGTGCTGATTGGAGGTCAGACGGACCCGCTCGCGTCTGTCAAGGATATCGAAGCGGACACAATGACTCCGTCCGAATATCGTGCCCTT
>CAYNFS010000001.1:0-104226 GCA_964396685.1 uncultured Candidatus Saccharibacteria bacterium | reverse complement strand
GACCCGCAAGCTTCTGCCGCGGCGGCGCAACATCAGGGTCATATCTTCCCTGGGCTCGACTGAATCATTGGTACCCTGGAAATATCATTATGGCGTTTGCCTGACGGAAACCGGGGAGACGATCAAGGCCAATGGTTTGCGTGTCATCGAAGTGCTCGCCGTAAGCTGCGCTGTGCTAATCACCACCGGCCGAGTTTTGTCGCATCCTTTTCTCGGCCCTAAAGCGGAAGTTTTGTTCCGCCAGCTTTTTGGAGAGCGTATCAGCATGTTATCATGTTAATATGCTGATACACGCAGTACGGGCAAGTGCGGCGAGGCGGCTGTTGGCCTTTGAGCTTCCGGGAAGAGTATGATACACTTTTCTTGGGAGCTCTGTTTTTTATATTTTCAAGGGAGACTGGATTCCCGATCAAGTCGGGAATGACAGATTAAT
This sequence comes from uncultured Candidatus Saccharibacteria bacterium, assembly GCA_964396685.1. Taxonomy (GTDB): domain Bacteria; phylum Patescibacteriota; class Doudnabacteria; order UBA920; family 2-01-FULL-46-14; genus CAYNFS01. The sequence continues at coordinate 103,793 of CAYNFS010000001.1, read as the reverse complement.
GCGTGGCGAAGCAGAATTACCAAACACTCAAAGGGTTTCGGGATTTTGGGCCGAGTCAGGCCGCGGCTCGAAACCAGATTCTAGAGAAAATCCGCAGCACTTTCGAGCGCTATGGGTTTTTGCCTATGGAAACGCCCGCGCTTGAGTACAAAGAAATTTTGGCGGGCAAATACGGACAAGAAGGTGAAAAATTAATGTACTCATTCAAAGACCAGGGCGGTCGGGATGTGGCGATGCGCTACGATCTGACCGTGCCGCTGGCCCGGTTTTTCGCCCAATACAAAAATGATTTAGCCTTGCCTTTCAAACGTTATCAGATAGGACAAGTTTGGCGGGCGGATCGTCCGCAAAAAGGGCGATTCCGCGAGTTTACCCAGTGTGATATTGATGTCGTAGGCTCTTCATCCATGTTCGCCGACGCCGAAGTGATTGCCTGCATCAACGCGGCTTTGAAAGATTTGGGAATTTCCGACGTTTTGATCAGAATCAACAATCGCAAACTTCTGGACGCGATAATGCAAGAAGCCGGAATCACCGGCAAGAAAGTTGGCGAGGCGATAAGAATTTTGGATAAGCTTGACAAGCAAGGCGAGAAAGCCGTGAGAGAAGAGTTGGCGCTGGCAGGCATTAATACCAAGCAAAGGCAAGCATTATTTGTGCTTTTGAATAAGGACTTCCAGGACCCGCAGGATTTTCTTTCGAGATTTCGAGATGTTGAGGGAGGAGGGGAATTGGCCGAACTTTTGGAAATTTTGCTGGACATGGAGGTGAAAAATTACCAAGTGGATCTCGCTCTCGCGCGCGGACTTGATTATTATACCGGAACAATCTTTGAGTTTGTCTTGCCAGACGTGCGGGATTTTGGAAGTATTGCGGGAGGGGGGCGTTATGATGAGTTGATTGGTAAGTTTGTCGGCCGCGAGGTCCCGGCTGTCGGTTGTTCTATCGGCGTTGATCGGCTGCTGGACGCTTTGGAAGAGCTTGAGCTTGTAAAATACGATGTCGTTACCGATGTTTTGGTATGTAATCTCGATGAGAAATTGGAAGAGAAATATTTGCAGATCGTGCAGCGGCTTCGGGAAGCCGGAATCAAGACGGATTTTTATTACGAACCGGCAAAACTTGATAAGCAGTTAAAATACGCAGATAAAAAAAATATAAATTACGCGGTACTGGTGGGCCCAGACGAAGCTGCTAAAGCCGAAGCGACCGTTAGAAATTTGATAACAGGGAAGCAGGAGAGGGTGAGGCAACTTGATCTAGTTAAGTATTTCAAGAAGACTGGATTCCCGCCCCCGATCGCCGTCGAGGGCAAGCTTCGCGGGAATGAGAGGCGCGCTTTGTGAAATTTCCAAAATCCAAAATTTTTTTGCTGTTTTGCTTAAGTTTTATTGTCGGGGTGGGATTGGGGAGGTATCTGAATTATTATGTCATCGCCGGCGCAGCGATGGTTTTTGTGATGATGGCGACAATACCCCCTTTTCATCTCCCCCTATTCTCCGAACAGGGGGAGAAAAAGGGAATGGATTCCCGCTTGCGCGGGAATGACAATTCTTTTTGGATTCTGCTGGTTGGTTTTTTGGGATTGGTGCTGCTTTTTGGGGCGTGGCGGTACAAGACGAGTTTCCCTTACAACGACTCGAATTTTATCGGCAAATTTTACGGGCAGGAGATTGAGCTGGAGGGGGTTGTAGTCAAGGATCCGGACGTGAGAAGCAACCGAACTAACCTTACGGTTAGTTCGAAACTTATAATCGATAACTATAACAATAAATTGGTCGGTAATATCCTTCTCAATGTCGGGCGGTATCCGGAGTATCAGTATGGCGATAAATTAAAAATTACAGGCAAGCTTGAAGAGCCGTTTGAGTCGGAGGAATTTTCCTACAAAAATTATCTCTCGCGCTTTGACACTTATGCCGTGATGCGCTACCCCGAAGTTGCAAAATTGGCTGAGGGGCAAGGGAATAAAATCAAGGCCGCGTTGCTGGCTATTAAGCATAAATTTCAGGAAGTTTTGACCACAAGTCTGCCGGAGCCTCACGCCTCTCTGGTTTTAGGATTAATTTTAGGCCTTAAAAAAGCCTTGCCCGAAGATTTGCAGGAAGCTTTAATCATTGCCGGCGTTTCGCATATCGTGGTAATTTCCGGTTTTAACATTTCCATCATCACCAAAAATCTTCTTAGGACCAGAAGCTTTTTGGGCAGAAGAGTCGCCTTTGCTCTTTCGTTTCTTATTGTGCTGGCTTTCGTGATCATGACGGGAGCGGAAGCCTCCGTGATAAGAGCGGCCATCATGGGCCTTCTCTTGGTTATAGCCTTCAATGTCGGACGCATTTATCAAGCCCGAAACGCCCTCGTTTTCGCCGCAGGCTTGATGATTTTGCAGAACCCCAAAATTTTAAGCTTTGACATCGGTTTTCAGCTGTCTTTTGCCGCAACTTTGGGGCTGATTTATCTGGCACCGATTTTTGAGAAGGCTTTTCAAAAAATCCCTAATTTTTATTTTTTGTCTTTTCGGACAAATTTGGCCTCAACCACGGCTGCCATTCTTTTTACTCTTCCCTTTCAAATTTATTATTTTGACCGAATTTCTATCGTAGCACTTCTGGCGAATGTCCTGATTCTTTGGGCGGTTCCCTACACCATGTTTTTTGGATTAATAATCGGGGCTGTGGGGATCGCCTATCTGCCCGCCGCCAAATTGGTGGCTGATATTTCCTGGGTCCTTCTGGAGTATCTAATCCGACTGGTTGAGTTTTTTGCAAAGCTTCCTTTTGCCGCAACCAGCGCCAAGATTAATGTTCCGGTTATAGTTATGTATTATGTATCATTAGTGTTCGCTATTCGGTTTTATAGGAATAAAAAGAGATTTTATCAAGAATTGGAGTATGTACAAGAGCGAGTATAAATAATGATGCCTCTGCGTGACTAAGTTCAAATTCAGCAAATTTTGGTATTTAGTAGGATTATTAGTCCTTGCGAATATCGCCGCAGTCGCGGCATTGTATCAGACCGGAGGGGCCCAATCCGCCAAGCTGCATTTCTTTGACGTCGGGCAGGGAGACGCAATTTATCTGCGCACCATTCAAGGCAATGACATTTTGATTGATTCCGGTCCAGGCGACGTGATTATCAGCAAGCTCGGCCGCGTCATGCCTTACTTTGATCGCAAGCTTGAATTTGTGGTGCTGACACACCCGCACGCGGATCACATCAGCGGCATGATCGAGCTTCTCAAAAGATACAAGATTGAAAAAGTCATGCTTAGCGATATGGATTATGATTCGGAAACTTATAAAACTTTGATTTCGCTTTTGGAAAAGAAAAATGTAGAAATAATAAGACCAAGACTGGCAGAGCGGGTTTATCTTGATGATGTAACGGTTTTTGATGTTTACCATCCGGTCCTGCCGGAATTTGAGCAGATGCCCAAAGACGCAAACGACGTGTCAATTGTCGGAAAGCTGTCTTTCGGGAAAAGCCAGATTCTGCTCACCGGCGATTCAGATAAAGCGATTGAGGATTTTTTTTTGAAATTCAAGCTTCCTCTTGATTCGGAAATTTTAAAAGTTGCGCACCAGGGCTCCCGAAGCTCGACGGGGGGAGGTTTTTTGCAGGCTGTAAGTCCTGATTATTCCGTGATTTCTGTGGGTAAAAACTCTTACGGTCATCCGCACGAGGAGGTATTGGGGTTGTTGCGTGAGTCTGGAACAGAAATTTTGCGTACTGACGAGCAGGGAGATATCGCTTTTCTGGTTTATCCAGACAGAATAGTCTTGAAAAATCAAAAGTAATCCTTTAAGATATTTTTATGAAATACTGGGCGGCGGCAATATCTCTTCTGCTTTTTGCGGCTTTGGTTTGGCTGGTATTTTTTTCGGGGCTGGTCCTCAACAAAGCACTTCGTACAAATCAAGAAGAGCAAGTCAGTCCAAAGACCGCGGTGCTAGAGACCAACTTTGGCAAAATCAACATCGCTCTGGACTTTGACGCCGCCCCCAAAACGGCGGCCAACTTTGAGAAATTGGTCAAGGAGAAATTTTACGACGGACTGACGTTTCACCGCATTATCCCCGGCTTTGTGATTCAGGGCGGTGATCCCAAGGGCGATGGCACCGGGGATCCAGGCTATACGCTTCCAGCCGAAATTAAACTTAAGCACAGGCGCGGGGCGGTGGCGATGGCGAGGCTTCCTGATCAAGTGAATCCCGCGCGCGAGTCTTCGGGGAGCCAATTTTACATTGCATTGCAGGATTTGCCCCAGCTTGACGGTCAATACACGGTTTTTGGCGAGGTGATATCAGGCATGGAAATCGTGCAAAAGATTGCCGCAGTCAAAACCGGTGCTTTTGATAAACCCCTGGAACCTGTTATAATTGAAAAAGCCTACATAGAATAATTTTATGACAAAACACCCACGAGAAGAGTTAACATTTCTCATGATCAAGCCTGACGGCGTGCGCCGAGGCTTGAGTGGCGAAATCATCAGCCGCATTGAGCGGGTCGGTTTGAAAGTGGTGGGGCTTAAAATGATTCGTCCCACACGAAGCGAAATTGACAATCATTATCCTAAAGCGAAATCGTGGATCCACCGTCTCGGAGAGAAGACTTTGGCGACTTACGCCAAATTCGGTTTTGATCCCCAAAAAGAACTGGGAACCGATGATCCCAAAAAAATCGGGCCCATGGTAAGGCGCTGGCTTATTGATTTTATGAGCTCCGCGCCTCTGGTGGCAGTGGCCGTGAAAGGCATTCATGCCATAAGCATGATCAGAAAGTTGGCCGGCCTCACCATGCCAGCTGATGCGCCGCTTGGCACCATCCGAGGCGATTTCAGCGTGGATTCAGCCGCGGCCGCTAATCGTGATCGGCGCGCTGTTTACAACGTCGTTCATATTTCAGAAACCGAGGAAGAAGCCAGACACGAAATCCGTCATTGGTTTGGGCGCGAGCCTGTCCATGATTATCAGCGCACTGATGACGAGGTTTTCCCGAAATGAGATCCTTCGTCCGCCTCGGGCGGACTCAGGATGACCCGTCAATGAGCGGGTCATTTTTTAATAAACGGGATTTTGGGAAGAAGGCCCCCGAGCCAGCCGGTCTGGTGGCGGTTGAGGTAGCTTCTGATTTTCCCTCGGCCGTTTGAGGCTTTGATGAAATGTAGCCAGTCGCGCGACACTTTCGGGCTTTTGGCAGACAAAATTTCCACCACGTCGCCATTGTTAAGTTCATCAGAAAGCTTGGCAATTTTGCTGTTCACCAGCGCTCCTTGCGCCCGAAGCCCCAGATTGGTGTGAACCGAAAAAGCGAAATCCAAAGCGGTTGCGCCCTCTGGCAGGTCTTTGACATCGCCTTTGGGAGTGAAGACGAAAATCCGGTTTTTGAAAAAATCAATTTTTAATGTTTCAATAAATTCCTTGGGGTCTTTGCCAATTTCTTTTTGCCAGTCTTTGAGCTGGTTTATCCACTCTAACTGCTGCGGGAGAGCCTCAATTCCGCTTTTGGGTTTGCCAAATTCCGAATAAGCCCAGTGGGCGGCAATCCCGTATTCGGCTTCTTGGTGCATTTCTTCGGTGCGGATTTGTATCTCCAAAATGCGGCGCTCGGGGCCAAATACCGTGGTGTGGATGCTTCGGTAGCCGTTGGGTTTGGGAAAGGCAATGTAGTCTTTGATTCTGCCGGGCAGCGGCCGGTACTTGGAATGCAAAATTCCAAGTGCGGTGTAGCAGTCTTCCAGATTCTTGGCGATTATTCTTAGCGCCACCAGGTCGTATACCTTGCCTAAATCGCGGTTGTATTTCGGGCGCAAGAGCTTTTCGTAGAGGCTGAAAAGATGCTTTGCTCGGCCGCGGATATCCAGGTAGCGCACTTGGGCTTCGTTAAAGTCCCTCATGACTACTTCCTTGGCGCGATTCACGTAAACCTCCATTTCTGCGTAGGGCTCCTTTACTAGTTTGGTGAGCCACTCGTAATCTCCTGGATAAATATGGGGGAAGCTTAGATCCTCCAGTTCTCCTTTGAGCTCTCCCATGCCCAAGCGATTGGCAATCGGGGCGTAGACCTCCAGAGTTTCCCGGGCAATTCTTTGCTGCTTGTCTTTGGGCAGAAACTGCAACGTGAACATATTGTGGCGTCGGTCGGCCAGTTTGATGAGCACGACGCGGATGTCCTCGGCCATGGCCAGAAACATTTTGCGCAGAGTTTCTATGTAGTTTTCATCCTTCTGGTTGCGGAGTTTGATTTTTCCCAGCTTGGTAATGCCCGAAACAAGTCTGGCGACTTCCTTGCCGAATTTGTTTTCAATTTCAGGCAAAGTGTGAGACGTTTCTTCCGGAACATCGTGCAGAAGACCGGCGATCAATGTCCGGATGTCCATGTGCAAGTGATTGCCAAGGTAGTCGGCAACCGCCAAGGCGTGGCTTACGTAAGGTTCGCCTGACTTGCGCTTTTGTCCTTCGTGGGCGGCGGATGCGAATTTGTAAGCTTCTTCAAACAACCGGAGATCTTCGGGCTTGTAATTTTTTTTGAGGCTGTTTAGGAACGCGTGATAATCCATATTTGTGATATAATTATAATACCACTATGCCGGAATTGCCAGAAGTAGAAACCTTGCGCCGGGGTTTGCAAAAAACAATCGTCGGGAAGAAAATTAAGGCTGTTGCGGTTCGTCTTCCCAAAATCGTTTCAGTGGGGCCCAAAACGGTCGGCAATGTGCGCAAACTAGACAAGGGATTAGCAAAACAATTCCAAAATCTTCTTGAGGGCCGCCAGATAGTGGGAGTGAAGCGGCGGGCCAAGATGCTTATTTTGGATTTGTCCGGACATTATACAATTTTGATCCATCTCAAACTCACCGGCCAGCTGATTTTTGCTCGCAGAGGCGAGAACAAAAAAGTCAAAATTTATAACAGCCCAGATTCCCCTGTTGAACTTTTGCCGCACAAATACACGCATCTGATTTTTAATTTTACTGACGGCTCCAGACTTTTCTACAATGATTTGCGGCAGTTTGGCTATGTCAAGCTTGTGAAAGACAATGAGCTTAACGAGGTCCAAGAGCTTGCCGAGTACGGGCCAGAGCCGGATTCTAAAGAATTTACTCTTGAAAATCTGCAAGATAAAGCTAAGAGGCGGCCAACACTCACAATCAAACAATTTCTGATGGATCCAAAGGTGGTCGCGGGCATCGGCAATATCTATTCGGATGAGATACTGTACTGGGCGAAAATCCGGCCGAATAGAAAGGTGTCAGGAATCAGGAAGCAGGAATTTGGCAAAATTTACGGAAATATTAAAAATGTGTTAAAAAAGGCTGTAGCGGCACAAGGGTCGTCTGTCGGGGATTTTTTCAAACTTGATGGCACAGAGGGCAGTTTCGGCAAAAAGCATATGGTCTATCGGCGCTACGGGAAGAAGTGTTATACTTGCGGAAGTACTATAGAAAAAATTAAACTGGGTGGCAGAACAAGCAGTTTTTGTCCAAAGTGCCAGAAATAGATTTAAGATTTATGAATACTGAAAGGTGGGGACAGATAAAAAACACGGTTAAAAAGCAATACCCCTCTGCCGAAGAAGGCGTGGAGGATTTGCTGGTGGACACGGCCGAAGGACAAGTCAAGCAGGGCGAGGCGGAGTTCGTGATTTTCGAATCGCCTTTGGGCAGACTCAAACTGCAGTTTCAAAAAAAACCCCGCGTGGAAGAAAAAAAATATCATTTCAGCCACCGCCAAGGAGCTGCGGCGCGGGTGGAATACAAATTTTCCGAGCACGAGCTGGTTTATTTGCTTAAAGCTTACAAGTGGGACGATATGGAAGACGAATGGAAGGAGATTGACTCAAATAAAATTTCTAATTTCTAATGACTAATTGGTCTAAACAAATCCCAATGTTCAATTCCCAATTAGTAATTTGGTCATTCGGTATTGATTAGAAATTAGGTTAATTAGGTTAATTAGACATTTTGTTTCATGACTCTTCTAGCGCAGTCTATTCTCAAAACTCTGGCCTTTTTTGATGCCCAAGATTTGCCTTTGACTTTGATGGAGATTAGAGCATATTTGATTACCCCCCTCCCTTTATCCCTCTCCACGGGTGGGGGTGAATCCCTTGCAGAAATTCAAAATACTTTAAGTAGCGAGCTGGCTTCGAAAGTACAATATGCCGAGGGCTTCTATTTTCTTTTTGGCCGAGAGCGCCTTGTGAGGCTCAGGCAGGAACGATACCCGATTTCTCTAAGCCGTTATCGAAAAGCAAAGAAGCATTTGCTCGCCCTTAGAATTTTTCCTTACCTCCGGGCTGTTGCGATTTCCGGCTCTTTGGCGCTTTTGAACAGCAGCCGAAATTCAGACATAGATCTTTTCGTTTTGACCCGCAAGAATCGCATTTGGTTCGTGCGTATGCTGATGTCTTTGTATTTTCATATCTTAGGCAAGCGCCGGCACGGAGTCAGGATCGCGGATCGCTTTTGCCTAAACCACTATTTGTGTGAAGGCCATGAGATTGCGCAAGACCAGAATCTCTATACTGCCGCAGAATATGCCAATCTGATATCGGTTTTAGGAGAAAAATGGCTTGAAAAATTCTGGCGGCAAAATCAGTGGGTAAAAGGATATCTCTTTTCGCCGGCCACACCCAGCACCTCATCCTCTTTTCCTTTCCGTACTCGGAAGCTGGGCAGGGGTGAGGTAAGGAGCCTCGCAGAATTTTTTTTTGAAATTACAGGAATGGGTCCATTGCTCAACTACTTTTCTGGCATTTACCAAAAGCACCGTATCAAGATGCAGGAGTATATCTTAGTTTCCAACGAGGAACTCTCGTTTCACCCAGGCAGCAGGGGCCAGAAAGTGCTTGCCACCTACCTCTTGACACTGCAAAATCTTGGGCTATAATTATTTAGGCGGAGGGATTAGCAGTCTTCATCGAGGAGTGCTATTTTTAAGCCTTAACAATCGCGAATACGCGAATAACACGAATGGCACAAATTATTCGTGGTATTGGTGAAATTCGTGCATCGTTGATTAATATATGAGAATAAAGCCTCTAGGCGACCGAATTTTGGTCAAACCTCTGACTTCTCAAGAAGTTACCAAATCCGGCATTGTTTTGCCGGAGACCGCCGAGAAAGAGCAGAAAGAGCAGGGCGAGGTGGTGGCAGTGGGCAATGGCCCGAAGATAAAAAAATTGGGACTAAAGCCCGGCATGATTGTTGTCTTTGGCAAGTATGCGGGCGAGGAGCTTGAAATCGACCCCGAAGGATCCGCTGCGCGTCCCTACGGGGCGGGCAAGGTCGAATATAAATTTCTCAAAGATGAAGACGTTTTGGGAATAGTTGAGAATTAACTTAAAAACGCAAGAATACAATGGCAAAAGATATCAAATACAATTTTTCAGCAAGAGACGCGGTCAAAGCCGGCGTTGACAAGATCGCGGCGGCAGTCAAAGTGACGCTGGGGCCCAAGGGCCGTTCCGTGGTAATTGATCGGAGTTTCGGTTCTCCGACCATCACTGATGACGGCGTGACTGTGGCCAAAGAAGTCGAACTTAAGGACAAATTTGAAAATGTCGGAGCTTCCCTCATTCAGGAAGTGGCCAACAAGACCAATGACGAAGCCGGGGACGGAACGACCACAGCCACGATTTTGGCGCAGGTCATGATTGACAAGGGCATGGCGCTTTTGAAAGACGAGCGGATCAAGCATAATCCCGTGCGTTTGCGCCACGCAATAAACGAGGCAGTCAAAGAAGTCGTGGAAACACTAAAGCGCATGAAAAAGGACATTAAAACCAAGGACGAAATCGCCCAGGTTGCCACTATCGCTTCGCTTGATTCCGAGGTGGGCAAGCTGATTGCCGAGGCTATGGAAGAAGTGGGGCATGACGGCGTTATTACCGTTGAAGAAGGCCAGACTATCGGGCTGGAGAAAGAAGTGGTCAAAGGCATGCGGTTTGACAAGGGCTACGTATCGCCGTATATGATAACCAATCCCGAACGGATGGAGGCGATTTGGGAGGATGCCGCAATTTTGGTTACTGATCAGAAAATTTCAGCCGTGTCGGAAATTTTGCCTCTTCTGGAAAGTCTGGCGCAAAGCGGCAAGAAAGACTTGGTGGTGATTGCGGACGAGATCGAAGGGGAAGCGCTCGCCACTTTTATTGTCAATAAAATTCGCGGCACCTTCAATGTGCTGGCGGTCAAAGCCCCCGGTTTTGGAGATCGCAGAAAAGAGATGCTTGCCGACATTGCTGTTTTAACTGGAGCGCAGGTTATTTCCGAAGATTTGGGGCTTAAGCTTGAGAATGCCAAGGCAGAACATTTGGGAAGAGCCCGCAAAATCATCGCGACGAAAGAGCATGCTACAATAGTCCAAGGCGGGGGAGATAAGCAGAAAATTGCCGACCGCATCGCGCAAATCCGCAAGGAACTTGAAGTGACCACTTCAGAATATGACAGAGAAAAGCTGCAGGAGCGGCTGGCAAAACTTGCGGGCGGGGTTGGCGTGATCAAGGTGGGCGCTCCTACCGAGACGGAAATGAAAAACCGCAAATTCAAGATTGAAGACGCGCTCAATGCGACGCGCGCGGCCGTGGAAGAAGGAATTATTCCCGGCGGCGGTTCGGCATTTGTCAAAGCCACCAAAGTTTTGGAAGAAAAACTCGAAAGCCTTGAAGGTGAGGAGCGGGCGGCTTACGAAATCGTCCGGGAAGCTTTGCTTGCGCCCCTGATTGTCATGGCGGCCAATGCCGGCATTGAGGAGCCTGCGAGACTGGTGGAAAAAGTCAAAGAGGATGCGGGAAGCCGCGGCTTTGATTTTTCCGAGGTTGTCACGCACAAACATGACATGGTTGATATGTTCGGGGCCGGGATTATTGATCCTTTGAAAGTCGCAAGATTAGCACTGGAGAACGCCGCTTCTATCGCAGGAACTTTATTGACTACCGAGGCTGTAGTGGTTGAACTGCCCGAGGAGAAAAAAGAAACTGGGGGTGGTCCGGGCGGCGGGATGGATATGGGAATGTGAAGCGCTTCTTAGCGCGGAACTCCGTACCGTTATGAAAAAATTATTTACTTCCGAATCAGTTACCGAAGGGCATCCGGATAAGCTTTGCGACCAGATCTCGGATGCCGTACTGGATGCCATTCTCAAAGACGACCCCAGAGGGCGCGTGGCGGTTGAAGCGCTTGTGACGAATGGCGTCTGCGTGGTCGCCGGCGAGATCACCACCAAAACCTATGTTGACATTCCCCGGATCGTGCGGGGTGTCATAAAAGACGTGGGCTATCTTGATGCCGAATACGGTTTCCAGTGGGAGACTTCGGGCGTGCTGGTCGCCATTCAAGAGCAATCAGGAGACATCGCGCGGGGCGTTGACTCTTATCTCAAAGGCAAAGGGGGCGAAATTATCAAAGAAGATTTAAGCAAGCTGGGTGCCGGGGATCAGGGTCTGATGTTTGGCTATGCCACAAACGAAACCAAAGAATATATGCCTCTGCCTATTGTCTTGGCTCATAAACTCACGCAAAGGCTGGCGCATGTGAGAAAAGCCGGCATTGTGAAAGGCTTGCGTCCCGACGGCAAATCGCAAGTGACTGTAGAGTACAATGCGGACCGACCAAGAAGAGTGCACACGGTATTGCTGGCGGCCCAGCACAACCCCGATGTTGATTTGGAGAAACTGCGTCATGAGCTGACGCGCCAGGTGATTTACAAAGTCATTCCGCGAAAACTTTTGGACAAAAAAACCAGGATTTTGATAAATTCCACGGGGCGGTTTGTCAAAGGCGGGCCGCAGGCCGACACTGGGCTTACCGGCAGAAAGATTATAGTTGATACTTACGGCGGCTGGGGCCGGCATGGCGGAGGATGCTTCTCGGGCAAAGATCCTTCCAAAGTTGACCGCTCCGGCTCCTATATGGCGCGTTACGTTGCCAAAAATTTGGTAGCGGCAGGTGTGGCCAAAAAACTGGAAGTGCAAATTTCTTACGCCATCGGTGTTCCCGAGCCTTTGTCTGTGAGAGTGGATACTTATAGTACGGGCAAGATTTCCGACGACGCCATTGTGGAGATAGTTGGTAAAGTTTTTGACCTGCGCCCGGGAATGATTATCAAGGAGCTTAATCTGCGCAGGCCTTTGTATCGGCAAGTTGCATCATACGGGCATTTCGGCAGAAACGATTTGAAGCTCCCCTGGGAACGTTCAGATAAAGTGAGAGAGATCAGAAGATTGGCGAGGATAAGGTAGAGAGAATAATCTATAATCTATAATCGATAATCAAGGCGGAGGGTCTTGATTTTTTTATTTGGTTGTGTTAGCCTGTGCTTTTGTTATGGAGTAAAAAAGGGGGAAAAATGGACAGTCATGATTGGTTGGAGGAAGTGAGGCGTTTGGGTCTTTTTCGGAAAGATCTGGCCTCGAAAAATGAGCTACGGGAAGGGCTAGCGATCAGGCTTGCCCAATGGGGGGTCTTGATTGGTCTTTTTGCGCTACTCGCCACGCTGGTAGCCGGCCAGAGTTTCACGGAGGGAGAAGATCCTCTCTTCTTTCTCTGGCTACTCGTAGAGAGGATACGGCATTCCTAGAGAGACCCTGCTTTCAACAGGTAGAAAATAGCTTAACTAAGCCAAAATCGTGTGTTCGCTAGCCCTTGCGCTTGACAGGGGCTTTCTTTTTTGCTATGATGGGTGGTTTTAGGATAGATTTTTGAAAATTTAATTTTTGGAAGGCGACAAACTTTCTACAGGAGAAGTTTGTCGCCATGATCAAGACCCGCAGTTTTTGTTCTTTTTACAATCAAAAATTTCCTGCGGGTCTTTAATTATCCTGATTTTTCTCCCCCATGCGAAGGGGGAGAGGGGGTAGCAGCAAAAAAAGGCTTCAGGATTGAGAGCCTATTCCGCCTTCGTCCGCCTTTTGGCGGACTACGGCGGACAGGGGAGGGTAGGCATATAACAACTAACATGGCCTCAACCGCCCTGTTAAAAAATAGACTCTCGATTTTGAAGCCAAAAGGAGGGCTTCGATGATTTTAGATGAGGTCTCGTCCCGCCAATTCACCTCAAGTTTCCTCTTTTTTCCCCGCAGTACCCCCGCCGGTTTCCCTCCAAAAAAGATGAGACCTCAAGCATTTCATAGATGAGGGAGCGGTGTCATAAAGTTTCTTCGCACTCACCGCTCCTTTCCTCCTCTGAATTCAGATCATGTCATTGCGAGGAGTCTAAAGACGACCTGTCCGCCGTAGCTTTAGAGAAGGCGGAAGCAATCCCATCATATGACTTCAGAGGAGGTGAGTATGACCAGCACATTCCCCTCCGCCTTTTTGGCGGCGATAATCGCCGCCATCGGGGCGGGGAAACTCCTAGCGAGCTGGGTTTTGATTCATCTGGCTCGCTAGGAGAAGGAGGGCTGGATACGCAGTGCACTTTCGCGTCCCAGCCCCCTTCAACTTATTCTGTCATTCCGGACTTGCCTGCCCGCTGCAGGCATGGATGCGGAATCCAGAAATTTAGACTTCAAGCCTGTCGAGAAGACTGGATTCCCGTTTTCACGGGAATGACAGAGTATGTGAAACTATGAGCTCAAGCACCCTTGAGCGCAATCAAAAAGCGATTATACTTAATATGCTCTAAAGTCCCCGGCAAATTGTTGAGACCGTCCGGAATCTGTCATTGCGAGGACTCCGACGCCACGTCGGAGGACGAAGCAATCTCATAAATAAGTCAAAAAGATTGCTTCGCTTCGCTCGCAAAGACTAGAGAGACATATTTCTAGGCGGTCCCGCCAGTTTGCTGAGTGCTTGAAAGAGCATTCAAAATTTCCGAGGAGGAAGACGATGAGCAGGTTTACGTTGATTGTTTTGGTCGTGTTGGCGCTTGTCGGCACGGCTTGTAAGCAGGGAAGGAAGCCGCCGGATGATTCTGAAGCCCGGACTGCCAGGCAGAACGAACCCCGGTCATCCGGCAGCACGCGCTGGCCCGATACGCACGTAGAGAGGGTAAGGTTTTATACCATGAATGCCCTTTATACGGGTGCGCGTATGTCCCTGCGGGACAAGAACCGTCGCGTGGTTTGGGAGGAGTTTCCAGCTACGCCGGCGGACTGGGATATATGGCGGCTTGCGGAGCGCAACGCGGTCGTAAAACTCCCGGCGGAGTTCGATGTCAGTTCTGGTGTGGACCTTGTGGTTCATTTCCAGAACGGCACCGCCAGTCGGTTCCGCTGCGAGCGGCTGAAGGGATGGCTTGGGGAGCCCGACACAGAGTCGATTTATCTCCATGTCTGTGGTGAGCCATTGCGTCCCAGCATCTACCTCAACGGCGCAGGCGGGGAGTACAACTCGGTGCGGTGACCATGTGCATTTCAAGGCAGGGAAGGGCCCAAAAACCCTTCCTTCCTCCCAATTCATCCAGCAAGGATTTTGGGTGTTAGCGATAATCTCCAGAGTCGTTTCTGGTTGGAAAGATCAACAAGTTTTGAGGAGGAAGTAAATGAGCATTGCAACAGTTCGAATTATATGCACGGTACTCGCCGCGCTATTTTTGGGGCTGATCGTACTGCGCCGCAGAAAGCAATGGCAGGACGATTATTCCGGGCCAGACTTGGTCGAGTACGCCTTCATGGCCGGTTTCGTTGCGGCTGCCGCAGGAGCGATCCTGCCTTCGGTTGCGACACTGCTTGCGAAACTCGTTGGAGGCTAGGAGACGATTATCCGACGAGGCAGGAAGAATCCCTCGAGATCTTCCTGCCTCCCACTTTTCTGGGTGCTATTGAAAAATAGTGCTTAGGGAAGTGGGTTCACAAGGAACTCACCCCTTTCCCTCTCCTCTTGAGTTTTCGACCTTTCCTCTAACTCCTCCCCACGCCTGGGGAGGAGGGGATGGATGGTGGATTCAAGAGGAGGGGGAGTCTCGGGAATTTGTGGGGATTGCCACGTCGCAGACTCCTCGCAATGACAGAGATATGTAGGAGGTAGAAAGCTGCCAATGAGGTTTTGTCTCTCCTGTTCGGGTATTTTGCCCGAGGACGAATCTTGTTGGCAGCTTTTTGTTGCATGCGAATAGCGCACTACGAATGCGCCCATCCGAATAAGAATTTGCTTTTTTTTGTGATTTTTGCTACGTTAATTTTGATATTTGATTTTTAATTTTTGATTTCTGGATTCCCCGATCAAGTCGGGGAATGACAAGTGAGGAAACAATGGGTGTACCGAGACAACGCAAGACTAAATCGGCAACCAGACAGAGACGCTCGCATCACGCTTTGAGCAAGATTCAGCTTGCCAGGTGCGGGAATTGCGGCAAGCCCGTGATGCCGCATCAGGTTTGCAAAAACTGCGGGTATTATCGCGGAAAACAGATAATTACTAAGCTCGAGGTTTCGGCTACTAATAAGTAAGGTGATGCGATTCTAATATACTAATTCATCCGAATGCTCCGAATCTATTAGGATAATTCGGATGCCATTCGCAGATTAGGATCGCTCGACGGAGTCGAAATGGCGAATCGTCATTTATCAAGAACCGTTGCCATGCAGTCCCTTTATGAGTGGGATTTTAATGGCGCAAGAGGGAACCTGCAGGAGATCACCAAACGCAATACTGAAAATTTTGCGGCAGGCCTTGATGATCCCAAATTTATTTTTGATTTGGTGGACGGAGTGCGCGCCAATCAGGAAGAAATAGATAAGATCATCGAGGCCACGGCTCCCGAATGGCCGATTGAGCAAATCACCGTGATTGACCGCAACATTTTGCGTCTCGGGATTTACGAGCTCAAATACGCCCAAGAAGTTCCTCCCAAAGTGGCAATCAACGAGGCCGTGGAGCTTGGCAAAACTTTCGGCGGGGAGTCCTCGGGAAAGTTTGTCAACGGCGTTTTGGGGACACTTTACCGACAAATGGAAGAAGGAGCTAAAAATAATGAATAAGATTTTGCTGGTTGACGACGACAACTATCTGCGCGGTTTGTACGCCGCGGTCTTTAAGGAAGCGGGCTTCATAGTTTTTGAGGGCAAAGACGGCCAGGAAGGGTTGAATTTGGTTAATAAAGTCAAACCCGATGTTATTTTTACCGGGATTATGATGCCCAATCTGACCGGTTTTGAGTTGATACGCAAGCTCAAGGGGAGTCTGGAGACCGGCTCAATACCAGTTATTGTCTCTTCGCACTTAGGCCGGATTGAGGACCGCATGCAGGCCGAGAAACTGGGGGCCAAAGCTTTTGTGGTCAAAGGCACTATTTCTCCAAAACAGGTGGTTACATTGGTGCACGATATTTTGGAAGCCAAAGTGGCGCAGAAAAAATTTCGCGTCGTGATTGATCCGGACAAACTGGACGGGCCGGCCCTGCGGCAGGAGCTAAAAGCCAAGGGGCCGATAACTTTGGAGCTGGCGCCGGGAATTGATGACGGGACAGAGGCAGGCTTTTGGGCCAAGTATCTTGCGGAAAAATAAAGAATCTTTGATAATTAGCGCATGCATTATTAAGGAGAAAGGACAAGAAGGTGAATAAAGTGGAATTAGCAGAAGCCGTGGCTTCCCGGATAGGCATGGGAAAAGCCGAGGCCGAGAAAATTCTCAATGCCGCGATTGACGTAATCACAGAACACCTTAAGGGGGGAGGCGAGGTCAGCCTTACCAGTTTTGGCAGCTTCTCGGTCTCCACCCGCGCCGCCCGCATGGGAGTCAATCCGCAAAACCCGACAGAAAAGATCCAGATTGCGGCGACCAAAGTGCCGAAGTTCAAGGCCGGCAAGGGTTTGAAAGAGGCAGTCAGAAGCTAGTGCCATAGTCTAAGCCGGGATGTGGTGTAATGGTAGTTTATACGTCCCGCACCTTTTCGGCGGGGCATAGTGTAACGGTAGCACGAGTCCTTTGGGAGGATTTAGTCAGAGTTCGAATCTCTGTGCACCGAAAAAGGTGCGGGATAGCCTGGGTTCGAATATACTAAACACAGTACGAACCTTTTTTGAACAAAATTCCTGATTGCCGCGCTTCGCGCGGCAAAACCAAAACTGAACGCTCGGGCGGGCAAAAAGGAAGGGGGTTGGGGGGGAAGGAATTTTTGCCCGCCCTCGCTTTCCACCACCGCCGAATTTCGTATTTCGTTTTGCGAAATGCGCCGCAGAAAAAAGAAGTGTTGTGTTTGCCCCTCCCTCCTGTGCGCACACAATAAATTTTTCACCCCCTAGAATTTTTTGAAAATTATTCATATTAAGACAAAAATCCGCCGATGTGGGTTAAGCACACCGACGGATTTTTGTCTCCGAATCCGTCTGGTAAGAGTTGCTTAACCCAACTCTTTTAATATTTTACAATATTTACTTTATCAAACCATACACAAAAACTGTATTGTCTACAATCTCATAATCACCAATTACATATTCTGGCTTGATATTTTGAAACTGCACTGATTTACCGTCTAACAACCAACCATTATCGTAAATTAGGACGTGGCTCGCATTATCATTTATAGAAATCCTTATTAAATCCCCTTTTACGGGAATTTCTTTATCACTAATAAAGACTTTTTTATTAACTGAATCCCAAACCGCATAATAACCAGAGTTAGTTATTTGAGAAAGATTGAGAGCCCCGCTGGTGCGCTTTACCACACCATCAACGATCAAAGTCTGTATGCGGGTCTCAAAGTCGCTTGTAACGTAAGCGTAATGTTTGCCATCATTACTAAAAACTTTATCTTTCAACTCGTGGCCTTTGTAAATTTCCTTGCCGTCCATTATTAGCGACTCAACGAAATTTCCGCTGCTATCTATATTTCTTAAAGAGGCAAAATACTTTAAACCATCACCACTTATCCAAAAACCAAGAATTCCAGAACTATGCCTAAAAATTTCTATATCGTCCTTGAATAAGACACCACCAATCATACCACCACTATTGCTTGTGATGTAAAAATAGTGTTGGCCATCATCTGTGATAGCGGGTGCGCCTAGGTTTTGTGCACTCGTAATTTTTCTACCGTCAATGTACAGATCATTGGAGGTGTTTGCATAAAAATCTTTTGTATTTCCATTTCTTATCACATATGCATAATGCAAACCATTATGGCTCAAAGTCATTCCACCAAAATTTTCTCCAGTATAAATTTCTTTACCGTCGTAAACTAATTTTTTAGTTTCATAAACATATAGGAGATAGTGTCCGTTGGCGGTAATTAAGCCATAGGGCAAATCTTGGAATGGGCCCTTAACATCAATCCCAGTTTTTATTGTAAATTGTTTGATAGTTGCTTCTTGATACGGCACCTGGGTCGGTTCGGGTGTGGGATTTAGTGAAACAGACGGCGTTGGAATTTTTGTTACAGTGTTATTTTCTGTTGGTGTTATTCCTCGCGGTGTTTTATAGAAAAAGGCAACAGCAACGCCGCCAATTATCAAAACAGCGAGAATAGCGATTACCAGCCAAAGCGGAAATTTTTTTGAGGTCGGTGTTTGTTGTAAATCCGGTGGTAATTTAGGATTCAAATTTTGTTCCATATTTTTTGATTAAGTGTTGACTTTATGATAGCATAAATACTGTAATTTTGGAATTTTCTTAGCGGCGTGCCAGTTTCACTGGCACGAAATTCGGCGGTGGTGGAAAGCGAGGGCGGGCAAAAATTCCTTCCCCCCCAACCCCCTTCCTTTTTGCCCGCCCGAGCGTTCAGTTTTGGTTTTGCCGCGCGAAGCGCGGCAATCAGGAATTTTGTTCAAAAAAGGTTCGAGCGGCGTTCAGTAATTGCGATTTGTGGGGATTTGGGGTTTTGTGCTATGATGGTTTTAGCATTGTTGATAAAAAAATCCTTTATTTTTAAGGTCAAAAATCATATGCGAAACAAAAAGGTTCTATTTGGGGCAATATTTTTATTGTCCATTTTTGTATTCTTATTTGTTTCTGTGGGTTTTGCCTCAGCCCAGGAAGTCGCAAAAACCGGCTTTGAGGATATCTGCGCGCGGGACGCCGGACTGGCCAAATGCATCCAGCAGCTTTACCTTCTCGCCCTAGGTCTTGGCGCGATTGTCGCCTTGCTCATGATCGTGCTGGCCGGATACCGATACATGACAGCGGCCGGCAATGCCCAGCAGGTGGAAAATGCCAAAGAAGCATTTGCCTCGGCTTTTATCGGTTTGATTGTCATTTTTATTGCCTTCATTTTGCTTTATCTCATCAATCCTGATTTGGTAAAGTTTAAGGGTCTACAACTTCCTGGCTCCACTACCACTTCGCCTTCTACCACCACCACCACGCCGCCGCTAAATCGGAATGCCGTTGAGGTCGGCAATACATTGGTGAATTCCTCCATTCTGGCCGGCGCCACTGTTGATTCCAACAGCGGGGCAATTACCCAGACAACTTCTGCCGGTACTTTGTTGCTTAGTCCAGTGCCTGATCCGGATGTGGCAAACGGCATCAGGAACACTTTGGTGGCGGGGGGGCTCGACACGTCCTCGCTTTCTTTTGAGCAATACCATGTGAGCGACCCAAATCTTTTGTCGTACAGCATGGTTTCGCTTCTGGGCGGGGCGAGACCGGATGAAATTGCCGTGGTTGCCGGCTCGCTTTATCTGTTTGATGCCGAGGCCATCCGCAATGACGCAAGCGGTGTTGCCCTATATGAGGCCGCAAATTCTATCGCCCTTGCAGAATATCATGTAACATTGGCCTATGACACCGGTGATACCGGAGGCACTGGTGATGGGACGGGTGGAACCGGCGAGGAGGGCAGCGGTTCGGGTGGTACTGGATCATCTAGTGGTAGACCGCTTCGGCAGACAGTTACTGTATCTGCTGATCAGACAATTAGCAGATGGCCTTCGCCTTACGATTCTTCCCGGGCTTATGAGACTTTGTACAAAGGTCAGACTGTTTCGGCGCGGGATGCGGTTTATGGCCAGGATATCAATGG
This sequence comes from uncultured Candidatus Saccharibacteria bacterium, assembly GCA_964396685.1. Lineage (GTDB taxonomy): Bacteria > Patescibacteriota > Doudnabacteria > UBA920 > 2-01-FULL-46-14 > CAYNFS01. Next base: position 83,889 of record CAYNFS010000001.1, on the reverse strand, counting down.
GGAAAATCGCTGGTGGGATTATGCCGCTCCCGGGAGCGCGTGGGCATCCGGTGTTTATTTATGGGCTGGCGCGACCATAGAGAAGCCGGATGTTACAATCCTCGCGGTTGTGAATTTGACTAAGCCTAGTCAACCTTACTTTGTAGTTGGAGATCAGCTCAAGCGTACCGTAAACGGCAAGCCTAATTCCACAGTTTATCTCTATTTCACAAAACGTTATGCAGGGGTTCCTTATCCTGGCGATCCTACAATACAGGCTGATCCTGACGGATGGATTCCAGTCGGCAAGACCAATGCCCAAGGGGTCTGGACCGATACTTATACGTTTATCGCCGAAGATGCCGTATGCTGGGACGTTGACGAGGGGCCGCCCTCCTCGACCTATACCTGCCCTTGGTCCGAGAAAGCTATGGTCGGCAATGACGCATCTGGTCTTATCCGATACAATGTTGGCTCAAGCAGCAGCGGAACGAGCAGTGGAGGGGGAACATGTCAGAAGGTGGGAAATTTTCCCTCGAGTTGCGGAAGCGGCTATACATTTATGACCAACGAGCTCTACAATTGCTACACTAGCGGGACCTGTAAATTTGATGCTGAATGCAGTAGTAGCCAGGGGGCTTCATGTCAGCTTTTGCCCAACAGTTTTGGAGTCTGCGGTTGTACGGGGCAGGGAACCGGGCCCTGTTGCTCCGGTCCTTTCGGACCGGAGTACAATGCCACTCCGGCAACGGCTGGTGCCTTGGCCTCGTGTCTTGGGGCCTCTGTGGTGACATTGGATAATATCGGAGCTGCGTCCGCGCTTTATGATAAAACAACTCAACAGTGGGTTCCTTTGTATGAGTTGAGGTTCAGTAACGGAGTGCAAATCAGCGCGGCAGGCGCTGCTAAAATTTACAATACTTATCCTCATGACGCGGCAGACCAAATGCTAAATTCGCAGGTGAATGGTTCTTGTCCTTAGTTTTTGTGTTTTTGAGGGTTTGGGATTTTTACAGGCAACTGTTAACAAAAAATAGATTTTGGATCAGCAAAGTCAGCGTTTGGGCTGGGATATGTTTTTTGGCCGGGGCGCTGACTTTTTTGTTTGAGCCGGAACTTCTGCCCAAATTCCAAAAGTTTTTGGATGAAGTTTTCCGGGAAATTTTGGAAGGGCGGGAACTGGCTTTGGATTTTGAGAGCGTGATGTTGATTTTTCGGAATAATATGATGGCGGCCATATTGGTCTTATTTGGCGGGATTATTTTTGGCTTACTGCCACTTGCCAGTGCGGCGATAAATTTTTTCATCTTAGGATTTTTGTTCGCGGTATTTGCCGCTTCTTCCCCGCAAATTTTTCTTTTGGCTGTTCTGCCGCACGGGATTTTGGAAATTCCGGCTTTTTTGGTCGCGGCCGGGTTTGGGTTTAAGCTCGGCATGTTTTGGACTAAGCCCGATAAGAGTTTGAGCGTCGCGGGAAATTTGTTTGCGTCCTTGAAGCAAAATTTCAAGCTTTTGCCCCTTTTGGCGATTTTGTTTTTCCTCGCGGCGGTTCTGGAAATTTTTGTCACCGGAAATTTAGTAGAGTCGTTGCTAAAATGACCCGATTCGTCGAAAAAGGTGATGATTTTTTTGATCAAGTCTATTTTTGGGTCAGGAAAATTCCGAAAGGCAAAGTTGCCGCTTATTCCCAAATTGCAGCTCTCGCCTCCACCCCTCGAGCGGCCCGGGTCGTGGGTTTGGCTTTGAGCAAGTTGCCGGGTGGTTCAAAAATTCCGTGGCACAGAGTCATTGATTCAAAAGGAATGATTTCGATTGAGAATCTAGTCATCCCCAAAGCCGAGCAGGCCCGCCGTTTACAGCAAGAGGGAATCAAGGTAAAATTTAGAGACGGGAATTATTGGGTGGATTTGAAGAAGTATCTTTGGAGAAATTAACCTAAACAAGCACCAATCACCAATGTCTAATGTTTGAAAATTGGGGTTTGGGGTTTGTTTAGAAATTAGGAATTAGGTCAATTAGAAATTTATAGCTTGCGGGTGTCGTATAGTGGCTATTACACCTGCCTTCCAAGCAGGAGATGGCGGTTCGATTCCGCTCACCCGCTATTGTGGATAATTTTGTGGAAAATAATTTTTTTGATTTTGTGGCTTAGCTGGGCTATATTTTTGTTTCATTTATCCACAGCCTATGAAAAACCAAAGGACTTAAGAACGAAAGGACGTAAGAACAAGAATAATTTTTCCCCCAATCATTTGACAATAAGCAAAACTAGCCAATATAATGGATTTGTGGCGTGATATTGTAACAGTTTTGAGAGTCAGAGCGTCTTCATTTTTGATACTGATGGACGTATTTCGGAAACCAACTTAATTTGCATTTGGGAAGCCTTTTTGAAAAAGGTTTTTATTGAATTGGAAAGCACTGGATTGGTCGATATCCGGGACTTAAAATTCAATAGGATCGCTTCAAAGAGGCGAGAATTAAAAATTCACAATTAACAAAAATTAAGATTTGCAAGACTTGACGTTTTGATTGTCTCAATTGAACAATTAAACGCGTCTTGCAAAGGAGCATACAATGCAAAAACCTAATAGATCTTTTGCAAAAAAGGTCTTTGCTGCGGGTTTAGCAATTTCGACTGCCCTCTGGGCCGGAGCCGGATTACTGGTTCTCCCGGTTGCAGCAGTTGAAGCTCATCCAGCAGGCTCCCTAGTACTTTCCGGGGGAACCGTCTGGCATATCAGCGATGATGGAACGGGCCGCCACGGGATTGATTCCTTGGCGAAGTTTTATTCCCATCGCTATGATTTTGCCGACGTAGTTGCCGCAAATTCCGCGGACTTGGCTTTGGCGGATCTAGGACTTATAGCCTGGGGTTCAGGAGCGCTCTTTGTTGACGGCGGAACTGTCTATCAGGTTTCGGGGGGGCAAAAGCACGGCTTTACTTCCGCGGCCAATTTCACTGGCAACGGCTTTAGCTTTGCCAATGTAATGTCTGCGGGAAGCCTGGCTTCCATTCCTTCTGGAGCCAATATTGATAGCACCACTGCCGCTCACCTTGAAGGGACCTTTGTTCTTTCGGCAGGAACAGTCTGGATGGTGACAGCCACCGGCCGGAAAGGCGTTCCATCACCCGGAGTTCTTTACTCCTACGGAGCGGACTTCGATGATGTCGTGGCGGCCAATGCCGCTGACCTCGCACTTGCCAGTGAAGGCAACGCGACATTCAGAACCGGCACCTTGGTCAATGACGCCGGCACCATCTGGGCGGTGACAGCGACCGCCAAGCGCGGATTCCCGACAGCTTCCTGCTATACCGGTTTTGGATTTAGCTTCTCAACGCCGGTTGCGGGCTCTACTTCGGGACTGACTGCCGGTTCCAACTACTGCGCGGAAGAAGTGATTACCCCTCCGACAACACCGTCTACTGGCACGCTTACCATGTCTTTGGCCTCTGACACGCCTGCTGCCGCAACAGTTGTCAAAAATGCGGCTCGCGTCGGCTTTACCAAAGTCAACTTCACTGCCACAGGCGGGGACGTCACGATTGATTCCCTCACTGTGGAGCGAACCGGGGTTTCGTCCGACTCCAACTTCACGGATATCATCTTGCTTGATGTTTCCGGAGGTATTTCAGTCGGTCAAGCAACCCAGATCGGCAATGAGAAATCCTTGAGTTCCACACACAAAGCCTCGTTTGGCGACGATATGGTCGTCAAAAGCGGCACGACCAAGAGTGTCATGATTGCGGCCAACATGGCCGGCACCCTGCAGGCCGCAGAGCAAGCCAAGCTAGAATTGATTGATCTGGTGGTAGCGGGCTCTGCTACTAAGTCTGGCACTTTGCCAATTGCGGGTAATGCCATGACCATGAACAACTCGGTCACGATTGCCGCGGTCACGGTCAAAGCCAGCGCTACTCCTTCGGCCACGACGCAAAACGTCGGTACCGTTGATTACATTGTCTCTTCACTTCAGATCATCAACAACTCCGTAGAAAAAGTTGAACTCTCCAGCATCACGTTCACCCAGAACGGCAGTGCCGGAGACACTGATGTGAAAGACTTGGAGTTAATGGTGGACGGCTCCGCGCTGACCAGTGTCGCTTCGCCAAGCGCGAAGAAAGCCCAGTTTGTTCTCGCAAGTCCCTTGGTAGTTGACAAAGGTCAAACCAAGAATCTGGATTTGCGCTTGGACATCGTCGACGGATCAGCCCGCGCTATCAGCTTGGACATTGACAAAAAGGCCGATGTGGTTGTAAAGGGTCAAACTTACGGTTTCTACGTAGTGCCGACCTACCAGACCAGCGCTGCTGTGGCAGTCACTACGAGTCCGTTCTACAACCCCGCCGACACGACGATTGGGAACGGTTCCATAACCTACTCGAAAGGAGTATTGTCATCCCTCAATGTGGCGGAAGGCGCAAGCGCACAAGCTTTGGGCGCGTTCAAGTCCACGGTTCAGGGTGAAGCGATTCGCGTGACCCAGTTGATTATCGGCGTTACTTCTACTGCCGCGATTGCTAACTTGAGCGACTTGACAGTGAAGGATGAAAGCGGCGTCGCAGTTGCCGGTCCGTTTGATCCGGCCGTGGCGTCAGGCCTGACCACCTTGGGAAGCGCAACTTCGACCGACACCATTGTCTTCCCGGTGGGGACTCACACTTACACGGTCTACGGAACTTTGAATTCGAGTTATTCGGCAAACGACACGATTACGTTGAGACTGTCCGACCCAGACGGTCTGGTTACCGCCAAAGGCGAAGTAACCAATCAGACCATCACGGCCAATCCGACAAGCGATCTGTCGCTTGACACGGTAACCGTGAAAACCGCAGCATTGAGCGTTTCAACGTCTGTCACGCCGGCGGCTCAATCCGTAATCGTCGGAGCAACAGATTTCGTGTTTGCGAACTTCATCTTTGACGCCGCCAACTCCGGCGAAGACGTTCGCCTAACACAGCTTGCGGTGGTGCACAGGACTGATGGCAACAACGAGCAGTCGCAGGTTGCAAACCTTCAGCTATTTGACGGCACAACCGCTCTTCTGCCGATAGTCCAGCCAACCAATGTCGCAGGTTTAGCGGCCACCTCAACCTTCTCGCTTACGAGTCCGATTGTAATTGCTAAAGGCGCGTCCAAAACCCTCACCTTGAAAGGCGATCTGGTTTCGGGCGTTGCAGGTGACGATCACACCTTCGGCATAAGCAACTCGGATCTCGTGACGGCGGTAGGTGCCACGACAGGCAACACGGTTACCGAAACCGTGGCTGTGAGCGAGGGTCAGACCATGACCATCGCGGACTCTGGTTCAATGACGGTCGCAACAGACGCGTCCAACCCGAGCCAGGGTGCCTTGATAACTGGCGGGGCAAGCAAAGTGACAGTGGGAGAATTACTGTTATCGGCCAACAATGAGAACGTAGATCTTACGGAGATTCACTTTAGTCGCACACAGGTAAATGGCGGGAATATCAATGATGAATTTTCGATGGCCTACCTCTTTGACGGCTCAACCCAAATTGCGTCCGTTGCGCCGACCACCACTTCTGCAGTGTCCTTTATGAACCTTGACGGGAAATTCGTCATCACGAAGGGCACCAGCAAAAAGCTGACCTTGAAGGTTGACACTCAAGCTGTCACCAACAACCAGGGTGACGGCAATGTGGGTGATTCCGGGGACGGAGTATCCTTCTCGGTTGCCGAGGATAAATACAGTGCAAAAGGTGTTTCTTCCGGCACGAACCTAGCTGCCGGCAACAAGTCAGGCACCTTCACCGGACAGGAGTACACTATCTACAAGAGCGTGCCGACCTGGCAAAAACTGGCGCTTTCCAGCAATACCTTGGTCAACTCCAGCGGTGTGTCGCTGTTCAAGTTCAAAGTCACGGCTGATGCCAAGGGTGACCTCGGCTTCTACAAGGCAAGCTTTGCGATCACCACTACCACGGCGACTGTAACCAACTTCGAGCTTATCGAAGAGCCGAATACCTCAAGCGAGAAGAACTTGACCAACAATGCCGCGAGAGACGTGAGCACAGTGCTTGTAACCTCTTCTGACGGCAAGGGCGGTCAGTACAGCGTCAACCTATTGTTTGATACCGGCACTGACGGTGTCGGCAATGGTGGAGAATTCCGCTTCATCTCGGCGGGCCAGTCCAAGACCTTCGAGCTTCGCGGGACCGTGGCCAGCGCTGTTACTGGTTCGTCAGTGTCAGTTGTGTTCCGCGGCGACAGTGCGTTCAGCGGAACCAACACTGATCCCAGAAGTGCAAGCACGGCGACCGGCAACAACCCCAGCACTGGTATTGCCGACCAAGAGCAGGGCAAGTTTGTCTGGTCGGATCTGCACTACGGCAACAGTTCCTCCACTGCGACCAATACGGCCGAGTGGTTCAACGGGTACCGGGTGTCAGGTCTGCCGGTGACTTCCACTGCTGAGACTCTCACCAAATAATCAGGTAATAAAAACTTGGTTATGACTGCTTCCTGATTCAAAAAAGGAAGCAGAGGAGAAACACCCCGCCCTTTTCGCAAAAAGGGCGGGGTTGTTTTTGGTTCAAGTTTTTGCTATTATTTTTCTATGGGCAAAACTGTCAAAATCGCAATCGCGTTGATATTGGTAGCCGCTGCCGGTTTTTTTACGTACCGCGAGTTTAGCAAAACCGTGCCTCAAGATGCTGATCTGGAAGCTCTCAAGGCCAGCATTATCGCGGAAGCAAAAATCACAAAGACCGATTTGACTGAAGAGCAGAGAGATAAATATCTGGAGCAGCTGAAAACAGCCCGGGAAGCGGTAATCAATGCCAATTTTGACACGCTTCAGGGTATAAACGATGTCGCCATCCTCAAGCAGTATCTGGGAGATTACGAGGGTGCGATTGACGCCTGGGAATATGCCAATATCATTCGGCCCCAAAACTCCTTGTCTTTCTCAAATCTTGCCGCTCTTTACCACTTTGAGCTTCAAGAGTATGACAAGGCCGAAAAAAATTATCTGATTTCCATAGCTAACGATCCGGACGACATTCCGACCATTCGCAATTTGTTTGAGCTGTATTTTTACGCGCTCAAAGACAACGGCAAGGCCGAGGCTTTGCTTTTGGACTCAATCAAAAACAATCCCGAAGCCGCCGATCTCTATTCTTTGACCGGAAGTTTTTATCAGCAAATCGGCAATAAAGAAAAAGCGATAGAATACTACCAGAAACACCTGGAACTCAATCCAACTAATGAGGCTGTGAGAAGAGAGTTGGAGAAACTAAAGACCTAATTAGATACGCGTCATTGCGAGTCCGCCAGAGGCGGACGAAGCAATCCTAAAGCCTGTGAGATTGCTTCGTCGTTACACTCCTCGCAATGACTCATAAATTCCGATCGTTTTGTTTATCATCTTTTCTGCGGTGAATTCTTTGACTTTGGCTTGGGCATTTTGTCCGAGTTTTTTTGCTATTCCGGGATTGTTGACCAGAAACCGGATTGCTTCTGCCTGCGCTTGCGGGTCTTTGGGAGGAACGAGAACCCCCACTTCATCTCCCCCTGTTTCGCTCTGCGAAATAGGGGGAGAAAGAGAGGGGGTTAGCATTTCCGGAATACCTCCCACCGCCGTTGCCACGATTGGCAACCCCGCACTCATTGCTTCCAGAATGGTATAAGGGAAACCTTCTTTGATTGACGGCAAAACAAAAATGTCAAATTGCGGCAGATATTGCGCGGCATCCGGTTTTGCCCCAAGCAAAATGAATTTGTCTTGTAAACCATTATTCCTGATTTGTGATTCCAGATTCCCTCTTTCCTGCCCTTCGCCAATGACGAGAAATTTAGTATTTAGTATTTGGTATTTAGTATTTAGTATATGGGCGGCCTCTATCAGATATTCCAAGCCTTTGGTTTTGTAGAGGTTGGCTATCGTTCCAATTACCGTATTTCTGTCATCGCGAGGACGTAAGCCCGTGGCGATCTCATGAGATTGCTTCCCCCTCGCCAAGCTCGGGGTCGCAATGACGTTGAAGGGTTCAATCCCGTTATGAATAGTTACCAGTTTTTCCGGCTGGCAAAGGCCCCATTTGATCGCTTCCTGCCGGTCAAACTCCGAAACGCAGATGATTTTGCGGCGAAAAAGACTGGCAATTTTTTCGGCCCAAAAATAAATTTGTCTGATTATCCAGGAATGCGGCTCCAAAAAGGCAAATCCGTGCGCCGTAAAAATCACATTTTTGATACCGGCAAGCCTGGCCGAAATGCTTCCCATAACTCCCGCCTTGCTGCTGTTTAGATGCACGATATCCGGCTTTATTTCCCGAAAAACCTTTCTTAATTCAAAAATTGCGCGAAGGTCTTTGATCGGATGAATTTTTCGCACAAGATTGTTAGCCATTTTCACTTCAACGTTTGCTTCTTGCAGTTTTTGCTGCAATTCTGACTTTTCGGCTCCGACCACGACCAAAACTCGATAAGAGCCCGCAAGACTTGCAGCCAGATCAAAAACGTAGCGCTGGGCGCCGCCTAATTCTCCCTGGGTTACCACAAAACAGATTGACTTTTCCATATTTTTAAGACATAATGGATTATAACATGAGTGGACATTTAGTTGGAATCATCGGCGGCGGGGTAGTCGGGAGCGCGGTTAAAAATTTTTTTAACTCCGCCAAGGTTTACGACAAATATAAAGATTCTGACCCAATCGAGGAAGTAGCCCAAGCTCGGTTTATTTTTATTTGCGTACCTACCCCATACAATGGCGGTTTTGATTTGTCTATTTTGGACGAGGCGGTCGAGAACGTGGTAACTCATCTTGTTGATTCGGCCAATCAGTTAGTCGTGATCAAATCAACGGCGCTTCCGGGAACCACTGAAAAGTATCAGCAAAAATATCCCTTGATTAACTTTGCTTTCAACCCGGAATTTTTACGCGACAAAACCGCGAACGATGATTTTCTCAAAAACGACAGACAAATCGCGGGGTTTACAAGCAAAACCAAAGATAATCCTTTGATTTCTGAACTTTTGGAAATTTTGCCGGAAGCGCCTTACCGGAAAATTGTCCCAGCCACCGTTGCGGAGATGATTAAATACGCGTCTAACACTTTTTTGGCCCTGCGCGTGATTTTTGCAAATCAAATTTATGACATTTGCCAAGCTCTAGGAATTGATTATGAACTGGTCAAAGAGGCGGTGGTGGCCGACAAGCGCGTGGGAGAAAGCCATTGGGAAATCTGGCATACCGAGGCAAGCCTTAATCAAAATCGTCATGAAGCATACCGTGGCTATGGCGGGAAATGTTTCCCAAAGGACATCAAAAGTGTGATTGCCGAAGGGAAAGCACTGGGCGTGGATATGTCTTTGTTTGAAAAAGCTAAAGAAGTGAATCTTCGCCTAAACCAAGGAAAGTATGACCAATAAATTTTCAGTCGGAATCGTTGGCGGCGGAGCAGTCGGCAAGGCCATAGCCGCTTATTATGGGAAAGTGAAGGTTTACGATAAATACAAGGATTCCGATCCCATCGAAGAAGTGGCAGCGAGTGATTTGATTTTTGTAGCAGTTCCGACTCCGCACAACAACGGTCAGGATTTAACGGAGATGGACGATGCCGTTGCCAAAACAGTTTCGCACCTGGTTAATCCTGACAAACAGATTATTATTATTAAATCCACGGTGGTGCCTGGGACGACTGATAATTATCAAGCAAAGTACTCTCAAGCTAATTTTATCTTCAACCCCGAATTTTTGACGGAAAAGACCGCAATTGAGGATTTTGCGCATCCCGACAAACAGCTTGTAGGATATACCACAAAAACCAAGGATTTGGCGGACCAGGTTTTGAAGATTCTGCCATCCGCCCCTTATCAAAAAATTGCGCCGGCAAGCATTGCCGAGATGGCGAAATATGCCATCAATTCTTATTACGCTTTCAAAGTGATTTTTGCCAACAATATTTATGATCTTTGCGAAAAGCTTGAGATTGATTATCATACGGTGCGAGAGGGATTGGCGGCTGATTCGAGAATCAGAAATGACAACGCGCACTTTGACGTCTTGCACGCAGGCTATCGAGGGTACGACGGCAAATGCCTGCCAAAAGATCTCAAAAGCCTAGTTTGGCTTGGCCAAAAACTTGGCTTAGATTTACGGCTCCTCGAGCAAGTGGACAAGATTAACGAACGCCTTAAAGCAAAAAAATGACCAAGCTTTTAGTCACAGGTGGTGCTGGATTCATCGGTTCACATTTGGCGGACAGGCTCATAGCGGACGGCCATGAAGTTGTGGTTTTGGATAATCTTTCCACCGGCAAGAAAAAAAATCTAAATCCCCGGGCAAAATTTGTAGAATGTGACATTGCCGATTACGAAAAAATCGCTCCGCATTTTGCAGGCGTGGAATGCGTGTTTCACTTGGCGGCCCAGGCCCGCATCCAGCCGTCCATTGCCAATCCTTTGCCTTGGAACAAGTCAAATATCACCGGGACTCTGAACGTTTTATGGGCCGCTTACAAAGCAGGGGTGAAGAAGCTTGTGTACTCCGCGTCGTCTTCGGTGTATGGAGACCAGAATCGGTTGCCGCTGACCGAAGATATGACGCCGCGCCCGAAAAGCCCCTATGGATTGCAAAAGCTGGTCGGGGAGATGTACTGTCGGCTTTTTTCCGAGCTTTACAAATTTCCGACTGTGGTTTTGCGCTACTTCAATGTTTATGGGCCGAGGCAAACTACGGAAGCCGATGGGCCTTATGCCACGGTCATAGGCATTTTTTTAGATAGATTTAAAAATCGAGAACCTCTGCCAATCGTCGGTGATGGAGAGCAGCAGCGCGATTTTACTTACGTTTCAGATGTAGTGGAGGCGAATATTTTGGCTTGGCAAAAGGAAGTTCTTGGCGGTGAAATTTTTAATATCGGTACCGGGAAAAATTACAGTATTAATGAGGTGGCGAAAATTATCGGCGGAGAAAGCGCGCATATTCCGCCCAGACCGGCTGAAACCCGCGTAACTTTGGCCGACAACACAAAAGCCGGAAAACTTTTAGGCTGGCAGCCGAAGAACTCTTTGGAAAAAGGAATTGCGGAACTTAAAAAACTGTATGGACTTTCATGAAACCCCGTATCTTGATTTTCAGCATTGCTTACGAGCCCTTGATCGGAGGCGCAGAACTCGCGGTCAGGAACATTACCGATCGTTTGCCGTCCTTTGATTTTGATTTGGTCACCTGCCGTTTCAGCCGCAAGCACAAATCTTTCGAGCGGATAGGCAACGTCAATGTCTATCGCGTAGGATTCGGCAGTCGCTTGGGGAGGTATTTGTATCCGGTTTTGGCATTTAGGCTTGCTAAAAAATTTCATCAGGAGCGTCCATATCAAATTGTCTGGGGGGTTATGGCGGCTTACGCGGGAGCCGCGGCTTTGATGTATCTGCGCAGGTTTCCTCAAGTAAAGTTTTTGCTGACATTGCAGGAAGGAGACGAGATTGTCCACATTCATCGCAGGGTCAGAGGCTTTAAGAAGCAGTGGCAGAAAATTTTCAGGCGAGCGGACTGCATTCAGGCAATCAGCCAATATCTTGCCGATTGGGCAAAAGCGGAAGGAGCGACTCGTCCGATTGAAGTTGTGCCGAATGGAGTCACCTTCTCTGTTTTCTCCCCCTTATCACGGGGGAGATTGAGAGGGGGCAGAATTATTAAAATAATCACAACCTCCCGGCTGGTGCCGAAGAACGGGATTGATATTTTGATTCACGCAATGGCTGTCATTGCGACCCCGAGCTTGTCGAGGAGGAAGCAATCCCAAAATCATGAGATTGCTTCGTCGCAGACTCCTCGCAATGACGTCAAGTTGTTGATTGTGGGAAGCGGGCCTGAAGAAGTTAAACTTAAACAGCTTGCAAAAGATTTAAACGTGGAAGACATGGTAGAATTTGTCGGAAATGTCGAGTCGGAGAAGATCCCCGATTACTTAAGCCAAGCCGACATTTTTGTCCGCCCTTCGCGCTCCGAGGGCTTGGGAAGCTCGTTTCTGGAAGCCATGGCCGCGGGATTGCCGGTGATTGGCACTCCGGTCGGGGGAATTCCGGAGTTTCTTTCTCCTTTTCTCCTCCTCGCCAACGGGGCGGAGGGGGAGAGTGAGAGTGGGTCAAATCCTAACGGCTTGTTCGTCAAAGCCGATGACCCCAAAGATTTAGCCGAAAAAATAAAACTGCTCCTGGAAGACGGGCAGTTGCGGGAAAAGCTCGGCCAGAACGGCCGAAAACTCGTGGAAGAAAAATACGACTGGGAGATTATCGCTCAAAAAATGGGAACGCTTCTCGAGCGATTGGTTAAAGCATAACGTTCAAGTGTATCTGAAGTTGCCGATTTTTCTTTTATTTAATATCGCTTAATAGTCTGGCGATTTGCTTTTTGAAAACTGGCAGATCTTCTTGAATAGTCTTCCACAAGATTTCTTCATCAATGCCAAAATACTCATGAACAACCTTGTTTCTCATGCCTTTGACTTCTTTCCAAGCCATGTCTGGATTTTTGGCCTTCATATGCCGGGGAATACTCCTGACCGCTTCGCCGATAACAGAGAGATTCCTGACGACTGCGTCAATCAATTTTTCATCTTTGGAAAATTTATCAAAATTAGAGCCACGTGTATACTTCTCTATTTTTCGAATAGAATTCTGGATATCTTCAAGGTAGAGTCTTATCCCTCTTTTAGACATATTGCACTTCTTTGAAAATTTCCTTTTTTACCGCTGGCTTGACGGCCCTCTTGGAAACTAAATCCACTTTTTTGCGTAAAGCATGGGTTAAAAAATTTTCCAGCCTGATAAAATCAAAAAAGCTGACGGGAGTTTCGAATTCCACCAGAACATCCAAGTCGCTTCCCTTTTCTTGTTCGCCACGGGCAAAAGAGCCAAAAATCCCGATCTTTTTGACATGGTATTTTTCCCTTAATAAAGGAAATTGTTTACGAATTTTCTCGCGTATTTTTATTTGTGCCATGGTGGCGTAAGCATAACAAATAAAAGAAAAATCGGCAATTTGCCAAAAACCAGCCTGCTACGTGGCTTATTTTTTCAGATATGCCGTGTTATCGGATGTATTGCTCTTTTAGGCGATAGCCTTTTGGCGGTTAGCCAAAATAAAACAAATATTTTTAGGAAGCGGGGAAACGTTGCGTCTCCCCGGAAATTTGGAAGCTGACTTTAGGTCAGCACATTTGCGGCGCGAACCCGCTTGACGACATCCTCCATATAGGCCACTGCCATCTCGGAAGATTCAAAGACCGGTTTCGAAGAAAGTAGCGTGGTATGGAGAGAACCATCATGGTACAGATTTACTGCTCCAGCCCATTTGCCAGTAACTTTGTGCTGGTATGGTTTACAGCGAATGTCGCCTCCGCTTTGAATAACAAGCGCGGTATAACGTGTCATGGCACGCCTCCTTTTTGGTTGTTTAATGTAGCTTCCTAAAAATATTTGTTTTAAAAGAGCAATATTTCCGATAACTCGTTTTTGGGCGATATGATGAGTTTATAATAGCATAAATTGGTTTGTTGTGCGGATATATGATATGATTTTGGCGAGTTAATAATAGCATATTCCTATTTCAAAGACGTGTCCAAGAATCAGAAAATAATTTTTATCAGTCTGATGTTGCTCGCCGCGTTCCTGCTTTTTTTCCGCCTGACGCGGCAGGACATGCTGGGCGATGACGGACACTACGCTTTCCGTTCGCTTGGCTATTTTGATTTTTTGTCCTCTTTGAAACAGACCACTCCGGTACAGTGGTTTGGGGAAAGGCCATGGTGGTCATATTTGTCTTTCCACGATCATCCCATGCTGTTTTTTTTGATTCAAAATTGGTTTTTTAAAATTTTTGGCGTTTCAATTTTGATTTCCAGACTTCCTTCTGTTTTTGCCGCTTTGGGTTCCGCAGTTTTGGTTTATTTGATTGGCAAACGAATGGCGGGAATAGAAGCGGGGCTGCTTTCAATGGGCGCTTTGGTTTTGAATAATTACTTCATTTGGACTGGGCGGATTGGATTATTGGAAAGTGTTTTCACTTTTTTTCTGTTGCTTGGTATCTTGTATTTGCTCAAAGCTTTGGAGGACAGCCCAAAATTTTTCCGGCATGCCGGTTTTTACCTCGGATTGGCCTTTTTGACCAAATACACCTTTCTTTTTGTTTTGCCGGGACTTTTTTTGTATATTCTCTGGAAGCAGAGGCAAATTTTCTCAAACAAAAAATTCTGGCAGGGCGTTATAATTTTCGTTTTGGCGATAAGCCCGATAATAATTTATAATCTCATGCTGTATGTGGCTCGTGGGCATTTTGACGTCCAGTTTTCGGACCTTTTCAAACAGCAGCATGCTGACTGGACTCTACTTTCCAATCGTGTCCAGCCGCTGCGGTGGAATTTTGGGGCAGTTGTAAACACACTCGTTGAAGGATATTCAATCCCGTATTTTGCGCTTGTTGTCCTATCGTTTTCAACTCTGCTCTTTTTTCTGCGCAAAGAGCGGTTTTTATCGGTCAAACTTTTGCCGGTTTTAGTAATCAGTTCCATGCTAATCATTTTTCCGGTTGTGGGAGGTGCCGCCAGATGGTTGGGGGTGACAAGTCCATTTGCTGCTTTGGTTTTGGGTTTAGGATTCGGTTCTTGGCAAAGGACCAATTCTTATCAAAAGCTTAAATATCTGGTTTGGGCACTTGTAGGAATTGTTTCAGTTTTTTTTGTATTTTACATCATAAATACGAATCATTTACGCAAGCCTGTTGGGGGTCAATTTTTATATTCTGATTTTCGTGTAGAAAATTACGGCTATACCCAGCTGGATCAAAAAATTACAGAACTGCTTGCCGGTAAACGCTCGCCGCCCAATGTTCAAGAAGCAGCAAGGCTCTGGTGGTACAAAGACATGAAACCAGAGGCTGTTGATTTCGCGATGCTGCGGGAAGGTTCAACACCTTTTGCCTCGCTTCTGATTTACGATCTTCAAACAAACTGGTTTGCCACCATGTGGATTTTTGAAAGATGGAAGCAATATCACCGCTTTTTGATTATGACTTCGGAAGAATTTTTAAAGGTTGTCCGAAGCGAGAACGACCTTACCATGTTTAATAGCCTGAATTTAGACAGCTTATATCTGGTGGTATCTGGAAAGGAGGTGGCTCGCGAGTCCCGGGTCAATTTCCCTGAAACCAAGATTTTGGTAGATAATTTTGTAAATCAAGGAATTACTCCGGAGATTATTTATGATGACCAGGGTCGCGAAGCCTTTTACATTTATCACGGACAATTCAAATGAGAATCTTAATTTGTACTGGGATTTTCCCGCCCGAGATAGGAGGGCCGGCGACGTATAGTGAATTCCTCGCATGGGGGTTAAAGAAATTAGGGCATGAGGTGAGGGTGATTACCTATGGAAATTCTAGTGTCATTGCGAGCGACCGCAGGGAGCGCGGCAATCTCACAGGGGTTGCTTCGTCGCAGACTCCTCGCAATGACGATTATTTAGTAACACGCGTCACACGCTCCTGGTTCAAGCCCTGGCATTACTATAAATATTTCCGCGCTGTAAAAAAATTCGGCAGGGGTTTTGACATATTTTACGCCCAAGATCCCGTCTCGGCCGGCTACCCGACCTCTCTGGCCGCTCGCGTGCTCAAAAAACCCTATGTCGTGAAAATTACCGGGGATTATTCCTGGGAGCAGGCCATGGGCCGTGGCTTGACTGATAAATTGATTGACGAATTTCAGAAATTGCCCCGCTATCCCAAAAAAATTGCCAAGATGCGCGACATCCAGATTCGCGTTTGCAAGGCGGCCTGCAAAGTCGTTGTGCCCTCATTGTACTTGAAAAATTTGGTTATGGGCTGGGGGGTCAAAGAAAGCCACGTTGAAGTAATTTACAACGCGATACCCCCTCTTCATCTCCCCCTTGTTAAGGGGGAGAAAGAGAGGGGGTCAGAATTTCTGATTGTTTCTGCCGGGCGCGATGTTCCTTGGAAAGGCTTTGAATTATTGAGGAAGGCGGTAGGAGAGCTGCAACAAATCTATCCGGATATCAGGCTTGAGATTTATCATGATCTGCCCCGTGCTGAATTGTATAAAAAATTCGGCTCGTCTGATCTTTTTGTGCTCAATACCGGTTACGAAGGGTTGTCGCACACGATTTTGGAGGCGATGTCAGCTGGGTTGCCCGTCATTGCGACTCGCATTGGCGGGAACGCGGAGCTTGTCGAGGACAAAGTAAGCGGGATTTTGATCGAGTATAATAATAAAGAGCAGCTGAAAAAGGCTATTTTGCAAGTTTACAGTGATCCTGCCTTACGGCAAAAGCTTGCGAGCAGTGCCAGAAGCGCGTTTGAGAAATTTAAGGTAAATCTCTCAAAGAAAAATATGATAGAAAGAACAATTAAGATACTGCAAAAATGCGTGTCTTGATGATCAGTTTGGACAGAAGACTTTTTACGGCCGGGGAGGTAACAGAAAGGCACAAAAAATACGCAGACTGTGCTGGCGCTTTGGACGTCATTGTTTTTGCGCCAAACCAGTCAGCGCTCGAGTGGACTTCAAATTTTCGAGTGTACAGCACGGGCTCCACCAAATTTTTCCACTACCAAAAGGCGTATCAGCTGGCCGCGCGCCTGTTTGTCCAAAACAAATATGAGCTTGTCGTGACCCAGGAATTTGCCTCCCCAGTCGGGGCAAGGCTTAAAGCCAAATTCGGCACGCCTTTGCTTGTGAGCATTCACAGCATGTTTTTTACAAGTAAGTGGCTCGGGCTAGACCCTCTCAAATGGTTTTTGTATATCTGCATCAAGAAAGCGATCAAAATAGCCGATGCTTTTCGGGTAGTGAATTCAAATATTGCCGAAAGACTCGATAAGTGGGGCATTGGCAAACCCGTTTTGGTAGCACCCACCCCCGTAGCCATTAAGGATTTTTTTACACCAGATAAAAAAACAAACCCGATTCCCGTGATTCTTTTTGTCGGCCGCTTGTCCACCGAGAAAAATGTGGCTATGCTCATTGAGGCGGTTAAAGAATTGAAAGTCGCGGCGGTTTTGAAGATTGCAGGCCAAGGGCCGCAGGAGGGTAAGCTTAAAAATCTCGCGAGGGATGCCAAACAAATTGAATTTTTGGGATTCAAAACTCACGAAGAGCTGCCGCCTATATATCGGGAGGCGGATATCTTTGTTCTGCCTTCCAATACTGAAAGCTTTGGCTGGGCACTTTTGGAAGCGGCCGCCGCCCGTTGCGCAATTGTGGCGACCAGAACTCCGGGCGCTATTAACATTATCAGAAACGGCGAAAATGGACTTTTAGTTTACATTGGCGGCAAGGCGGAATTAAGGAAGACGCTTGAAAGGCTCATTGCTAGTCCCGATTTGCGCTCACGGCTTGGTGGGAAAGCGCAGGAGGAGGCGAGGCTTTATGATTCCGAGAAAGCGATTCCTCGAATCGTTAATTTTTGGAAAGACATTGCCAAAACTGCATGACATTATCTATTATCATCCCGGTTTACAACGAAAAAAATACCATTCTGGAAGTGCTGCAGCGGGTTAAGCAGAGCAAGCTTTTGGGAATTGAAAAAGAAATCATTGTCATTGATGACTGCTCAACCGACGGGACGCGGAAAATTTTGCGAGGTGTCGCAAACGAATACAAAATAATTTTTAAGGAAAGAAACGAAGGAAAAGGTGCTGCGGTAAAGGCGGGCTTTTTGGCCGCGACCGGCGATTTCGTGATTATTCAGGATGCGGATTTGGAATACGACCCAGACGAGTATCAAGCGCTTGTCGCCCCGATTGTGGCGGGAGAGGCTGATGCGGTTTTTGGCTCGCGGTTTATTTCCGAACGCCCCCACCGCGTCTTGTATTTCTGGCATTATCTGGGAAATCGCGCCTTGACCACTTTTTCCAACATGTTCACCAATCTTAATCTATCCGATGTTTACGCCTGCTACAAAACGTTTAACCGCAAAGCCGTTGATTTGATCAAAGCCCGTCTCTCCTCTAAGCGATTTGGAATCGAACCAGAGCTCGTCTCACTCGCTTCGAAATTCAAATTGCGGGTTTATGAAGCCGGCATTTCCTACCACGGCCGCACCTATGAAGAGGGCAAAAAGATCAACTGGAAAGACGGCGTTGCCGCGATTTGGTGGATAGTAAGGTATGGATTGTTTAGGTAATTTAAGCTTAATTTTCCCTTCCCTGGATGGGAGGGGCTAGGTAGGGGAGTGTGACAAGCATCCCATCTCCTCTCCCTTGACAAATCGCGTTTGAATAATGTAATCTTATTACAGAGTAATAAAAATTAATTCATAAATAACATGCCTCAAGCTAACCGCAATAAAACAGAAATTCTTAGCGTTTCGCTCCCTAAATCCCTCAAAGAGGAGGTTATTAGATTTTCTAAAGACCGAGGAATTCCCGTGAGTCAAGCGGCTAAAGATGCGTTCAGCAGTTATGTCGTGAAAAGTGAACTTGACCGGCTTCAGAAAATTTTTGGACGGGCCGCCAAAAAACTTGGAATAAAAACGGAAGAGGACGTGGAGAAGTATTTCGGCTAAAATATCTGTGAGAATCATTTTCGATTCCAATATTTTTGTTTCAGCAGTATTGAGTCGCGGCTTTTCGTACAGACTTTTGCAGACTGTTCTTGATCCAAAGAATGGTTATTTTTTATTCATTTCTGCAGAAATATTAGAAGAAATATTTGCTAAATTATCTATATTTCCGGAAAAGGGATTGGCTGCCTCATCCGATATCGAGGATTTTAAGCAATTAATTTTAAGGCGTTGTCGATTTGTTGCAGTTAGAGAACAGGTACGAGTTGTCGAGAAAGATCCCGATGATAATAAAATTTTGGAATGTGCGGTTGCGGCTAAGGCAAATCTGATTGTAACTATGGATAAGCACTTGCTCAAAATCAAGACATTTCGCGGTATTCCTATTATTCATCCTAAGACCTTTAGTTTCATTATCCCGAAACAATGGGGTTAGTTTTTATAACCAGAAAAGTTGATAGAGGAGATTCGCTAACGGGGTTTGTGTTTGGCTGGCTTAACAATCTCGCGGCAAGGTTGGAAAAACTCTATGTCATCTGCCAAGAAAAAGGCGACACTTCTGGTTTGGCTTCGAATATCGAGGTTTATTCTTTCGGCAAAGAGAAGGGGTATGGGAAAATAAGACAAGCTTGTAGCTTATGGCTTATAGCTTTTAGGTTAGCCCAAAAAACTGACGGCTTTTTTGTGCACATGCATCCTTTTTACGCGATCATCGCTTGGCTGCCAGCCAAAATTTTCGGCAAAAAAATAATTTTATGGTACACGCACAAGGCAGTAGATTGGAAATTAAAAATCGCTCATGCTTTGGTTGATACGGTTTTTACGGCGTCAAAAGAGAGTTTCAGAATGCCGTCAAAGAAAGTGAAAGTGGTGGGGCACGGGATTGATATAGAAAAATTTACCCCCACTTCATCTCCCCCTATCCGCCTCAAGCGGACAGGGGGAGAAAGAGAGGGGGTCAAATTCCAAATACTAAGTATTGGCCGGATTTCGCCTGTGAAGGATTATGAAACTCTCGTTAAAGCCGCGCAAATTTTATATTACGAGAAACAAATTAAGGATTTTGTGGTTGAAATTTACGGCAAAATCGGCCTGCCGGAGCATCAGAGCTATCTAGATTCTCTGATTGAATTTATTCATAATGCTGATCTGGAGGGGATCGTCAAATTCCAAGGCGAGCTGAACTATGAGTATGCTGATGAAGCGTATCAGGAAGCGGATTTATTTGTGAATTTAAGCCAGACCGGCAGTATTGACAAAACGGTGCTGGAAGCGGCGGCCTGCGGGATTCCGGTTTTGACCTCGAATGAAGCGTTTGCCAAACCACTCGGGGAAATATCTTCGCTTCTTTTTTTTCAAAGAGACAGGCCGGAAGAACTGGCCGTGAGAATAGTCCAAATGAAAAATCTTCCGGTATCTGAAAAACATACACTCGCAAAGAAATTGCGAGACTGGGTGGCCAGAGAACATGATTTGAATAATCTGGTGAAAAAAATCATTGAGGAATTTAGTCTATGAAGCTTCTCGTTGTCGCTTACAAATTTGGAACGGAGGAAGAGCTGGGGCGACACTTGGGCACCTATCATTACTTTATAGAAATGATGCGCAGGCTTGCGGCTTCGGGACACGAAGTTCTGGTGGCGGCGCCGTGGCTGTCTTTTTTCAAGAAGGGCAGCATAGATGTCGGCGGAGTGAAGGTTTGTCGATACTACCCCCCGCTTTGGAATAGCCGTAAATTGTTTTTTCTTTCCCGACCGCTGCGGCTTTGGTATTTCTGGGCTACCAGAAAGACAGTGTTAAAATTGGACAGAGCGGTGAAGTATGACGCGATTCTCGTTTGGCAAGCTAGGGAGACTGGTTTTGCGGTGGCCAAGATTTGTGACCGGCTGCGCGCTCCGTTTATGTTTCGACAAATCACGGCTTGGCAATGGCATCTTTCTCGTCCCGCTGCCAAAATCCCTTTTTTGGAATGGGTTTTGGATCGCAAAAATCAGCGTCGGTTTGCGAAGACAATTTATGAAAAGGCCGCCAAAATATTATTTGTGAGTCGTGCCGCGGCCGAAGCCGAAAGGCCTCTGGGTGTTGTGGCAAAGAAAGTCGCAGTCTGGTCAGTTGGCATTGAGGCGGATCTTTTTGCCCCGCGCGATGATAAATTATTGTGGAAGAAACAATTGGGTATTCGTGGCGAGCAAGTTTTGCTTTTCATCGGCCGAATAAATTTTGCGGAAAAAGGCATTGGTTATCTTCTTCAGGCCATGCCGGACATTATCGCAAAATTTCCGGACGTCAACCTGGTTATTATTGGCGGCGGAGGAGAGAGTGAGAGAATGAAGGCGCTTATTGAAAAATTGGGCATTCGTGAACACGTGCAACTTGTGGGGCTTAAGCCGTTTGAAAAACTTCCGGAGTACCTGAATGCCGTAGACGCTTTGATTGTCCCCTCCACTTGGGTTGAGCATTTCGGCCAGGTCACGATTGAAGCCATGGCCGCAGGCTTGCCAGTAATCACGACCAGCTTGGGTGGGGGTCCGGAAATAAATTTGCACAACCAAACCGGCTTGGTCGTGCCCCCGGCCGATGCCAAAACGCTGGCGCAAGCGGCAGTAAAACTTTTGTCGGATGAGGCGTTACGCCATCGTTTGGGGCAGGCGGGACGGCAGCGCGTGCTCCAAAATTATACTTATGAAGTGTTAATTGATGAGCTTGCGGATATTATTCAATCAGTTAAAATCAAAGGGTTATGAGCAGAGTTGTCGTAATAACCGGGGCAAGCCGGGGAATCGGAGAGGAGCTGGCATACGAGTTTGCCAAAAGGGACAGCGCCTTGGCGCTGACTTTTCATCGTGAGGAAGGGCGCGTGGCAGAAGTAGTCAAACACTGCTTGGCGCTGGACGCACCTCAAGCTTTTGCGTTGAGGCTTAATCTCTCGGATGAAGGCAGTATCCGGGAGTGCGCGCAAAAAATCATGGCCAAATTTGAGAGGATAGATATATTGGTTAACAATGCGGGAATACTTGTTTCAGGCAAATTGTCCGAACAAAGTTTTGAGGAGATAGATCAGCAGGTGAATGTCAGTCTTTTGGGACCTTTGAAATTTACGAGCTTGCTTTTGCCGGCGGTCCAAGAGGCTGTGATCAATGTCGGAAGCAACTTGAGCCGCTTGGGCAAGAAAAATCTGGCCGCGTATTGTTCGGCAAAATTCGGCATTCGCGGCATGACGCAGGCTTTGGCCAAAGAATGGCCCGCCTTGAGGATTTTAGCTCTGCACCCACCTTTGACCAATAGCGGCATGGGGGGAGGAAAAGGCGCTAATCCTCGAACAGTAGCTTCTGTCATTTACCGCGCGGCTATTGGCGAAATAGGCAAAGTAAGCGGCTCTGACGTCTGGATTGAGGATTATTTGCCGGGTTTTTGGCGGTACACAAAAAAAATTCTTCGCCGCTTTTTTTCGATAAAATGAAAAGATACATATTAGGAATCAATTTACCGCTCAAATCGCGCTGTCACGAATCGGGGGTGGCTTTGCTGGATATGGAAGGCAATGTGCTCTTCGCCGTGAACGAGGAGCGGCTTTCGCGCAAAAAACAGGACGGGGATTTTCCGGCAATGTCTATTCAAGCCATGCTTGACTATACGGGTGTCAGACGCGAACAAATCGCGTGGGTGGCGGTGCCGACCCTGACTTTTGTCCAAAAGGTGGGGCGGTTTCTAGAGTTTCTCTGGCGGGAACGAAGGGGCCGTCTTTTGTCGTATCGCACATATCAGCAAATATGGCGAATCATCGTAAGAGAAAAAAATGTTAAGAAATTGGCAAAACCGCAAAATCAAGAGCAGGAAGAATTTACGCTCAAATACTATTGGCGGGATTTCATCAAGCAAAATTTTCCCAAGGCCAGAATTTCCTGCATAGATCATCACTTGGCTCATGCCGCGTCGGCTTATTTTACCTCTCCGTGGGAAAACACTTTGATTATAACGGTGGATGGCGCAGGCAATTTGCTCACTTCCACGGTCAGCAGGGGAGAGCGGGGAAAAATTACAATCATTGATAAAACTTTTTTACCCCATTCGGCCGGTACTTTTTGGGGCAGTATCACCAAAACCTGCGGTTTTCGTTCAGGCACCCGCCACGGCGGTAAAACCACCGGCCTTGCCGCTCGCGGCAACCCGGATAAATTGATTGGCAAAATGAGGCAGGCAATTTTTTGCAAAGGCCTAAGATTTCATTCGCGAGAGAGTTTATTTTTTGACGAATTGAGGCTGATTCCAGACTGGACCAGCTATGAACCGGAACGAATGAAAACTTTTTTGGGCGAGGCCAGTCGCGAAGATGTCGCCGCGGCCGCCCAAAAAAGATTGGAAGAAATCTTGACGCAGCTCGTGCGGAACGCGGGAACCAAAATTCCTTATGATAAAATCGCGGTCGCCGGCGGAGTGTTCGCCAACGTATTGGTTAAGCTTTACCATGGCAAAGTTTTTTGAATTTTGATAAAATGCTAAGGATGAGATTTATTAGTTCATGAGCCAAGAAATAGCAAATCGCTTCAAAAATGTTTCGCGTTCAAAAACTTTTCGAAACATTTTACGCCTTTTTGATTTGGATAAAAAGGCGGTTCTCGATATCGGCTGTTCTTACGGCGAGTTCTTGATTCATTTCGGCAAAGGCAGCGCCGGCATCACCATTATACCTGAAGAAGTATCGTACGGGACAAGTCTTGGGCTCGACGTCAGATTGGGGAACATCGAAGCGGATGATTTTGTCTTGTCCGAAAAATTTGATGCAATTTTTTCAAATAATTTATTAGAGCACCTTTATTCACCTCATAATTTTTTGATTAAAATAAAAAGCTATCTGAAATCAGAAGGAAATTTAATCCTTGGTGTTCCTTGCGTCCCAAAAATTGCGTCATTATCGCGCTTAAAAAAATTTCGCGGCAGTTTGGCCAGTGCGCATATCAATTTTTTTACCCAGGCCACGCTCCTTACGACTGTAGAGCGGGCGGGGTGGAAGGTTAGGGTAATCAGAGGTTTTCATTTTGGCAATAAAACTTTAGACAAACTTTTTGATCCGATTTATCCGCATTTTTATGTTGTTGCGATGCCTGATCCGGACTTCAAATATGCGGAGAAAAGAGCGAGAGAACTTAAAGGATATAACCAAATTTTGTGCGGCTAGTTTATTTAGCAAGCGTAAGGATGCCCACGGAAAAGGCGCATGGCTATCAGATCATGAAAATGTGCGAGGCGTTTGCTCAAGCAAACCACAATGTGGAATTGATTGTGTCGAGGCGCAAGAATCTGATCAAAACCGATCCGTTTGAATATTATGGGATCAAACGCAATTTTCGGATTACCAGAATCTGGTCACTAGATTTGGTAAATCTCATTCCAAAATATGGCAGCTGGCTTTCGCGTTTGAGCTTTTTACTCTCTGCCAAGATTTACCTCGCTTTTCGAGGTTATGATGTGCTCTATATCCGCGAGCACATGAGCGGGCTGTTTTTTCGTGATTTCATTCTCGAAACTCACACTCTGCCGCGCGAGATTAAGAAGCGCGACCTCTCGGTGTGGGGGAGAGCGAGAAAAATCGTGGTGACCACGAGGTTTATCAACGAGCGTCTTGCGGCGGCCGGAATGCCCGCCGATAAGATCATCGTGGCGCCGGACGCGGTGGATCTCAAGGTGTTTGATCTTAAGATGTCAAAAACGGAAGCGCGGCAAAAACTTGGTCTGCCGGTTGATAAGGTAATTTTAGGCTACACCGGAAGCCTCAAGACCAATGAAATGGAGAAGGGAATTAGCACGATTCTTCACGCCATGCCCCTGCTTTCTGACAAGAACGTGCAATTCATCGCGGTGGGCGGCTTGCCGCGGCATATCAAAGAGTATAAAGTATTGGCGGAAAGCTTGGGGGTTAAAGACTGGGTGGAATTTAGGAGTCGCGTGGGATTATCCGAGCTGGCTTGGTACCAAAAAGCCTTTGATGTGCTCTTGTTGTCGTTTCCCCAGAATGACCATTATGCGTATTTTATTTCGCCTTTGAAGCTTTTTGAATACATGGCTTCCGGGCGGCCGATCGTGGCTTCGGATTTGCCGAGCATCCGGGAAGTCCTTGACGAGGAAAGCGCTGTTTTCGTCGAGCCGGACAACGCGCAAAGCTTGGCTCGGGGAATCAAGAAGGTGTTGAGCGACGAAAAGTTGGGAGAGAGCATTTCGGCCAGGGCCAGAGCAAAAGCGCGTAAATTCACCTGGGACTTAAGGGCGGCCTCAATTTTGGCATTTATCCGCGACGTGCAATGATAAAAAAAGAGCTTAATCTGATTTACTTTTATCCGCAGGCCTTTATCCCGGCCTTTCTTGCCGCCGCGGCTTTTTCCCTGCTTTATCAGTCCCTGCGGAAATAATATTCGCGTCATCAAACTCTTGACTCAAACCGTCCGGCTTTGTTATTATGCCTAGTTGTCAATTCGAAACGGAGGGCACTGATGAACAAGACGTTAGGTGAACGGATTTGGGACGCGCTTAAGGCCGCTGTCACGGTTGAACAGCTGGTCCGTGACCAGAATCAGGCGGCTATCGCCGCCATGATGCGAGGTCAGACCGAAGAAGCATTGTCAGTATTTCTTGCTGTCCTGCGGTTAGCGGGTAGCAACAAGCAGTTGCGAGCCGAGTGTCTTGCCAACATCGGCGACTGGGTGAGGCGGTTTGCCGGGGATTTACCCCTGGCTTTGGAGATTTTCCAGGAGGCAGCATCTCTGCCTTCAGACCTCTTGACCAAAAGCCGGCTTCGGGCCATGCAGGCCATGGTCTATTCCTACCCAACCGAGCACGGCGAAGAGGATCCTGAAGGGGTAGCCGAAAATATCCGGCTTTTGCAGGAAGCGATCGAGCTTGCCCAAATGGCCGCCGAGATTGATCCTGTGGCGGGATTTCGGGCCGAGAGTTTCGCCTTGCACCGTTTGGCCGGGACAGTTTGCAACTGGGGCACGGATGCGCAGAAGAAAGACTGCCTGAAGAGAATCGAGGCATTTCTGCCAAAGCTTCATCCGGATGATGCCGAAGTAGCGCGTTTCAACTACAGCAAGGCGCTCATCATCGCATCGGCGCGTCCGAACGAGGCCATCCGTTTGTTGGAGGCTTCAGCCGAAAGACTGTGGACGGAGTCTCCGGGAGATGCCGGAGCCTATCTCGTGCACGCGGCAGAGATCGCTTTGCATGTCGGGCAACGAGTACTGGCCGGAATTCTTCTTGCCAGCGCGGAGGCGAACTTTGATTCACACCTCGACGGGTTTGTCGAGGAGATCAGGAATCGCATTCGTGCTGGGCTGGAAGAGGACTCCACTGTTTGAATCATCCTCGGTTGTCTTGCGGTTTGCCGAGACGCTTTGCGTTTCGGCTTCTTTTTTTCAAATGTTTGACCAGCAGCCTCAATAATGCTATCTTGTCGACAAAAGGAAAAAAAATTGGTAATTGACCGTTTCGTTATTAGAAAGTTTGTGATTTTTCGGTTGATTCGCGCGTAGTACATTATTATGAGAACCAAACAGCCGACCAAACATCTGCCGAATTGGACCCCGTCTTCTCCCGTGCCTGTAGGATGGATGGCACAGTTTCGCTATTTCATCTCGCTTTTTGAAAAAATCAAAAAGATCCGGGGTGACGTGGTGGAGTGCGGAGTGGGAATGGGTACCACTTTTGCGATGCTCGCTTACTTAATCGGCAGAGAAGCTCGGCCGCCCCGCCGCATGCTTTGGGGCTTTGATTCTTTTGAGGGATTTCCAGAACCTGGCAAGCAGGACAAATCTTTTCGAAACCCGCAAAAAGGAGAATGGAAAGTTGACCAAAAAGCAGTTCTGGATTTACTGGAGGCGTCAGGGATTCGCAAGTGGTATCCTGATTTGAATATCCAGATAGTGCCCGGCTTTTTTGACAAGAGCCTTCCAAATTTCCCGACTGACAGGCAAATCGCTTTTCTGCACGCTGATGCGGACCTTTATGTTTCTTACCGGGATATTCTACAGAATCTTTGGGACAGGGTGTCGCCCGGCGGAGTAGTATGCTTTGACGAATACAAGGATATCCAGCCGACAGAGGCTCATCCAGAGGGTGAGGACAAATGGCCCGGAGCCACAAAAGCCATTGATGAATTTTTCGCAGGCAAATTCCAAACCATTGTCCACTACCCGGAAACTAACAAGCACTATCTCGTGAAGAAGTAAGGTTTTAGAGCGTAAAGTTAGTCTTTTCAGCTTATTTAAGCCAAAACGGGCCTATTTTTTTGATACCTCTTGACCCCAGTAGTAGTCCCGACGCAAAGTCGGGACACTACGGGGCGGGAGTCGGATAGATCAAATTTGTTAGTATTGCCTAATTTAAGCGGAAAATATGAGTTTCTGGCACGACTTGACACTTTTTGACCCTTTTTGCTATCATTTGAATAGGTTTTTGCATTGTGTGCTCCAAACAAAATGGACCAAGAAATCAAAGAAAATGCCGTTTATACGACCGCGGAAACGCAAGAGCTTTTGAAAGTCAGCGAAAGCACGATCAAAAGACTCCTGAAACGCGGTCTTATTCGTGCCAACAAAGTCGGCGGTCAATACCGGATTCTGGGCAAGGAACTTTTGCGACTGGTCTCTCCGGAAGTTGAAAAACAGGTGGAACGCGCCTACATGAAACTTAAACGAAAGATCGTGGAGAAAATCAATCCATGGTAAAAGTGGACAAATTTCTGAACTTGGATCGCGTAATGAAGGTCTTTACGCTTGCTTGGAAAACTTACGGGCCTTACAAGAGGCGGATTGTTTTGCTTACGTTGTTGGGTCTTGTGAGCAGTTTTTTGGAAGGTATTGGCATTACCGCCCTAATCCCTTTATTTTCTTTTGCGTTCGGCGACGGCAACGGAGGGAGCGATTTTCTTTCCAGGCAGATCGCGAAGGTGTTCGGTTTGTTAGGGATTGATTTCTCTGTAACTTATTTGTTGATCTTTATCGGCTCATTGTTTATTTTTCGCGCGTTTCTGGGCGTGGTGCTCAATTTCATTCGAGCCAGAATCACTTCGGAGTATGAAGAACAACTCCGCAACCGTCTGTTTGACGGAATTCTCATGGCCAATTGGCCGCACCTTATGAAACAAAAATCCGGTTATCTCGAGACCATACTCCTGCATGACGTGCCGGCAAGCAGCGGCATGC
The DNA here is from genome assembly GCA_964396685.1 of uncultured Candidatus Saccharibacteria bacterium. Lineage (GTDB taxonomy): Bacteria > Patescibacteriota > Doudnabacteria > UBA920 > 2-01-FULL-46-14 > CAYNFS01. The sequence goes on along the minus strand of CAYNFS010000001.1, from coordinate 56,162 downwards.
TCAATCAATTCGCAATTGTCCTGAGCACGCTCGGAGGCTTGGTGGTTTATATGTTCGTGGCGTTCAACGTATCTTTGCCGATTAGTTTGACTGCTTTGGTTCTTGGCGGGGCGTTTATGTTCCTCATCAAGCCGTTATTTTCGAGAATTAAGCATCTAGCCTACGAACGAACGGTTACGGCCAAAGAAGCAACCCATCATGTCAGTGAAAATATTTCCGGAATCAAAACCGTCAAAACTTTGTTTGCGCAGGCCGGTGTTGCCGAAAAAGGACGCCGTTATTTTCGAAGGCTTAAAGAACTGAATGTCAGGGCAGCGTTCCTGAAGGGATTGGGTGGAGCATTTGTTCTGCCTTTGGGCGTTATTTTTATCCTCTTTATTTTTGCTTTTTTTTATCAATCTCCGAATTTCAATCTTGCCGCTTTGGCCGTGATCATCTATTTGGTCGAACGAATTTTTACTTATTTCCAGGCATTGCAAAGTTCATTGCATACGGCGTATGATTCCGTTCCCCACGTTTTGAGCGTTTTGAACTATGAAGCAGAATCTTCCCGCCATCGCGAGATTGAGTCAAGCGGGAGGCCTTTCATTTTCGAACGCGCTTTGGAATTTCAAGATGTTAATTTCGCCTATGACGGGGGAAAAACCGTCTTGTTGCAAATTAATTTTGTTTTGAAAAAAGGAGAAATGGTAGGCCTTATCGGCCCATCCGGAGTGGGGAAGACGACCTTAGTGGATTTGATTTTGAGACTTTTGACCCCGACTCGGGGTCAAATTTTGCTGGACGGACACGAAATCGCCGAAATTGGTCTTAGGGAGTGGTATCAGAATATCGGTTACGTGTCGCAGGACATTTTTTTGATGAACGACACCATCGCAAACAACATCAAATTTTATGATGACGCTATCAACAACGAGGCAATGATTGAAGCGGCCAAACAGGCGAATATTTACGATTTTATCATCGGCCGTCCGGAAGGATTTGAGACGGTAATCGGCGAGCGCGGCGTCATGTTGTCCGCGGGACAGCGGCAGCGCATAGTCATCGCGCGCATTCTGGCTAGGCACCCCCAGTTGCTTATTTTGGATGAGGCGACCAGCGCTCTGGACAATGAATCGGAGATAAGGATTCAGGAATCGATCCAAAAACTCAAAGGCAAGATTACCATATTGGTGATTGCCCACCGGCTGTCTACTGTTTTGAATACCGACCGGTTAATCTCTCTGGAAAAGGGCGTGATCGTGGAGCAGGGAGAACCGAGGCAACTTTTGTCGGATAAAGATTCTTACTTTTTCAAAGTTTATCATTTGCGGGAGATTTAAATATGCGTCTTTTTTTAATTTTCGCCAACCATGGCGCGGAAACGGCAAATACGATCACAGAACTTCAGAAGCATTCTCATCAGGTGCTTTATTGGGTAGGGGCGTTTAATAGGGAGGTCAAAAATTTTCCGGAAATTATTTTTCACAATTACAAAGATGCCCGTCGAGGAATTCCGGCTCCCGGTATTGAAGTCTGGAAATATCCGCCCCCCTCGGCCGATCTTGTTCGCAGACTTTATGGAGTGGAGTCAATTGTTATGACAATGACGAACAAGGTATTTCCTTATCTCTCTTTCGAAGAGCACAAACATTTGTATTATGACTTGCTGCGTTATTGGCAGGGAGTGCTTGAGGAGTTTCGTCCGGACGCAATAATTTTTCCAATATCCCCGGCAAACAACTACAATTACCTTCTTTACAGCCTTGCTAAACTTAGTGGCATAAAAACGATTATGTTCTCCGATACCCCGGTTTCCGATAGGACATTTGTTCACTTTGATCCCTGGGAACCAAGCCCGAAACTTTCGCAGATATTGCAACAAAATCAAGGCAAGCAATTTTCTTTGAATGAATTGAGTCCCGATTTGCAGACGTATTATTTGAAACAGACTGGAAAAGACACTGAAGAAGCCAAACCTTGGTATTTAAAACTTGATAGGCGGCGATATTTGGGTTTTAATAACTTCCGACGAAAATTGAAAATCTTTGGGAAAAATTTGATAAGCCCGCGGCTTTTCGTTTTAGCCTATCGTTTTTTTGCAAGTCGCCTGGGTCCCAATGCTTGGAAGGAGTATCGCGAGTATCAAGTCAGACCGGATTATCAGCGAAAATTCGTGTACATTCCTTTGCAATACCAGCCAGAGCGGACTACCGTGCCGCTTGGAGAAATTTTTGCGGATTTGATTTTTATGATCGAAACCGTGGCGGCCACCCTGCCGGAACAATGGATAGTGTATGTCAAAGAACATCCGGTACAATGGTGGAGGCAAGGCCGTAAATATTCGCCTTTTCGTTATCGTGGTTATTATGAAAAAATTGCTCGGATCCCGAAAGTTTTTTTGGTGCCAATTGAAACCGACAACTATGAACTGATTGATCGCTCTCAGGCCGTCGCAACGGTAACCGGCACACCCGGTTGGGAGGCGATTCTGCGGCGCAAGCCGGCCGTGATTTTTGGCTATCCATGGTATCGCGATTGTCCCTTGGTATTCAAAGTTGAAGACGTAGCCACTTGCCGTGCGGCGTTTGAAAAGATCAGAAATGGTTTTAAGATCAAAGCACAGGCAGTCATCAATTTTCTTAAAAGTTTTGATGACGCAACGATTCATTGCTCCGTAGACGATCCATTTAATACCGACATATCTCAATTGACCACTGGACAGAGACTTCGTAATTTAAGCGAAGCCATAATTTCGGAATTACATGTCTGAAGATAAAACTATTTTAATTACCGGCGGCGCCGGCTATGTGGGGGGATATTTGACGGATTTGTTGAGAGAAAAGGGTTATGAGGTGACGATTTACGATAATTTGGTGTACGAATCCCGGTATTTGAAGAACGCTTCGTTTATTTATGGCGACGTGAGAGACCACGAAAGACTTGGAAGTATTATTAATAATTTTGATATCGTGATTTGGCTTGCGGCATTAGTTGGGGACGCGGCTTGTGCCGTAAATCCAACCTTGACTTTTGAGATTAATACAAAGCCGGTCGAGTGGCTGGCAAAAAATTACCACGGCAAAATTATCTTTATGTCTACCGCTTCGGTTTATGGAATTAATGATGATTTACTCGACGAAGATGCCAAACTTAATCCCATTTCTGTCTACGCCGAAAGCAAATTGAAGGCGGAGCAAGGCGTCGTGGCGCACAGTAAAGATTATCTGATTTTTCGGCTGGCAACGCTTTTCGGACTGGGCGATCGATACTCGCGTCCCCGCATGGACTTGGTAGTCAACGCGCTGACCAAACAAGCCATACTGCTTGGAAATCTTAACGTGTTTGGCGGAGGGCAATGGCGGCCGTTACTTCATGTTAAAGATGTGGCCGAAGCGGTTTTATTCGGCATAGAGCAGAACTTGCAAGGCATATTTAATATCAATTACAAAAATTTTAGAATTTGCGATATTGCAGAAGAGGTGAAAAAAATTATCCCGCACACGCGGATTAGTTATTCTAACATCAGATTCGAAGATTTGCGTAATTATAAAGTTAGCTCGGAGAAACTACGTTCTTATGGTTGGCGCCCGAAATATGACTTACCTTTCGGTATCAAAGAATTTTCCCAGATTTTAGAGGAGCACCGGATGCGAGAACCGAATGACATTAACTATTCCAATGCCCAGTTTATTAAAAGTCGCATAATTTAAAATTAACATTAAGAAGAAAGAATATGGCTAACTTAATATCTGGTGATTTGGTTTTTGATCAACGCGGCGTTGTGCGGTTCGTCAACGATTTTGATTTCAAAAACGTCAAGCGGTTTTATCAGATCGAAAACCATCGACGAGGTTTTATCCGTGGTTGGCACGGGCATAAGACCGAGCAGAAATATGTTTATGTCGCGCGTGGTTCGGCATTTGTTGGAGTGGTTAATTTGCACACTGAAGAAGTTGAAAAATTCGTGCTGGCAGCCGAAAAGCCGCGAATTTTGTGGATTCCACCGAATCACGCCAACGGTTTTATGACTTTAGAGGAAGACACAATTGTAATTTTCTTTTCTTCCCTAAGCTTAGAAGAAAGTGAAAAGGACGACATTCGTTTTCCCTATGATAAATGGAATATTTGGGATATCGAGTATAAGTAATTAAAGAAAAATTATTATGGCGATCCCTTATGGACGACAAACTATTAGTGCCGAGGATATTGCTGCGGTCATCAAGGTTTTGCGCTCAGATTGGTTAACCCAAGGACCAAACATTTCGGCTTTTGAGGAGGCATTGGCCCGTTACTGTGGCGCGAAATACGCCGTGGCCACGAGTCACGGGACGGACGCTTTGCACTTGGCGTACCTTGCGGCAGGATTGAAAAAAGGCGATGAGGTGATTACTACACCAAACACTTTTGCTGCCACCGCAAATATGCTTTTGGCCGTTGGGGCAAAGCCAGTTTTCACCGACATCCGCCTTGATACTTACAATTTGGATGAAGCGAAAATTGAGAAACTCCTGACTAAAAAAACGAAAGCAATTATCCCTGTTCACTTTGCCGGCCAGCCGGTCGAAATGGAGAAAGTTTTAAAGCTGGCAAAAAAATATCGGCTGATTGTGATTGAGGATGCTTGTCATGCGTTGGGGGCCAGATACCGGAATAAAAAAATTGGTTCGCTAAAAAGTGACATGGCGGTTTTTAGTTTTCACCCAGTAAAAGCTATTACCACGGCGGAGGGAGGAGCGATTTTGACTGATAACGAAAAATATTATCGGAGATTAGTTTCGCTCAGGAATCACGGGATTTACAAAGACCAAGCTGGCAAAAATGTCATGATTGACCTGGGCTATAATTACCGGACAACAGACTTGCAAGCGGCGCTGGGCCTCTCGCAACTGAAACGACTGGATAGTTTTCTTCACAAAAGGCACAAGGTGGCGGAATGGTATTATCAAGAATTAAACCAAGTCAAAGAGATCGTCTTACCCAAACAACTTCCGAGAAATTATTCCGGCTGGCACCTTTATGTGGTTCTGGTCACAAACCCTGAATTGCGGGACCCCTTGATGAGTTTTTTGAAAGAGCGGGGAATTGGAGTAAATTTTCATTATCCGGCAGTTTATTCCCACCCATATTATCAGAAAATTGGGTACAAAAATTTACAACTTCCCAACGCCGAAGTTTATCACCGTTCTTGCCTGACTTTACCCTGTTTCCCTAGACTTTCCCGAGGCGAGGTGAAATCTATTGCTAAAGTCATTAAAACCTTTTTCCAAGTTTCAAATGGAGATTAAAGAATTGACTGCAAAAAATTATCTCCTCTGGGACGAATTTTGTCTAAAAAGCGATGATGCTTGGTTTTGGCATACTACTTCTTGGCTTCGGTATAACTTGGATTATCGCACCGATTTTTACCCCCTATCCTTATCTTTTATTGTGGAAGACAACGGCAAAATTTTGGCGATTTGTCCTTTATTTCTTGAGACCAAGGCTACTGGCCGCGAGTTTACCATGGGTGATATTCCCCTTCCCGTTCCGGCTTTGGCGAATGATTTATCTCCGAAGATCAGAGAGAAAGTCTTGAAGTTTATTTTTGAAGAAGTTGACCGGTTGGCGCGAAAGCATCGTGTCAGTAGAGCCAGTTTTCGGTTTGTCACCCTGAACAAATCTTATTTGCAGGAAACCTTAAGACGAAGATCTAATTTTCTTCACAAGTTCGGATACTTGGATTGTTCGATCAGTACGCAGGTGATTGATCTCAAACAGCCGTTGTCGGTCCTTCGTCGTGATTTGCGCCATGGCCACGATGCGGCAATTGCTCAAGGAGCTAAGACCTTGGAGGCGGAGTTTTTTGACCAAAATAAGCTTACTCTCAAGATTTTTGAAAACTATGTTCAGTTACATCAACAAGAAGCAAAAAGAATTATCCGTTCGCCAAAAACTTACGAAAGTATGTACGAGACAGCAAAACGCGGTGAGGCTTTTTTGGCTGGTGCCAAACTGGGGGCCGCTTATCTAGGTTTCATTTATTTCTTTGTTTATAAAAATAACGCTTATTACGGTTCCGTAGGTATTTCGGAGCAAGCAAAAGATATTCCAGTGTCTCATTTTATTCAGTGGGCAGCGATCGAGTGGATGCATAAAAGTAAGATTGAGTTTTACGAGCTGGGATGGCAATATTTTGCACCCGATCTTACCCCTTATTTCTCCCCAAAGCAGATCAATATTTCCAAATTTAAGCGCGGTTTTGGGGGGTTTACGATTCCGCTTTTTATGGGCGAAAAATATTATGATAAAAGATATTTTCTTAAGGAATACGAAGCTCGGACCAGGCAATATGCCGAAACAATTCAATCCTAAAATTTTAATAATTGGGGTTGGGTCAATTGGGAAGAGGCACTATAAGAACTTGCTCGCCTTGGGTTACGAACAGGTTTATGTTTATGATTCTAACTCGCGCAAAATTCAAAATTCAAAATTCAAAATTCAAAATTTAGGAATGGGAACTTTAGAAAAATTTGATGTCGCATTCATTTGTTCGCCGAACCATCTGCATATTAAGCAGGCGATGCTTGCGGCAAAGGCCGGTTGTCACCTTTTTATTGAAAAGCCACTCTCCCACAATTTGCTTGGAGTGGCGATGTTAAACAAGATTTGCCAGAGGAAAAAATTAATCACCATGGTCGGATGTAACCTACGTTTTCATCCTTGTCTGCGGTTCATCAAAAACTATCTGGCGAATAAGGAGTTGGGTAAAATATACAGCATTTATTTGGAATTCGGTTATTATCTGCCTTTTTGGCGGCCGGAAACTGATTATAGGAAAAATTTCGCGGCCCGACGGGACACCGGTGGCGGAATTATTTTGGACGATATCCACGAATTTGATTTAGCTTTTTGGTTAAACAATTTCAGTCCCGTACGCCAGTCTAAATTTTTCTATGAGCGGGTCAGCAACTTAGAAATTGAAACTGAGGATTTAAGCCTGGCTATTTTTCGATTTCAAAATGATATTTTTGCTTCCATTCATTCTGACTATCTGCAGCAGCATTACTCCAGAAACTGTAAGGTTGTGGGGGAAAAGGGGAATTTAGAGTGGGATTTTCACGAAAATGTCGTCTGGCTTAAGTCAAAAAACCGGACAAAAAAGCTGCTGCATCCGAAAGGCTTTGTATTTAACCAGACTTACATTGATGAGATAAAATATTTTTTTCAGTGTGTTAGCCGACGAGAGCAGACGTTCAACAATCTGTCGATTGCCAGTCAAGTCTTAAAATATTGCGTGCAACGAAAATGAGAGGGAAAACCCTGTGCATCATCCAAGCTCGTTTGGGATCAACCCGGCTGCCCGGAAAAGTTTTGCTTAAAGTTAAAGGGATTCCACTTCTTGCATACGAGATTAGAAGGGTGCAACTGGCTGACGGGATTGACAAGATCGTGGTTGCAACAACAACAAATAAAGAGGATATAAAAGTAGTCAGGTTGTGTAACAAGTTAAGAGTTGCGTGCTTTCGAGGTTCCGAACAAGATGTGTTAAACCGTTATGCGGAGTGCGCCCGGCGATATTCTCAGTACCGTAATATCGTGCGAGTCACTGGCGATTGCCCTTTGATTGATCCAGAGGTTATCTATGAAGTGATTAAGTTATACCGCCTAAAACGTTACGATTATGCGGCCAATATTCTCGAAGAAACTTTCCCCGACGGTCTGGATGTAGAGGTTTTTACGAGAAAAGCCTTGCTTGAGGCAGACCGTTTTGCCAAACTTTTTTCGGAACGCGAACACGTAACTTTGTATATACGCAAACGCCAAAAGTACAAAAAAGGAAACCTCAAAGCGCCTGCCGATTTTAGGCATTTTCGGTTCACGGTGGATGAAAAGGAAGATTTCGAGGTGGCAAAATTTTTAATTACCAACAGTCGAATTACCGATGGCTACCTTCATCATATTTCGCTTTTGACTAAAAATATGAAGGTAGCGGTTAAGAATTTGAGTATTACCAGGAATGAGGGTCTCCTCAAATCGCTTGCTAACGACTTTATCACTAAATCCTCGGTCTAATCATATAGTCATGAGACATTTTCGCAAAAGTAATCAATTTCTAAAACAAGTCGAGAAGGTAATTCCATTAGCCTCCCAAACCTTCAGTAAAAGTTATTTACAGTTTGTAAAAGGTGCGGCGCCGCTTTTTCTTGAGCGCGGAAAAGGAGCAAACGTTTGGGACATTGACGGTTATAAATATCTCGATTTTATTAATGCCTTATTGCCGGTAATTTTGGGCTACCAATATCCCGCAGTGGATGAGGCAATTAAAAAGCAGCTTAAAAAGGGAATCATCTTTTCGCTACCTTCGCCTCTGGAATACGAGTTGGCGACGCTTCTTAAAAAACATATTCCTTGTGCCGAGATGGTGAGATTTGGAAAAAATGGATCAGATGCCACGACTGGAGCCATCAGATTAGCAAGAGCCGCAACAGACCGAGAGCACCTTGCCGTTTGCGGATATCACGGCTGGCATGATTGGTATATTGGGTCTACTCCCAGAAATTTGGGTGTGCCAAAATCTACCCAGCAGCTCACGCATAAGTTTGAATATAACAATCTTGCTTCACTCGAAAAAATCTTCAAGCGGTATAAAAATCAAGTCGCAGCCGTGATTATGGAGCCCATGAGTTATGAGGAGCCGAAAGATAATTTCCTGCGCAAGGTCAAGGCGCTGGCGCATAAGCATGGCGCACTGCTCATCTTTGACGAAGTTATTACCGGATTTCGGTTTGATTTGGGAGGCGCGCAAAAACTTTTCGGGGTTACGCCGGATTTGGCCGCTTTCGGCAAATCCATGGCCAACGGTATGCCGATTTCCGCGCTGGTGGGCAAGCGGAAGTACATGGAAAAGATAAAAGATATATTTTATTCGTTTACTCAAGGCGGAGAAATCCTGTCCATCGCGGCCGCGATTGCCACAATCAAGGAGATGGAAAGACGCAATGTTATTTCCTATATCAAAAAACTTGGCACATATTTGCAAACCAAAACTAATGATCTAATCTTAAGCCATGGTTTGAGAGGAATTGTTGAGGTCAAAGGAAATCCAGCCTGGCAAGTATTTAGCATTCACGAATCAAACGGTTTTTCGGATTTGGAAATCAAAAGTTATATCCAACAGGAGCTCTTGCAAAGAGGTTTTTTGTGGTACGGCAGTCATAATATGAGTTTTAGCCATACCAAAGGCGATGCAGATAAACTTTTGGAAGCTTATGACGAGATTTTTGCGAAATTAAGTGTATTGCTTGCCAATGAGCAACTCCGCAAAGCTCTCAAAGGTAAGCCAATCACTAATATTTTTAAGGTGAGATAAGAGATTCGAATATGCGAATGTATCCGAATTCTAAAAATAAAATAATCTGCATTTTGTGCGCTGGTGTAAAGAGCAAAGACGGCAAATGGATGAGCACTGGTTGGGATGATGAGGATTTTGATTACGGGATTCCTGGTGGAACACTTCGAGAGTGGGCGACTTATTATTTGTCCAATGATTTTCCAGAAGCGATAATCTTCGTTCCGGGCCAAAGAGGTCACGATGTTGTCAATGATGAGCCGGCTAGGCCCGATCTCTCGGACATTATTAAGTATGAACTGGTTGAGCTTGGCGTTCAGACAAATCGAATAATCACCGAGCATAAATCAAATAATACGCATGAGCAGCTTATGGCTTTAGTTTCTTTCGGCCAGACTGGTTTTTCAGAAATATTAATCATTACTAGTCGGTGCCATGTAGGTCGGGTTAAAGCGATGATTGAGTACAAACCTGATTTGGAATCTTTGCGAAAATCCAATGTCAAAATTATAGCGGCCGAGGACATTCTTTTGAGTAAAGAGCCCAGCAGGTGGAAGAGTATAATCGGGAATCTATACAATAATCCTAAAATGAGGGGGATTGAAAAAAATGAGAGGAATGGAATTAACGCCTTGAGAGCCAGACAATATGCAAATTGATGGCCTAAAAATTAAGAATCGAACAATCGGGCCAGGCCAGCCGGTGTTTGTCGTGGCCGAGTTGTCCGGCAATCACCTGCATGATTATAATCGGGCCGAGCAATTAGTGAGAGCCGCGGCAGAAGCCGGAGCTGATGCGGTGAAATTGCAAACCTATATGGCCGACACCATGACTATTGATTCGGATAAAGAATGGTTTTTGGTCGGGGGAGCGGATAATCCCAAAGAATGGCAAGGGAAGACTTTGTATAAGCTTTATCAGAAAGCTTATACTCCTTGGGACTGGCATCCAAAACTGCAAAATTTGGCGACCGATTTGGGACTGATATTTTTTTCTACGCCTTTTGACGCAACGGCGGTGGATTTTCTTGAGGAACTCCGAGTCCCTTGCTACAAAATCGCTTCTTACGAGGCGACCGATATCCCGCTTCTCAAAAAAGTCGGCGCTACGGGAAAACCGGTGATTATATCAGTTGGGTTTGCAAGCCTTAAAGAGATTGAAGAAGCTGTCAAAACGCTTCGCGATAACGGAACGACTGATTTGGTTCTGCTCCATTGTCTGACCTCGTACGGCGCGGAACCAGACAGGGCAAATGCCAATTTGGCAACGATAAAAGATTTACAAGACAGATTCAATACAGTGACCGGATTTTCTGATAACAGTGCAGGAATTGAATTGCCCATTGAGGCTGTGAAAGCAGGGGCTTTGGTTATTGAAAAGCATCTAACTTTGTCGCGAGAGGATGGCGGGCCGGATGCGCGGTTTTCTCTCGAGCCGCAGGAATTTAAAGGGATGGTAGAGGAGATTCGTAGCATGCCGATTTATCGGCCCATAAATGGGCGCGCTACTACAGAGGAGACACAAGCTGGTTTAGTTAAATATGGTCCGGTAAACCCTGCTGAAGAATACAACAAAAGATTTAGACGATCAATTTTTCTAGTCAAGGACATCAGACGGGGCGAGAAATTTAGTCCAGAAAACATTCGGGTCATCCGGCCGGCTTTCGGGCTTGAGCCAAAATATTACGAGGAAGTTTTGGGCAAAAGTGCATCCAGAGATATTGAATTTGGAACACCCTTAACCTGGGAGATGATAGCGAAATGAAAGGACTGAAATTAAGGAAAAGATTGACAGACTTTTTAGCCGCCGTTCTCAAGGCGATTACTTTTACGAGAAAGGACACTTTCAGAGAGTTCGTGATTGAAAATACCGTAAAGTCAATGGCGATTATTGCTTTTAGGCCTTTTTTAAAACTTTTCCGGCATATTGATTGGAGACTTACGACTGACAGAGTCGAGGCGAAATACGACCTGCATGCCGGCCGTGATGCACTAAAAGCCAAATATTACACAGACGGTCAGAACAAGATTTATTGTCACATAGACGGCACAATCCAAAAAATGCGATGGATTGACCAGGAAGAAAAAAAGAAAAATGAATATAATCAAATTCTCTCACAATTTGATTTTCAAAGCGTTTTAGAAGTCGGTGCCGGTGAAATGTCAACCATAATCCCGGTCATGAAATTTTTCGGCAAGGAAAAACAATATTACGGCATGGATTTATCCCTTAACAGGCTTATTCATGGTAGAGAAGAAATCCGGAAAATGGGCGTTAGTAGTGTGGAATTATGCAAAGCCGACGCGGTCTCGCTGCCTTATCCCGACAATTGTTTTGATATAGTATTTACTTCCCATTGTTTAGAGCAGATACCGTACAATTACAAGAAAGTTATTGATGAGATGGTCAGAGTAAGTAAAAGAACGGTTGTTCTGTTTGAGCCAACTTATGAGCTGGATAACTTTGCGCAAAAAGTTTACATGAGAGCCACTGATTACGTAAGAGGCATACCCCACTACGTAAAAAGTCTCAAAAATGTCAAATCACGAGAACCATTTCATCTAAATCACGGGGTTTTTTTGAACCAAACGGCTTGTCATATCATAACCAAAGAACAATTAAATGGGGTCAATCAATTTAAGTATGTCTGCCCGATTTGCAAATCAGACTTGAAAAAGGAAGACAATTACTTATTCTGCGGCAAATGCGCGAGAATTTATTTCATTTTTGACGGGATTCCAATCCCGGATGCAAAGTATTCCTTTTACATTGGGACGAGATCTTGGACTGTCGTGCGGCTCGCAAGGAAGGAAGATGCGGAGGCGGTTTGGAAGATTCGCAATCATCCGCAGGCCAGGTCCGTTTCAATGAACGCCGAACCCATACCGTTTGAATCGCACGAGTTTTGGTTTAATAAACAATACTTTCAAAATAAAAATAATTTGTGTTTCGTTTTGGAAGCGGATGGATTGGTTGCCGGCTATTGTCGATTTGATATGCAGCAGCCGGGGAAATACCGTATCTCGATAGCGCTTGCTCCGTCTTTTCAAGGACGAGGATTGGGTAAAAAGCTTTTGGCTGAAGGGCTGAAAAGGTTGCCCCAAAATTCGAGTGTTGTGGCAGAGGTTGAAAAGGACAATCAGGCATCGCTCAAACTTTTCCAGAAATTTGGATTTCATATTAATCGGGAGGATGATAGGTATTATTATTTACATTTATGAACCTCAAAGGCAAAAAAATCTTGATTTTTCAGCAGCGTAATTGGGGGCGGGGCATCGGCCACTTTTTGGCAAAAAAACTGCAGGCCGAGGGGTGCGCTCTAGCCGCTTTGACGCTCAAGCGAACCGTCCACGAATTTGTCATGAACCAAAACGAGGTCAAGTACGATTTGGTAATCGGCAACGACGAGATTATGGGCAATCCCAAAAAATATTTGGGCCAAGAGAAATATTCCCTTGAAGAGATTTGTCGGGAGTTGAATGTTGATTCTATTTGGCCTGTGGTATCTGCCATGCGCAACCATGTCAGATCGTACAAAGACAAATTTTATTACTCTTTCCGCCAAAATGTGTCAGATGAAGGCATCATCGATTTTGTCACGGCGACATACAAGTATATCCGAATAATTTTTCGGGATTTCAAGCCTGACTTGATTATCACTCCCAATTTTGCTTCCCTGCCGCACATCATGTTCTATCTTTATGCCAGAAAGCGCGGGGTGCCTATGATTGGCATAACTGATTCCAAAGTTCAGGGGTACTTTATTTTCACCCACAGCTATCTTGATGACAGCGGGCTTTTTTACGAGCGTGTGGATCTCTTGAACAACGGTCAGGAAGATTCTTCTCACAGAGCAAAGGCCAGGCAATACATTGACGAATTCCGAAAGACATTCAACCGGTCACCCCAAGCCCAGTTCAAACACCGGAATTGGAAACAAAAAATTCGCAGGGAACTGTCGCCTTTCTATCACATACTGAAATGGTACTTGCACCCGCAAATCAATTATTTGGAAAGCACGGGGATAACCATTGATTACCGTCCGCCGCGCATTATTTTGCGCGATCACTATGCCAGGAGAGCTTACGAGAAATTTATGGACACTTATCAATATTATCCTTTCGAGCAAATCAAAAAATTTGTTTATTTTCCCCTCCAGGTTCAGCCCGAAGAGTCGATTGATGTTATTTCTCCGTTTTTCAGCAATCAAATTGAAACCGCCAGACTGGTAGCCCAGTCCCTCCCCGACGACTACACTTTGGTTGTAAAAGAGCATCCGGCCATGTACGGCATGCGCTCCCCCTCTTATCTCGAAAAAATTGCGCGCACCCCCAATGTTAAATTGGTTGACTATCGCATCGGGAGCGGGGAACTGCTGCGGCAAGCTGATCTGATCATCGGGCCGAGCGGCACCACCCTGGCAGAAGCGGCCTTTTGCTTGAAGCCGGTAATCCAACTGGGGAATCTGGGCACCACGCTCAAACTTCCAACCGTGTTTCATTACACTGATATGACTACGCTTTCCGCCAAAATTAAAGAAGTGCTGGGACTCAATCTCAAGACTGCGGAAAATGAGCGCCGCTTAGAAAATTTTGTCGCAGCCGTTTACGATACCGGTTTCGATTATGATTATATCGCCGCTTGGGAGAGGGGCAGAGGAGACAAGGAAGAATTGTGGCAGATTTACCGCAAGGAAATTGAACGGAATTTGCTCAAAAATAATCAATAAGAATATGTTTCGAAAAATACTGCAGAAATTATCAAGATTGCTCCTGGAATTACACTATCGAATATTAATCCGATTTTTTTCCGTTTATCAGCCGGTGTACCAAAAGGGAAAGTTGATCAAAACAGGCGATCGAAATTGTTTGGATCGCTGGCAAATGATCAAAAAAGAAATTGCGGCTTTCCGGGCCCAAAGCGTGCTCGACTTGGGTTGCGCTGAAGGATTTTATGTCATCCAAGCGGCCAAGGAATGCGGCTGCATTTCTTTGGGTATCGAGTCAAACACCCGTCGCTTAAACGTGGCACAAAGTCAGCTGGTAATGGAAAAAATCATGCCCGCCGGATTTTTGTTGGGCAGCGTGGACGAGCAACTTTTAGACAAGCTGCCGCGATTCGATCTGGTAATTTTTATGTCAGTCATGCACCATATGATGTACAAGAATGGCGAGAATTATTGCCGCTTGATCCTGCAAAAGCTACGGCCGAAAATCGGCAAAGCCATGATTTTTGAAATGGGCCAGTCAGATGAGGACATACATGAGTGGTCCCGGAAACTGCCTGATATGGGGGCAAATCCTCACGAATGGATTGAGAGGTTTTTGCTCTCCTGCGGTTTTTCTCGGGTCGAAAAAATCGGCGAAAGCGATTCATTTAGAAGCGGGCGGCGGCGGGCAATCTTTCGCGCGGAGCCATAATTATGAAAATACTTAGTCAAAATATTATTCGCGAAAATAGGTGTTTGGTTATAAGCATCGGAAAAACAGTCTGGAAATTTCCAGTATCTTCCGTGACCTGGCGGGAGGCCGGGTTGGAGAAAAGAAATATTGCAGCCGTCAAAAAAGACTCACATTTTTCCTCGTATTTGCCGTCTTATAAGTTTCTCTTCAATGCATCCAGAACCCCGCTTCTTAAGGAATTGGCTTCTCATCCCGAGAAAGAACATTTGATGAAAGAATATTTCAGAAAGGCTTTTGTCAGCTTTCACAGCTGGCCGCGGGTTTCATTGAAACTGCTTAGTGACCTGCACTATTTTGAGGATTTTGTCAAAATGCACGCAAAAGAGGATTGGGAATTTTGGAGCAAAATTTTAGACAAGCTTTCGATGAGCCAAAGCTCGTCGCATGGGGACTTTCATATGGATCACATTTTTTTCGAAGCCGAAAGATTGTATTTTATCGATTGGGTGCTATATGAGGCAATCTCCAGCCGTTATTTTGATCTGATAAATTTTTGGATTTTCTCCGAGAAAATAGGTAAGGAATCTTGGATCGAGGTATGGAAAAGAAACAGCGCAACTCCTCCAAGGGAATTATTCGGGATCGCAATTTCACCAACCGACTATTTGGCGTACGCGATATGGAAAGTGACCGCGGAAGTGAAACTTTTGAGTTTAAGAAAACGTTTTGATGAACATAAGCAGAGAAAATATAAAGACTTTAACAATTATCTGAAATTATGGATAAACAAGTAAAATTAATAGTCACTCTAGGACCCGCGACTAGAAGCGAAGCCGATTTGCGCATGATTAAAACGCGCGGGGTTGATTTCGTGCGGATCAACATGTCCCACTCCACGATTGCCGATTTGGAATATTTCATCGCCCTTGCAAAAAAAGTCGGCATCCCGTTTATTCTTGACACCGAGGGATCGCAAATCAGAACCGGAGAACTTTCTGATGAGCAGATTTATCTTGATGAAAACGAAGAAGTAAAAATTTGTGCTTATCCCAAAATCGGCGGGCCCGGAACAATCGCCTTGAAACCCGCTTACATTCTCTCCCAGCTCCTGAAAGGGGATCTGTTGCACGTGGATTTTGACACGGCCATTTTGCGAGTTACTGATATTTCCACTGTGCCCCAAGGATTTATTAGAGCGCGTGCGATAAGCGCCGGGATTGTTGGCCGCAACAAAGCCGTTGTTGTGGATCCCGGATTTCCCAAGAAGTTTGATTTGCCCGCTCTCACATCCAAAGATTATGAATCCATCAAGCTCGGTTTAAGCCAGGGAATAGATATGATTGCCGCTTCTTTCATGCGTTCCGCTTCTTTTGTGGAAGAAGTACGAAGGGCATGCATGGGGAAAATGAAAATAATTTCCAAGATCGAATGCGCGGACGCCCTGAACAACCTTGAGGGGATCATAAAAGCGTCTGATTATCTGCTTTTGGACCGGGGCGATTTGAGCAAAGAGGCGCCAATTGAAAAGCTTCCCTTTTTGCAAAAGCACGTCATAGGGCAGGCCAAGAAATTCGGCAAAGGGGTTTTTGTGGCCACTAACTTTTTGGAATCGATGGTAAAAAATAAGCGTCCCACGAGAGCCGAGGCCAATGATGTGGTGAGCACTATTTTGGATGGAGCCTATGGCGTAGTGCTGTCCGCGGAAACCGCGATCGGAAAATATCCGATCAAAAGCGTGAACATGATGCTAAAACTCATTTCCGAGGCCGAAGCCATGCTCAATCCCGGCACTTTTCCCAAAGCGTCTTCTATGCTCCAGCATCGAAGCAGCGGATTGGTGCCGCCCCACGGAGGAAAATTGGTCAACCGCGTATTAGTGGAAATGCCGAGCATTGATTTTAGAAAACTTGCGAGCATTTCCATATCCCAGGAAATTCACATGGATTTGGAGCAAATTGCCATTGGCACTTTCAGTCCCTTAGAAGGATTTATGAGCCGCCAGGAACTGGCCAGTGTTTTGGATTCCATGCGTCTGCCAAACGGCGTCATCTGGCCTCTGCCGATCACTTTGAATGTTTCCGAGGAAAAATCCAACACCCTTAATGTCGGCGATGTGGTGGTTCTCGTTGACGAGTCGGATCAGCCGGCGGCTCTTTTACATGTCGAGGATAAGTATCGCTTTGATTTGGACGAAATGGCGCAAAAGCTGTATGGCACGCAAAACGAGGAGCATCCGGGAGTTCGGCATGTCAAACAGCTTGAGCCTTGGTTTCTAGGCGGAAAAATTGATCTCATCCGCCGCCGGCCTTCCGAAGCCAAGGAGTATGAGTTGACGCCGCGGCAAGCAAGACGGCTTTTTTCCGAGCGCGGCTGGCAGAGGGTCGTTGGATTTCATACCCGAAACGTCATTCATCGCTCCCACGAATTTATTCAGCTCGCGGCGATGGATCAAGCTTCCGCTGACGGACTTTTTGTGCATCCGGTCGTCGGCAAGAAAAAGGCCGGGGATTTTCACGCCAAATACATCATCGGCGCTTATGAAATGATGATGCAAAAATTTTATCCCAAAGACAGCGTGGTGCTGGGAACTTTTGCTACTTATTCTCGATACGCTGGGCCGCGCGAGGCGCTGTTTACTGCCATTTGCCGGCAAAATTTCGGCTGCAGCCATTTCGTCGTGGGGCGCGACCATACCGGAGTCGGTGATTTTTATCACCCCAAGGCCAGCCACGAGATTTTTGACAAGTTTCCTGATTTGGGCATTGTTCCCATTCGGTTTGACCAGGTTTTTTATTCCAAAAAAATGCAGTCCCATGTCCATGAGATGGACAGCATCGAGCATTCAGAAGAGGACAAGCTTCATATCAGCGGCACCGAAGCCAGAAAAACGTTTGAAAAGGGGGAGGCCCCACCCGAATGGTTTATGCGCCCGGAAATTTCCCAAATGATAGTTGAAGCGATCAAACGGGGCGAAGAAGTTTTTGTCAAACATCCAAGCGCCGCCCCGGCCGGGCACGTGCTTTGGTTTACGGGACTTTCCGGTTCGGGTAAAACCGCTGTGGCTGAAGGATTAAAACAAGAACTTTCGCGTTTCGGGCACCAAGTGAAAATGCTGGATGGCGATGAAATCAGGGCGATTTTGCACAAAAATTTGGGTTTTTCCCGCGAGGACATCCGTAAAAACAACGAGTTGATTGCCCGGCTGGCCCGGGAGGAAAGAGAAAAGCATGATTTTGTGCTCGTGCCGGTTATTTCGCCATATGAGGCGGATCGGCAGATGGTTCGCGAAATAGTAGGGGGCAGCTTTTTTCTGGTGTATGCCGACTGCCCCTTGGAGGAATGCATGAAGCGCGATACTAAGGGTTTGTACCAGCAGGCAAAAGCCGGCCAACTCAAAAACCTTATCGGCTTTTCAGAATCAAATCCTTATGAGATCCCGCAAAACCCGGATGTCACAATCAGCACGAACCGTGAAAGCATTGAGCAAAGCGTTCAGAAGGTTTGGGAATTTCTTAAAAGCGAGGGGCTGATATGATGAATTTTTGGAACGAAACCAAGTTGGCGATTGATGCCGCCAGAGCGGCCGGGAGCAAGATCATGGCCATTTACCATTATGAATTCGAGACCGAATTCAAACAGGATCGCGAGGAGGTTACTGTTGCTGACCGTGCTAGTCAGGATACGATAAGTAAATTTTTGCGTTCCTCCGGTCTACCAATCCTTTCCGAGGAACAGGAAGATGATCTCGCGAGAGTGCAAGCACAGCGGATTTGGATTGTTGATCCTTTGGACGGCACCATGGATTTCATAGGCAAAACCGGCGAGTTTAGTGTGATGATCGCCTTGGTTGAGGCAGGTACTCCGGTTTTGGGGGTCATATATCAGCCAGCCACGGGCCGATATTATGCGGCACAAAAAGGGGAGGGAGCTTATCTTAACCAGAACGGTGAATGGCAAAAACTTTGGGTAAGCTTGGTGGATCAGCTTTCGCAGGCAAAGGCAGTTGTGAGCCGGCATCATTTGTCCGAATTAGACAAGCGCCTGGCCCGCGAATTGAACGTTCGGGAATACGTTTCGCAGGGCAGCGCCGGACTAAAGGCTGGGTTGGTGGCGGCTGGAACAGTAGAATTGTATTTGGCGACCACAGACAAGATGAAACAGTGGGATACGGCCGCGGCTCATTGCTTGATTTCCGAGGCGGGTGGCAGGATTACTGATCTTTGGGGACGGGAGTTTGTCTATAACACAGAGGATCTTTATCATCGGGATGGAGTTTTGATGAGTAACAGCAAGATCCATGACGAGGTGCTAAAAATTTATAAAAGCTTGCATTGATGAACATGGAAAAAAAGTCACAAATTTATCTTGGCATAAATGCTGAGCCGGTGGATCCGTCGGTGGCCGTAGTCAGGGATGGAAAAGTCTTGGGCCTGGCCGAAGAAGAACGCTTTATTCGCCACAAGCACGGGGTCGGGATATACCCGATCAGAGCTTTGAAATATTGCCTCAAACGTGCAGGTATATCAATGCAAGATATAGCCGGGGTGGGAGTAGCATGGAACGTCAAAGCCTATTCTGACGGGACTATGAGAAAATTTTTTGATGAGATGGCCAAAACATGGCCGGTGGACAATCAAACCAAAGCTTGGCAGAATTATATGATTTCCGGACATAACTTTGAAGGCATGGAAAATATCCATTACAAGAACTGGCGTAAGGTTTTTGGCGACATCAAAATGCCGCCAATCATTCACATGCCGCATCATTATACTCACGCCTTTCATTCCTACATGCAATCCGGTTTTAATGAAGCTGTTTGTCTTACTATAGATGGTTCCGGTGACAAGCACTGCGCCGTGGTGTGGCGCTGCGAGGGAGATGAAATCAAGCCGATGCGGGAAATTCTCATGCCTCATTCCCTAGGTTGGCTGTATTCGGCTATTACGGAATTTTTAGGATTTCGCTCCAAAGACGGAGAATACAAAGTTATGGGATTGTCGGCGTACGGCGGCTTAGACGAGGATTTCACGTCCAAGCTTAACCAGGTGATTCGCCAGGCTGAAGATGGAATCGAATACCGCCTTGATCCGCGCTACATTCATTACGGCAAGCATTCTTTTTCAGGCCGTTTTACTGACGAATTGATAGTTCTTCTTGGGAAAAACCCCCGTTTGCCTGACGAGGGGATTACCGCTTGGCACGAGAATCTCGCTTTTGCCGTGCAAAAAAAATTAGAGGAAGCGGTAAACCGTCTGGCGCTTTGGGCAATTTCGGAAACGGGAATTCAGAATGTCTGCGTCGGGGGCGGAATTGCTCACAACATCAAAATGAATAGTGCGATTTTTCTACTGCCGGAAGTGGGGCGGATCTTTGCTCATCCTTTATGCAATGATGCGGGCACAGCGGCTGGCGTCGCTCTGGCGGCTTCTTTTCAGGAAACTGGGGCCAGGCCGGAAAAATTGGAAAGCTTGGCCCTGGGGCCGGAATTTTCTGATGAGGAAATAGAGGAGGTTCTGAAAATGACGCATGTTCCGTACGAAAAATTTGATGACATTTGCAAGCCGGTTGCCAGCGCTCTTGCAGCGGGCCGTATGGTCGCCTGGTTTCAGGGCCGCATGGAAGCGGGACCCAGGGCGCTTGGGCAGAGAAGTATTTTGGCTGACCCAAGGGACGTGAAAAATCGCGACAAAGTCAATGCCGTGGTGAAATTCCGCGAATATTGGCGGCCGTTTTGTCCGTCTCTACCGTTGGAAGCTATGGATCGCTATTTTGATAAATTCTGTGAGGCGCCGTTTATGAATCTCGCGTTTCTCGCCAATGACCGATTGAAAAAAGAGGCGCCAGGGATCGTGCACATAGACGGGACCGCGCGCGTTCAGACCGTAAGAGAGGACGTAAATCCGCTGTATCATAGGCTGCTGAAAACGTTTGAGAGCAAAACCGGAGTTCCTGTGCTACTTAATACTTCCTTTAATGTGAAAGGCGAGCCGATTGTCTGTTCCATCCAGGATGCACTGCGCACTTTTTGGGCAACGGGTTTGGATGCACTGGCCATTGGCCGCTATTTGATAAACAAACACCGTAAATGATTCTAAACTTAATTAAGGAGAAGATATAGATGATTTACCGTTCCATTAAGGAAGAGGAAGCGCCTTTCAAGATTATTTTGAATGCTGTAAAAAAAGGTCGCAACAGGGAAGAGTGTCTAAAAATCTTTGCGGCACAACTTAGCAATTTTTATAGCAAGTTTGGTTTTACGGCAGATATAACCCGGATGCGCCATTCCGCGTCATTTGCAAAAGCAGTATTCGGATTAGATATAAATCCCTTTTTGGACCCAGATTTGAAAGGACAAGGTGCGTGGGATAATTCCACGCCGGTACTTATGGCCGCGATGCTTAAATACATTGACCCCACAAGTACTGTATTGGCGATAGGATCTGGGCCCTTTGCGACCGAAGCTTGCGTCTTAAGTATCGAAAAGAATATGCCGGTGACTGTTTTAGAGATACATAAACCATATATTGCTAGCAGTAAAATAACGGCTAAAGCTAATAAAGCCAATGTGAGATTTATACATTCTGATATTTATCACCCTTTTTCCGATAGTGATAAATTACCAGAAAAACCAGATTATATCACCTGGAATCCTCCTTACGTACCGAGTGCAGCAGTTAAGGAAAAAGTTCTTTTTGGCCGTCCGGCCGATGGCGGACCAACCGGAAGAGAATTGATAGTGCGGGCTCTTAGGGAGTTACCGGAAAGATACAGACAAGCTAAACTTATATTTGCTGTCAATACAAGATGGCAAAATGAAGAAATGATGATTAAAACGGCAGAGGAAAACGGATTTAGCGTTCTTGAAATATTTTCGCTTCCGGGTAGCGCCAGCAAGGCTTTTATAATGCAACATGCTTTTATGAATTAAAGTCCAACTGGACAGCAATGGGGTAGGTATGAATCTAATGATCAGCTGTATTATTCCAACCTGCGACCGGCCTGAGTTGCTTTTGAGAGCTATTAGCACTGTCTTAAAGCAAACATATCAGCCGCACGAAATTATTGTGGTTAACAACGGCCGGGGCAAAGTTGAGCTTTTGGAAGAGATTGGCAGTAGGGTTAAGGTTCTTGAGATCATGCCTTATGCCGGTGCGGCGCAAGCGAGGAATTTCGGAGCATACGTAGCGAAGGGTGAGTACCTCGCCTTTTTGGACGATGACAACCAGTGGAATGAGAAATATCTCGAAAATGTTTCAAGAGAATTGGAGAAGGGCGCCGAATGCGTTTTAAGCGGAGTGTATATAGAAAAAGACGGCAAACTTTTGCCTTGGAAAATCCCAACGGGTCGGGTGAAGATGGAGGTGCTTTTGGTGTCAAATCCAGGAGCCGGCGGACCGAATATCGTTATTTCCAAAGATCTATTCTTTCATGTTCGAGGTTATGATCCCAAACTGCCGCCGTCCGAGGATAAAGCCTTGGTGTTGGAGGTTTTGCGCCTCGGGAAGGAAGTCGCGGTCCTTCCCGCCAATATGGTAATTGACGGGACGCAGGAAGGCAAAAGGCTGACCAATCAAGCGACATTGGCGGAAGGAGTCTTTCAGTTTACCCACAAGTACCGTTTCTTAATGAACCATGAACAGTATTTTTTCAACCGGTGGAAAATCGCGAAATACAGCCTTGAGGCCGGCAACCGTTTTCAAAGACTTTCGAGATATTATTGGGCAGCGCTGTTTCGGATTGCCCGATTTTGGAATCGAATATGACAAATGATCTTGGCAGAAAAATTATCGTAAAATTGAGAGCGGTGTTTTTTCCGCTGCTGATCAAGGGCAGTGTTTATGTTCACAGTCCCCGCCTGACCGCTGCCGTACTGGCTTTGATTTCCGGAAAAATCGACCGGGGCAGTCACTACACGGCTTTGGTTTTAGGACGAAGCATTTTTTACGATGACATCAGCGCCATGGCCGAGTTTAGCGGCAAGCTTAATTATGTTTCTGTTCACAAAAGTTACTGGGCGATTATTTATAAACACTTTACGCATCATGATGAAAGAGCCGGATGGACCGAAGCAAATTACCATATCACCGATCACGGCCGAGAGGGGAAACGGCGTTATTATCTGTATCTTAAAAAGATGTTTCCGTATCTGCGCAGATATTTAAAAATCGACGCAGTCATTTCCGGAAATTTTGGTTATCTTGTTCAGCAGGAGCTGGCCAAAGTTTGTGTGGAGGATAATATTCCTTTTCTGGTTTTGCATAAAGAAGGCTTGTCGGCGGGTATTTTTGAAGGGGCGGAGGACATGTATGTCAATCGGCGGTTCGTCGGCCACAAATTTTTGGCCTATAACGAAAAGATTCTGGGAGCGTTGCTCGGCAAAGTCAAAGGTTTGGCAAAAGAGCAGATAAAAATAGTCGGCGTGCCGCGGTTGGATTATTATTTTCAGACCCGCGGGTCGACTCCAACGAAGCAAATTGTGCTTTTCTCTTTTTATGTCAAGCATCGTCTGCCGCGTTTTGTTTCCGATCCGGAAACGATTAAGCTGGGGGAGAGACGAGCGGAAGACTTCCATCTCTGGGTAATGAACTATGCCCTCAAACATCCCGAGATCAGCGTGGTGATAAAAACCAAAGCCGCAGGCTTTTATCTCGACTATGTTCAGAAGATTAAGCGCGAAAATTTTAGCCGCTCGATCCCAAACCTCACCATCACCAGCGCCCCGAGTCCTCGGGAGTGCATTGAATCGTCTTTTGCGGTTTTGGGTTACCTTTCCACAACTTTAATCGAAGGACTCCTGGCCAATCGATTGGTAATTTCTCCTTATTTCGGCGATTTGATTCCGGCAAAACCTTGGGATTATTTTACCCACTATCCAGAGCTGGTTTCTTATGCCAAGACCGAACGGGAGCTGGAAAAACTTTTGGATAATCCAGAGCGGCATTTTATTCAAACTGATAAACAACGCCGCGATGAGTTTCTGACATATTTGATTCATACGCCTGACGGTCAAGCCAGTATTCGTGCGGAGGCGGAAATTATCAATACCATTAGGGAGTTTGCCCATGCCAATTCGAAAAATTAAGTTGATTGACTTTGACCCAGAAGCCATCGCGGTATACGAGCGGTTTAGACAGTTTCCGCGTTCCGAACATATCGCCAAACCCGCAACTTTGCACGTTTTATTAGAGCTTTGCCGCAAGCAGCACCCAGAGCGTGTCTTGGAACTCGGCGGAGGTTTGGGGACCATCAGCTACTTGGTGCTCAAACATTCGCAAGCCAAACTGGACGTATATGAGCATGACCAGTATTTTGCGGAAAAGCTCGCGGAAAACCTCAAAGAGTTTAGTGGCCGGTTTCAAATTCTCAAAGATTACCGAATGCTTCCCCCGTTGCGAGAGTATGATTTGGTGGTAGTCGACGGCGGACAAGCCAGAAAGGGAGAGGACGATCCAAGTCACGGGTTCAATGATGCCGTTTGGCATTACCTTTGTTATTTAAAAAGCGTCAGGTTTGTTTATATCGAAGGACACCGGCACATCCAGCGAAATTGGGCTCGCAAGGCCCTGGCCGGAAAGTACGGCTATTCACTTGAGCGCCATGCCGATACGCAGTATCAAGGGGAGGTTTTAAACGGGGGAGTTTTGATACAATGTCATCCGAGTGCTTCCCGTCTATTAAGATTGCTGAATTATTTGTTCTGGGAAGTAGTTGAATGGCAAACTGTGAGAAATTTTTTCGCTTATCGTTTTCGCAGAATTAAGTTGTTAATGCACGAATAAGGAGCCGATATGCCAAAGTCAGCCAACAAGTCGTATGAAGCCCTGGCGGTCATTGGTGCCAGAGAAGGGTCAAAATCTATACCCAAAAAGAACATCAAACCGCTTTTGGGGAAACCGCTTATTGCATGGACCATTGAGGAGGCAAAAAAATCGAAACTCTTAACGCGCACGATTGTTTCCACGGACAGCGAGGAAATTGCCGACGTAGCGAGGCGTTACGGAGCCGAGGTTCCTTTTCTGCGTCCGGCAGATATTTCCGGGGATCTTTCTTTGGGAGAGGAGTTTTTACGGCATGCTTTGGATTGGCTCAAAGCAAAGGAGAATTACGAACCGGACATCGTTTTGCGCCTGCCGCCGACTTCGCCCCTGCGCACGGCAGCGCATATTGATGAAGGAATTCAGAAACTCATTGACACTCCGGGTGCTCATTCTGTTCGCCCGATTATTGAGTCGCCGAAGCATCCTTACAAAATGTGGAAGATATCGAAGGACGGCCAATGGCTCCAGCCGTTTTTGCCTCGGGATTTTACGAAGATGAAGGAACCTTACAACTCGTCGAGACAAGCGCTCCCCGAAGTTTATATTCACACGGGAGCAATGGATGTGATGTGGCTTAGGACTATCCGCAAACTGAAATCAACCTCAGGGGAGAAAATAGCCTATTTTTATATGAAGTCAGAGGATTCAGTAAATCTTGACAACGAGATCGATTTTCTGTTGGCTGAAATATTGCTTAAGCGCAGGCTTGACTTGCGTTGAACATATTGTTAGAATGAGAAGTTGATTTAATAAGATGAGCTATGTTTCCTCTAAAGAAAAAATCATTTGAGTTTGACGGCCTGTTTATTTTTGACATGGCCAACAACCACAAGGGGAGTTTGGAATTGGGGCGTTTGATTGTGCGCGAGTTTGCATGGGTGGCGAAGGAAGCCGGGGTCAGAGCAGCGATTAAGTTTCAGTTCCGAGATCTTGAGGCCTTGATTCATCCGTACCACAGGCGAAATTCCGAATATCAATATATTTCATATTTTTTGGCCAACAGACTTCGTCCCGAGCACTACGCGATTTTGGTCAGAGACATCAAGGAGGCGGGGCTGGTCACTATGGCAACACCTTCCGACGAACAGTCGGTGGAACTTTTGGAAAAACTTGGAATAGAAGTGATTAAGGTGGCAAGCAGTGGCGCAACTGATTGGCCGCTTTTGGAGAAAATAGCGGAGACTGGGAAACCGGTTATTTGCTCCACGGCGGGGCTGTCAATCAACGAGGTTGATAAAATTGTCAGTTTTTTTGAACACCGGGGCACGGAGTTCGCTTTAGAGCACTGCGTTTCGATTTATCCCACACCAAGCGACAAATTGAATTTGGAGCGCATTGCCGTTTTGAAAAACCGTTATCCGCAGTTAACCGTAGGATTTTCAACCCATGAGGATCCAAACAATGTGGACGCGATAAAGATTGCTTTCTCCAAAGGAGCCAGAATTTTTGAAAGACACATTGGAGTAGAGTTGGAGAGCGTAAAACTCAACGCCTATTCCTCGCGCCCCGAACAAATAAGAAACTGGCTCGTCGCCTATCAGCAGGCCGTAAGCATGGCTGGCCGGCCAGAGACGTCAACATTTTCCGATTCCGTGGAAGAGGAGAAGAGTTTGCGTCAGTTCCAGCGGGGGGTTTACGCGAGCCGGTTTTTAAGACAAGGGGCCGCCATTTTGCGTCCCGACGTTTTCTTCGCCCTACCTTTGCAGCCCGGCCAACTGAAAAGCGGGGAATGGCAAGAAGATTTGGTGGTCGATCGCGACTACGCCGCGCTAGAGCCGCTCTCCGCAGGTTTGCAGTCCCGCAATTTTTCCAAAAAGGATACTGTCTATCGGGCAATTCGCGAGGTTAAGGGCATGCTCAACAGCGCTCGTATCTTCGTAAATTACGACTCTAACGTGGAATTGTCGCATCATTACGGTCTGGAGAAATTTTTTGAAGTCGGGGCGTTTTTGATCGAATGCATTAATCGTGAGTACTGCAAGAAAATCATCGTCATGCTTCCCGGGCAGGCTCACCCCATTCATTATCATAAGAAAAAAGAAGAGACGTTTCAGGTGTTAAGCGGCGTTTTGCACGCGGAGATCGAAGGGCGCACGCGCATGGTTTATCCAGGCGATACTCTGCTTATTCCCCGTGGCGTGTGGCACGGTTTTTTCGCGCCCGAGGGAGCGATTTTCGAAGAAATCTCCACAACCCATTGGCACAATGATTCGTTTTATGCAGATAAGGATATTAACAAAGAACCACTGGCAGAACGAAAGACGTCGCTTATCAACTGGGGCCGGCATCAGTTTGATGACTTGGATGAAAAACAAAAACTAACCATCGAACTATTATGATTCGGGCAGTAATTTTTGATATGGATGGCGTATTGGTAGATACCGAACCGCTGAAGTTTCAGGCCTATCAGGAGGTATTCAAAAACCGTTTCGATGTCATTTTGCAAGACGATCCAGAGCGTTTGGGAAAGCACGAAATCCCGGCTGTTGAATTTTTTCTGAAAAAATACGGATTTAACGGCGACGTGGCAGAGATTATCCGCGAAAAAAGAGAGGCTTATTACCGGATCTTGGACGAAGTGCCTTTCGGGATATTTTCTGATGCCGCCGAATTGCTTGAAAAGCTCCACGGGGAGGGTGAGCGTCTGGGTTTGGCTACCAGTTCCGACCGCCGCTCGACTGCAATAATTCTCAAGCGTTTTGATTTGGAGAAATACTTTGATTTAGTCTTGACGCAGGAAGATATTGAAAAAAAGAAGCCTGACCCCGGCATATATTTGAAAAGCGCCTCGCAGTTAAAAATAAGTCCGGAAGAATGTGTTGTGGTGGAAGACAGCGAGGTCGGTGTCAAAGCGGCTAAAAGGGCAGGGATGAAATGCATCGCTGTAACTTTTACCACCGGCCGGGACCGCCTGGGCAAAGCAGACTTGGTTATTGACGGATTCAAGCAATTAACTTTGGCGAAAATAAAAAGTCTATGATTAAGGCAAAAATCTACGGCGCTGGGTCGATCGGCAATCATTTGGCGCAAGCGGCGAGACGGGAGGGGTGGGGTGTTACGGTGGTGGACCCCGACAAGAGCGCATTGCGGCGGATGCGAGAGGAAATTTATCCCAATCGCTACGGTAGTTGGGACGAAAGTATCGAGCTTTATAAATTCGGCGAAGAGCCAAAAGGGGGTTTTGAAGTGATTATGCTGGGAACTCCGCCGCACGTTCGTATGTCCTTGGCAGATTTCGTTCTCGACGAAGACCCCAAAGTTTTGTTGCTGGAAAAACCCTTGTGCCCGCCTTCGCTTGAAGGCGTAGCGGAGTTTCAAAAAAAACTTAAAAAGAGTCGAACCGCTGTGGTTGTGGGATATGATCATGCGGTGAGCAGGGTGGTCAAAAAAGCCGAGGAGGTTCTGTCGGATAGGCCGTTTGGCAGACCGCAGGCGTTGGATGTGGAGTTTCGCCAGAATTGGCAGGGGATTTTTGCGGTTCACCCTTGGCTTGCCGGACCGCATGATACTTATTTGGGATTTTGGAAGAAAGGTGGCGGCGCTTCCGGTGAACACTCGCACGCCGCCAATCTTTGGCAGCATTTTGCTCACTTTTTGGGATTCGGGAAGGTCAGGCAAGTCTCTGCGGCGATGCAGATGGTGAGAAACGACAAGGTTGATTACGACCAATCTTGTTTTTTGAATTTGACGACGGAGGATGGATTTGTCGGTCGCGTCGCCCAGGACGTGATTGCAAAGCCAGACAAAAAATGGCTGCGAATACAGTGTGAAGAGGGTTTTGCGGAGATTTTAATAAACGGCTGGGACAAAGGGGATTTGTTGCGTTTCGGGCGAGTGGGACAGCCTACGAGCGAAGTCAGAATTGAGAAGACAAGACCGGATGATTTCTACGAAGAGATTTTGCATATCCGGGAGATTTTGGAAGGGAAAATCAAGGCAGAAGACAGCCCTATATCGTTTCAGCGGGGACTCGATACTATGAAGGTTATTCAGGCTGCCCATTTATCACGCGAAAAGGGGCGAGTAATCACGATTGAGTAAATTTTATGAAGCGAAAGCACAAACCAGATTTCCTCATTGTCGGCATGCAGCGCAGCGGAACCCACTGGGTTTCAGCCCTTTTGAACTCTCATCCCGAGATTGCCTGTTTTCCTGCGCTTCCTTTTCGTTCGGAAAATCCAGAGTCCGATATGAAACGAATCGGCGAGGTCCACTTATTTAACACGCTTGCCAGTCTTGAACCCGACGTTGATAAATCTTTTACCAGGCCGATGGAAAATTTTCTGACGCAAGTGCACGGCATCTTTGCTGACTTGGTTCCCCTCAAAGACCGGCTGCCTCGAGAAGAAGTTTATAGAAATTTTTTGGCAAGGTACGAAGAGTTGTGCGAAAAGATGAGGGGAAACAAACTGCTGGTCGGGGAAGACACGCCTCTGTATGTTTTTCACCTTGACTTCATTGATAGTTTTTATCCGAACATAAAAAAGATTTGCATTTTCCGCGATCCGAAAGACGTCGTGGTTTCCTGGCATTTCAATCTCATCCGAAAGGGACGCAAATCGCCCGAGGAGCCGATTAGAGACGGGTTTGTGGAGGAGTATTGTCGCGGCACAATTCAGCCCGAATTTCGATCGTTATTGGCTTATGAGGGAGGGATACACTGTCTGACTTATGAAGCATTGCACCAGCATCCCAGAAAGGCGGTAAAGAGTCTGCTGGATTATTTGGGAGTCAAATACAGTGACGAGATTATTCAAAACATGATTAACGAAGCCTCGTTCGAGCGTTTGACAGAGGTTGATTCGGGCGGCAGACCCCGGCGCCCGGGTGAGCAGTCAATCGGCAGTCATTACCGCAAGGGCATCGTTGGAGATTGGAAGAATAATCTCACGGACAAGCTCGCCCAGATTGTCGATGAATTGACTTTGGAGCTAGTGCGTCAGGTAATGGATAAATATAAGATTAGTGCCTTTTCATAAAAAAGCCGCCGGGAACCATGAAGTGTCTCTGGCGGACGGGGAGCAGCGTCCCGTGCGTTTTAAATCAAGATTACTGCCCTTTTCCTGAAAGGATGATGTTAATAGTTTTGAGAACAATCCCGATGTCCAGGGGAAGCGAGCGGTTTTTGATGTAAAAAAGATCGTATTGGAGTTTTTTCAAAGCATCTCCCGTGGATGAGCCATACTGGAAGCTGATTTGCGCCCAGCCGGTAAGCCCCGGTTTGACCAAATGCCGCTCATTGTAAAAAGGAATTAGCTCCAGAAGCTTTGCGACAAATTCGGGGCGCTCGGGTCTCGGGCCAATTAGCGACATTTCGCCGCGGAAAACATTCAAAAGCTGGGGGATTTCGTCAATTCTGGTCTTGCGCAAAAATCGGCCGATTTTGGTGACGCGAGGATCGTTTTTTGAGGCCCACTGCGCCTCTCCGTTTTTTTCAGCGCCCTCTATCATACTGCGAAACTTTACGGCCTCAAAAGGCTTGCCCAAAAGCCCCACGCGGATTTGCCGGAAGAATACCGGCCCTTTAGTGTCTAATTTGATCAGCAAAGCGATGAGAGGGATAAAAGGCAGAGATAAGACGAGGATGACGGTAGAAAAAACCATGTCAAAAATCCGTTTGCCCAGTTCATAGATCGCTTTTTCGCTCTCGGCCAAGTTTTCCAGAAACCAGATGTGCCCGATGGTGGTTACCGGAATTTTGCCGGTTAATTTTTCGTAAAAAGTCGGCAGGTCAAAAAATTGCAATTTCAGCGCTAGGCTCTCGTAAAGGTGTTTAACAAGCGTCGGGTTGCTTCTGGGATCTAAAGCGGTAAGCACGGTGGTGATATCGTGCTCACGCAGGATTTGTTTGATATCGGCTTTGGAATCAAACATCTTAACTCCGGGAAAATCGTTTTGGCCTCTATAACTGTTGTGGATGATGGCCGCAATTTTGTACCCAAGCTGGGGTTTGCGCTGGATTTCCTCGACCAGCTCTCTTGCTTCGTCTTTCATCCCAATTACCAAGATATTGCGCAGGAGATTTGGGTTTTGCACCAAGCTGTTGTACCAAAACCGCCAGAGGGAAAGGATAGCGAGGTTTGTGGCCATGAAAATAAAAAATACGGTCTGCGGTTTGATATTAAAAAATTTGTCAGTGAGAAGATAAAAATAGGCGGCTGCCAGAGCATAATTGATGAGCGTGTTGCGCAGAAGTTTATTGTAAAAAGCCACATCGTTTTTGCTCGCGGAAATATCATACAGCCCGTTGATGTAAAAAATTATGAGCCAGAAACCAAAAAGTATGGAGAAGGGCCAAAAAAGCAAATTCCAAACACGGCTAGTCGGGATTTGCTGGTAGCGAATCAAAAGAGTGAGATAAAGCGAGCCGTAAAGGACGAGGATGTCGCCCGCCAAAAGCAGGATTTTTTTGAGCTTGTTGAGCAGCATGCTGGCGGTCAGTATAGCAAAAATCAAGGCGATGGACAAAGGTTCGCAGGTTTGGAGAGAAAGCTTTGCATATGATAACATCAAGATATGACCCAAGAAACCCCGGGATTTATTCCAGAAGAATATGAAGGACAGCCGAAAGAACCAGAGGCGGAAAGCAACGAGAAAAAAACACATCTTGCAGAATTTTTGAAGGCGGGAGCGATTTTGGGTTCAGCCAGCGTCTCCGGCAAGGTGGCGGAATCGTTGCCGGAGCAAGTTCTCAAGGCCGAGATTAAATTTTCGAAAAAGCCTGATATTAAGCCGAGGGTATTAAAGCCTGAACAGGAAGTGCAAGAAATTCGCAACTTCGAAGAAGGGCTGAAAAAAGAAATTGTAAAAAGACTCGGCCGAAAGAAGCTTGCCGTTGAACAAGTAGTGGAGAAATTAAAGCCGGAGCTTATCCGGGGTATTCAGGCCGTAGCGCCTGTAGTTGAGAGTACAAGGTCGAAAAAGGCAAAAGAAAAAATTCTGCGTGCCGCCCTGTACGGCAGTCTTGCCGGAAGCGGTGTAGCCAGCATTCTTGCCTCACCCGAGCTTTCCAGAAAGAGGGCGAAGGAAGAGGATTTAGCCCCTGAAAAGGGCATTACGCGCAGGAAGTTTTTAGCCTCCATGGCTGGAGGGCTTGCGGGCGCCGGGGTTGCGGGCGGATGGGCAAAAATTCGGGAGACAAATAATCAAGAGGTAGATGATCTTGAAAAAGCAAATTTCAGAGCTGCTCTGACACTAATCAGCAGGTTTCGTGTAAATGGACAAAATCCTTTGCCGCATGCTTTTCACAAAGACGTGGAATGGGACAGGATAGGCAAGGAGTGGGTTCAAACGAACAGGATTTTGGAAGAGAAATATCGCTTAAAAAGTTATTTGGAAAAATACGCCGCCGTATTTCATATGCTAGACAGTCTGCACCAGTTAGAAAATCAGGTTGATGATGAGGGTGAGTAAACCCATGTCGCGGGAAGACTTTGAACAATTAGTAAGAAATGCCCTGCTTGATATTCCCAAACGGTTGCGCAGGCTCATGGATAATGTGGGAATCGTCATAGAGGATTTTCCTACTAAAGAGCAGATGAGCAAGGGTGGGACGCTAAGAGGAGACCTGCTTTTGGGTCTTTATGAAGGGGTGCCGCGGACCAAAAGAGGGCCTTTTTATACGATGGTTTTACCTGACAAGATCACGATTTTTCAAAAGCCCGTGGAGATGGCGTCAGGCTCGGATCCTGAAAGAATAAAAAAGCTGGTCAAAGACACGGTCTGGCATGAAGTCGCCCATCATTTCGGCTTTGACGAACCGGCTGTGCGCCAATTGGCCAGAAAGAGAAAGAAATAAAGCGCATTGACCGATTGGGGAAAATTTAGTAAAATTAAATCATGGCAAACAGTGACGCGCTGGAAACAAATAAGTGGTATAAACTCCTAAGATTAATTCTGTATGCCTTGCTCGTCATGCCGCTTCTGGTGTGGAGCGTTTTTTTGTTTCCATTTATTACCACGAAAATTTTGTATTTCAGGCTTTTGGTGGAACTGGCCGTCGTGGTTTATGCGGTTTTGGCCGTAAAGTACCCGGAATTGAGAATTAAGTGGAATTGGCTGACAAAAGCAGTATGGATTTATATCGGTGTAATTTTTGTCGCAAGCCTTTTTGGCGTGAATTTCAACCACAGTTTCTGGGGGACGATCGAGCGGGGCGAGGGGCTTGTTACCATACTTCATTTCGCGGCTTACTTTACGATTTTGCCGGCGGTATTTCAGACTCGCCGCGATTGGCACAGGTATTTGTTGGCCGCCATTACCATGACTTTTTTGAACGCCTTGGTGGGATTAAGCCAGCTTTTGGATTTGCCAATTCTTTCAAACATTTTCCGCGGCGGCCGGATCGTGGGCACCATCGGCAACGCTTCGTTTTTTGCGGCAGTGATGCTATTTGGAGTTTTTCTTTCCCTCTACCTCCTGCAGGAGGCAAAATCCAAAACGCAGCGCGTATATCTTTGGTTTGTGTTTTGGTTTGAACTATACATCCTGTACCAAACAGAGACTCGAGGGGCGATTCTGGCGGCGGCTCTGGCTTTCGGTTTATATTTTTTAGTCAATGTCTTTAAATCCCAAAAACGCAAGACCAAAATCCTCTCGCTTGGCTTTTTGGCTTTGCTTTTGGCGTTTGGTTTCATTTTGTATTTCAACCGCGACGCTTCCTGGGTGAGCCGAAGCAACACGCTTTACAGGCTTGCGACCATTTCGCCAAGGGATATCACGACCCAGTCGCGCTTGGACACCTGGAATGCTTCTTACCAGGCGTTCAAAGACCGACCGGTTTTCGGCTGGGGCTATGAAAATTATCACATTGCCTTCAACAAATATTTTCCAGCCCGAATTTTCAAAGATCAGGGCAGTCAAATCTGGTTTGACCGCGCCCACAACGTGGTCTTTGACGTTCTGGTACAAGCCGGTTTGATTGGTTTTTTGGCGTATCTTGTCATGTTTGCGGCGGCTTTCTGGATTTTATTTAAACTTTGGCTTC
The DNA here is from genome assembly GCA_964396685.1 of uncultured Candidatus Saccharibacteria bacterium. GTDB lineage: Bacteria > Patescibacteriota > Doudnabacteria > UBA920 > 2-01-FULL-46-14 > CAYNFS01. The sequence goes on along the minus strand of CAYNFS010000001.1, from coordinate 22,646 downwards.
AAAAGCCTCCGGACTTGGAACCTAGAATGATTTTAATTTTGGGCGTGCTTCTGGCAGGTTATTTCCTGCAGAATCTTTTTGTGTTTGACACACAAGCAACTTACATGCTTTCATTTTTGCTTTTTGGCAACATCGCTTTTTTGACGAATCAATATCTGTCATCTTCTCCGGCCAAAGCTCGCACCGGTTATCATCCGGGCTTTGTGATGCCGACGATCTTAGCCGTCTTGATGTTTTTTGCGGCTCTCTTCGTAAACTTGAGACCCGCTTTTGCAAACTACTATACGACCCAAGGGATCAAGGCCGCAAAAGTCAAGCAGTACCGGGAAGTTTTGCCGACTTTCAAAAAAGCCCTATCTTACGGGACTTATATGGATGAAGAAATCCGGCAGAGGCTGGTGGATTATGCCAGCGAAGCTGTGTTCTCGGGACAGCTTTCTTCTCAAGAGCAAAGCGAGGTCTATCAATATGTAATGGACGAGCTTAGAAAAAGCATCAGAGATTTTCCGGAAGATGTCAAAAATTATTTGTATCTCGTAAGCGTGATAAACCGCTTTACGGGCAATCAACAAATGATTGACGAGGCGCTAAGTTTGGGGCAAAAGGCCTTGGCGCTTTCTCCCACGAGGCCCCAAATTTATTTTGAATTGGGTCAAGCGGCTTTTTCCAAAAAGCAGTTTGAAGAGGGCCTTGAGTACTTTAGATCGGCGATTGCCCAGAATCCCGAGCCCAAAGAGTCGCATTTTAATTACCTGCTGGCCGGGATTATCGCGAAACGGGAGGACATCGCTACCGAGGAACTGGCAAAACTTAAAGAGTTAGGATACGAGCTTACTTCCAGAGATTATACCAATTTGGCCAGAGCCTATTTGGAGGCAGGGGATAATTTCAAATTGGCGGAAAGCTACCAAAAAGCCGCAGAGTTGGATCCGCAAAATGCCGAGCTTCACGCCAAACTTGCGGTGGCTTATGGCGAGATTTGCGATACCGACAACGCGCGCATTCAAGTTTTGGAAACCATTAGGCTTAATCCTGTCTTTCAGCAAGAAGGGCAGGAGTTTTTGAAAGAGCTTGAAACAAAGTGCAAAAAATAAATGGCGCTTGCTTCAACTGACCTGAAAAAAATTCTGGTCGGGCAGAAAATTATCGCGGAGCAGGATTTTGAAAAACTCAAAGCCGAGGCCGAGAGCAAAAATCAGAATCTGGCTTCCTATTTGGTGGTGCGCAAGATCATTCCGGAAGACAAGCTCGCAAAGCTCGTCAGCGATTTTCTGCAAGTGGAGTTTGCGGATCTGACAAAGGTAAAAATTGCGCAGGAAGATTTAAAAATCATACCCGAGCCAATAGCTCGCCGTCATCAGGTGATCGCTTTTCGCAAAAAGGGCAACGAGCTTGACTTGGCTATGACTGATCCCGAGGATTTGCAAACCAGGGAGTTTGTCAAAAAGAAAACCGGTTTTGTAATCAAGCCGTATTTGGCCACCAAAACCGGGATGGACTACGCGCTTTCCCAGTATCATACCAGCCTCAAGGCCGAGTTTGAAAAAATCCTCACCACGAAAAAAGCGGAAAAAGCGGCGCCTGCGGAAGAAGGTCAGGAGCTCAAAAAAATGGCGGAGGAAGTTCCGGTGGTGCGGGTGGTGGATACTCTGCTTGAGTACGCCATTTTTGAAGGGGCCTCGGACATCCACATTGAGCCGCAGGAAAAAGAAGTGACAGTGCGTTACCGCATCGACGGCATTTTGCACGATGTCATGACCTTGCCGAAAGTCATTCAGCCGGCACTAATCGCCCGGATCAAGGTTCTGTCCAATCTCAAAATTGACGAGCATCGTCTTCCCCAAGATGGCCGCTTTAAGCTTCAGACTGACGAATACAATATCTCGTTTCGCGTTTCCACCATCCCGGTGTTTGACGGGGAAAAAGTAGTAATGCGGCTTCTGGATGAGGGGGCCAAAGCTTTGACCTTTGAAGATTTGGGCTTTGCCAGGACCTCTCTTGAGGTCATCAAGCGAAATTTAAGCAGACCTCACGGCATGACGCTTATTACCGGCCCCACCGGTTCTGGTAAATCCACGACACTGTATACTATTTTGAGCAAATTAAATACAAAATCGGTAAATATCAGCACCATTGAGGATCCGATTGAGTACCGTGTCCCGGGAGTCAATCAAATGCAGGTCAATCCCAGAATCAGCCTCACTTTTGCGGTGGGGCTGCGCGCTCTTTTGCGGCAGGATCCCAATATCATCATGATCGGGGAGATCCGCGATCTGGAAACAGCCGAAGAAGCGGTGCACGCCGCTATGACCGGCCACATCGTGCTTTCCACGCTTCACACCAATAATGCGGCCGGGGCTCTTCCCCGTCTTTTGGACATTGGGGTTGAACCATACTTAATTGCCTCAACCATCCATACCATTGTGGGACAACGGCTGGTGCGCAGAATCTGTCAGGACTGCAAAACTCCGATGCGTCTGGACGAAAAGACCGTTCAGAGTTTATCTTTGGATTTTGATCTCCTGCACCTTATGGAAGTGATGAAGCGGGAAGGGGTTTTGGACAAAAAAGCCAAAAATCTCAAAGACGTGGATTTTTACCACGGCAAAGGATGCGAAAAATGCTCCCGCACGGGTTTTCGGGGCCGGATCGGCATTTATGAAGTCTTGGATATCACGGAAAACATTGCCAAACTTATTCTGTCTCGAGCGGCGACCAGTCAAATCCAAGAGCGGGCTGTGGAGGAGAGCATGATTTTGATGTGGCAGGACGGATTCATCAAAGCCCATATGGGGCTTACAACAATCTCCGAAATCTTAAGGGTGACGAAGGAGTAAAATGCCTGAATTTATATATACAGCGCGGGACCAGGAAGGCAAAATGGTCTCGGACATCGCAGAAGCGCCGTCCCGGGAAGCAGTAGGGCAGGCTCTAAGAAGCAAGGGCCTGCTTCCTACTTCAATTGAGGAACGAAGACTGGGCTCCTTGAGAAGTCGAGCCTTAAACGTAATTTTTTCTCATGTTTCATTGCTGGAGAAGCTGACTTTTATAAACAACCTGGCCGTAACCATCAAAGCCGGCCTTCCGGTATCCAAAGCTTTGCTTGTGCTGACGAGACAAATGCCGAATCCCTATTTTCGGAATGTCATCAGCGCGGTGGCGCACAATGTGGAAGGCGGCAAAACTTTGTCTGAAAGCCTGGGTGAATATCCCAATATTTTTTCTGCCATCTTTGTCAATATGGTCAAGGTTGGAGAACAAAGCGGCGAGCTGGATAAAACCTTGGAGTATCTGGGCACCCAGATAGGGCGTGATTACAATTTGTTGCGCCGCACCAAAGGGGCGCTCACCTATCCGGCAGTCGTGATGGCTGCGTTGCTCATCATCGGCTATATCATGTTTTCCTTCGTTCTGCCGAAGCTAACCTCAACATTCCAGGAGTTCGATGCCGAATTGCCGGTGCTCACCAAAATCATCATCAGGATTGTGGACTTATTCGCGAGCTATTCGCTGGTCCTTTTGGCGGTTATCGCAGTGTCGGTATTCGGGATATGGTTTTGGCACAAAACCGCATCAGGCCACGCGTTTTTTCATAAGCTCAATCTAAGTCTGCCGATCATCGGCAAAATCGTGAAAAAACTCAATCTGGCGAGGTTTACTATCATTTTTAGCGGCCTTCTTCGTTCCGGCATGCCGATTGTCGAGGCTTTGAAGATTACCAGCGACACCATGAACAATGTTTACTACCGGCAAGCCATAGCCGACGCTTCCGAAAAAGTGAAAGTCGGGGTTGATTTGGTGGTGGTTTTGGAGAAATATCCCAAACTTTTCACCCCGATGGTAACGCAGATGATTCAGGTCGGCGAGGAGACAGGAACCATGGAAAAGGTGTTGGCGGAAGTTTCCAATTTTTACGAGGCGGAAATTGACGACACCGTCAAAAATCTCTCATCCATAATTGAGCCTGTCCTGGTCATTTTGATCGGCGCCGTAGTTGGCGTCTTGGCCGTGGGACTCATTTTGCCGATTTACAATATCGGACAGAACCTATGATAAAAATATCAAAAATCAAAAATCAAAAATCAAAAATTCTTTTGGGGTTTACCCCGTCACCAGAATATAACGAGTGTAAACCCGTGGATGAATGGTCTGAAGAAACGCGAAGCAGAATGACCCAATGCCACTCGCGACATGATGTTAGAGTGGTGACGGGGTTTACTTTGATAGAGGTGATCATTGCTTTGGCCCTGCTGATGGCCACCATCATAATTTTCAGCTCGGTTCTTTCCTCAATTCCTTTAACCAAAGCCGCAAGAAACCAAAACTTGGCCTACCACATCGCCGCCAAAAAAATTGAGGAACTGCGCAATACGCCTTTTAATTCCCTCCCATCAAGCGGCTCTTTTTCTGATCCAGCCTTAAACAAGCTCGAAAACGCAAGCGGCGCGCTTACAGTTGCCGATTATGAAGGAGCAAGCGACATCAAAAAAGTGACCGTGACTGTGGTCTGGACTGATCCGGTGGGACCCGCCAAGAGCGTGGCGCTTGAAACTTTGATGAGTAAAAACGGATTAAATAAGCAATGAGAGGCTTTACATTGGCTGAAGTTTTGGTGGTGACTTTCCTTTTGGCGATATTAGTCACTTTAGGCGTGGGGATTTTTTTGTCCAACAACAAGTTTTACGAAAATGAGTCGGGCAAAGTTTTAAACAATAATGCTACCCGCGAGGCCGCGGACCGCATCAACGAGTATACCCGGGCGGCGACAAAATTTGCGGCTTCAAGAGTTTATGACGGCGTTAACTATGCCACTGGTGCCACAGTGCTGGTTTTGGAAATTCCGGCCATTAATTCGCAGGGACAAATCATCAGCGGCATTTTTGATTACGTTATTGTGGCGCAGGATCCAAATGCCGCAAATCGCCTGATTCTTATCGTCGATCCTCATCCCTCAAGCCTCCGCCTGCCCCGCTTTCACGAACTAACTCCGGCTTTGACAAGCTTGAGTTTTACCTATGACAATTCCGATTTATCACTGGCAAGAAAAGTGGATTACACAATTAAGGTTCGGCAGACTGGCAGATACCCGGCTTCGGATCAAATTGCCGGCTCGGCGAGCCTGCGCAACAAATAATTCAGGAGCAAAATTTATGCAACGCGGTCAGGTTTTGATAATTTCGCTGATTTTCATGGTGGTGATCCTGGCTTTGGCTATTGGCCTTTTGGGGTTTGTTTTTCAGAACGTCGCGGCCACCAGAAACGCGCTGGCCAAAGAACAGGCCTTGCAGCTTGCTGATGCCGGCATAGATAAGGCAATCTTTAAGCTCAACGAGACTGCCGGAAACTACATAGGCGAGACTGGCACAGTACTCGCGACAGGCGAGTTTGACGTGAGTGTCGCTCCGATCAATCCCACGCGAAAAGAAATTACGGCAATTGGTTATGTTCCAGGGAAAAATCAGCCCAAGGCCCAAAAAGAGGTCAGAGCCGTTGTTAGCATCAGCGCCACTTCGGCAAGTTTTTTTTACGGCGTGCAGGTCGGCGACGGAGGACTCGTGATGGACAATAATTCCAGCATCTTGGGCAATGTCTACAGCAACGGTCCGATAGACGGCGGAGCGGGAGCCAGAATCACCGGCGATGCTTTTTCCGCAGGAGCGCTTGGGAGAATTTTTGATCGCCTGACCGTTTCCGGACACGCCCATGCCCACCAGATTGACACGCAAGTCATTGTTGGCGGCAGCGCGTTCGGGCAGATTATGGATAATTTTACGGTCACAGGAAGTGTCTTTGCCAATGCAATTAGCAATTGTACAATAAGCGGCAATGCCTATTATACGACAAAAAGCGCTTGCGTAGTTACCGGCACTGAAACTTTTCCTTATCCTGGAGAACCGGATCCTGATCCTTTACCTTTGCCAATCACTGACGAGCAGATAAACGGCTGGAGAGAGGATGCCGAAGCCGGAGGAACTGTTATCGGCGACTATACGGTACTCCGCAACCAAACGCAATCGTTGGGCCCCAAGAAGATCACGGGAAACTTGCTTTTGGAGCAAAACGCAACCTTGATTTTGACCGGGACAATTTATGTTGCCGGAAACATTACGACCGAGAATAACAGCACCGTTCAACTTGATCCCGCTTACGGCGACGACAGCGAAGTCATCGTGTCCGACGGAATTATTGATATAGTCAATAATACCGTTTTTGAGCGGGCTGGTCCTGAAAGCTATATCATGATGCTTACGACGAAGGCAGGAATTGACGTTTTCCGCGTGGCCAACAATTCTGATTCGCTGATTGCCTATGCGTCAGTCGGCGAGGTTGTCGTCCAAAACAACGCCATTTTGCGGGAAGTAACCGGCTACAGGATTAAACTCAACGAAAACGCTTCGGTAACTTACGAATCAGGCCTTGCCAATGTTGATTTTTCGGGAGGGCCAGGGGCTTCCTGGGGCATAGTACGGGGGACCTGGCGTGAAATTAAATAATATGGTATAATATAAGGAGTCAGGATCGGGCTTAAAGAAACAAAAATTTATCCGCCTCCGCCGAATACCACGGGTTTACCTGTGGTTGAAGGCGGGTATGGAGGGAACCATGGCCTTAGCCGTGGGGCTCCATAAAAAATAATGCTGAATTTTTTTAGTCGGCAAAAAACAACGCTAGGGCTCAATATCAGCGATGTCTCTTTGAAATTGCTTGAGCTTGAAAAACATAACCATAACTTCCGCGTAGCCGCTTTTTCCGACACCAAAATTCCCCAAGAGGCTTTAAGCGGCGACCGGATTAAAGATCCTGCGGTTTTAGTCAAAACCTTAAAACAGGCCCTCGCCTCGCCAAAGTACGGGCGGATCAGTTCTTCCTATACGGTAGCCTCGGTCCCGGAAACCAAGTCATTCGTCCGCGTGATCCAAATGCCCAGGATGAGCGAGGAAGAAATGGGCGAGGCGGTAGCGTGGGAAGCCGAGGCTTACATCCCTCTTCCGATTGGCCAGGTTTATTTGGATTGGGCGATTCTGGATGCGGCACGACCGGATGGAAAAATGACAGTGCTTATTACCGCCTCACCTCGGGATTACGTGGACGATCTGGTCAAAATTCTCAAAGCCGCCGGACTTATCCCCTTGGCTTTGGAGGTTGAATCGCAAGCAACAGCCAGGAGCCTGATCGCGAAGCCTAACGAAACAGTCTTGATCGTAGATATTGATACGGTCAGAACCAGCTTGATTATTTATGATAAAGGAGCGCTTCAGTTCACATCGTCTTTGCCGATTGCCGGCAGTGTTTTTACCGAGAGCATTGGCAAGGCCTTGAGCTTGGATTTTGACAAAGCCGAGAAACTTAAAAGGCAGTACGGCTTGGAAGAAGCGAGCATGGGAGGCAAAGTCAAACGCGCCTTGTCGCCGGCACTTGACAATTTGATTTCGGAGATAAAAAACACCATCCGTTTTTACGAGGACCATTCGCAGGAGGGAAGCAAAATCAAAAGACTGCTTCTAACCGGCGGCTCCAGCAAGCTTAAGCACTTGCCTTCTTTTTTGCTCGAACGATTAAGCAGCAAGGAACAGGACGGCCATCCTTTAAGATCCCTTCCGGGAATGAGGATCGAACTGGGAAATCCGTGGGTAAATGTTTTGAAAAAAAACGAAACTCCGCCTCTTTCCCGGGAAGAGTCTCTAAGTTATGCAACAGTAATTGGTTTGGCTTTAAGAGATATTGAGTGACGTGAAAAAATACATCAATCTTCTTCCTCCGGCAGAACAAAAGCAATTTAAGCTTGTGAAAGTAAGGCTTCTGTTTCTGCACTTTGCCTGGTTTTTGGTCGGCAGTGTGATCGTCTTGTGTTTGTTGCTTTTGGGAGCAGATTTTTGGCTGCGCCGCGAGTTGAATGATGTAACGCGGCAAGTTGAGACGCAAAGCGAGGCTTTGCAAAAAATCAAGAGTTCCAGGCTTTCCGAGCAAGCGGAGAGACTGAATTTGAGCCTGGAGAATTTTCAGATTCTCAAATCGTCCCGCCAGAGCTGGTCAAAAATTTTCATGGAATTGGCAAGCATCCTGCCGCAAAATATCACTTTGGACAATGTTGCCGTAAATCGGTCGGATAAGAAGATCGAGATTTCAGGCAGGGCGGGAAGCCGCGAATCGGTTTTGGCGCTGCGGCGCAAGATCTTGGAATCCGCTTATTTTGTAAATGTCAATTTTCCGCTTTCAAACCTTGAAAAAGCCCAAAATGTCCCGTTTAAGTACCGTTTTTATTACAAACCGGAACTTTTACTGCCATGAACTACGTTGATAATCCGCGACAATATCGGATGTTTTCTTCCATTGCAATCATTGCTCTGATTGTGGCTGTCTTGGTGGTTTTCGCCGTCTCACCCCTGCTTGGGAACTTGAGAGACATGAAAGAAAACATTACTCAAAGCAAAGTTGAATTAAATCGGATTACGGCCGAGATTGTGAGTTACGAGCAGCTCTCCGCGCAAATTTCTCAAGTCTCGGTCCACGAACAAGAGATTCTCAAAATGTTTCCGGTGAGGGAGGAGACGGCAAATTTGGTAGAGGGCCTTGAGGAATCGATCGAAAGAGCCACAGCCGCGCATACACTTACCATCACTGACAAGAAAGAGTTGGCGCTGCAGCCGGGCGGCCTGCCCAAAGGAAAGCCGGAAGAAATTTTATTGCCCACCTTAAAACAGATTGAAGAAGTGCCGTATAATCTGGAAGTTTTGGGCGGTTTTCGTCAGCTCACGGATTTTCTGCTGTACCTGGAACACCAGCCTTACTTTACAGAGTTTCGAAGGCTGACGGTCACAGCCGACCAAGTGCAAAGAGAGGTACCGGGGCAAAAACCGGAATTAATAAATACCGGCACCGCAACCGCAAAGTTTGAGGGCGTATACTTTATTCAGCCATAATGAAATTAGATACAAAAAATTTAAAAATCAAAGTCAAACTTGCCACGCTCCTGACTTTTGTGTTTTTTGCAGTCCTTATTATCGAATTGTGGATTGTTTATACTTCCGTCTATCTTAGCCTCCGCTCAAATTCCGAAGTTGAGCTCGTTCCCACGCCCGCGATCAGGATTAATCTGGCAGGCTATAAAAATTTCGAGGTCTGGCTTACTGACAAGCAAGAGTACCAAATAGCCCCTTATGCATTTGAATCGTCTGCGGGCGGGCGGGAAAATCCTTTCGCGGAATATCCGCGGTGATGATGAGGTATCTGGACGAGCTTACACTCGGATTGTAATCAAAAATCCCCGCGGCAGGTCAAAAAACCTCCAACCAGTGGTTGGAGGTTTTTGTATGCAGAATACTTAAGATAGTTCGAACGCATTTCGCCGCCTGCGGCGGCGAGGGTTTGGCCAAAAATTCCGAACCGAAGTCCTGAACTTTGACAATTTCAGGTTTTTCTTTGGCGGCAAATTCTAAAATTCGCGTATCGAATACTTAAAGAATAACTGATTTTTAAACTTATGACACAATTTCTAAAAAATTAAGAGCCCTAAGCAGAAACGTGTCTTGCGAAGGGCTCGAATGCGAGATGCTGGCGAGTTCTCGCTTACTCGGAGAAGCTAACCCCTCGCGGCTGTTTGTCCCGGATGGCTCTGATCTTTTTGTCAGGATGCCATGGCCTGACATCAAACGAGTCGTAGCTGGCTCCTGTGACGTAGCAGAGAACGAGCTTCATGTGATTGAGTTGCCACATGATATGCTCAACCTCGTCTTTGCCCATTCCGAGTTGTTTCCCGGTGACAGCGTAGCTGACGTCCTCGGTGTAGTAACCCTCCGAGTTAGGCTTCACGCCTTTTCTGATGGCAGCCAACACCTTTTTGTACTCGTCGGGAAGAGTTTCTTCAACGCGCTCGACGATGGCCATGTTCAGCTTCTCTATAATTTCGTCAAGCTCGGTTTCAGGGACACCCTTTGTCGCAAGGTCTTTTTTCTGCTCCTTGTTCAACGACAGGTACTCACCTTTGTTCGGATTGAGCGCGGGACTTGCCGTTTCAAACACTGCTGCCTCATGATCCTTCAACCCCCCCCCGAAATCGGCGACGTTGAAATCATCAATCTTGTCCATGTTCTGCCTCCTTTCTTATTCAGCTTAATGCCAATTAAGATGGCATATTCTATTATAAAAGTCAATAGGCATGTGGTTTTCGCCTCTTGACCGAGAAATAATTATGAAAAAATTTTCTTTTCCCACCGAAAACCGCCAGTTCCGTTTTGAGCCCAAGAAACCTTACGATTTGGCCGCCGAGCCCTGCCTGTGGCGGGGCGAGGCATTGACTTTTCCAACGTGGTGCCCCCAGTAGGTCTCGAACCTACGACCTTCTCCTTAAGAGGGAGCTGCTCTTCCAATTGAGCTATGGGGGCAGGGGCTTTGGCGGGCAGGTCTGCCAACTAAGCTAACGAGGCTTATCGCGCCCGGCAGGACTCGAACCCGCAACCTTGTGGTCCGAAGCCACACGCTCTATCCATTGAGCTACGGGCGCTTGCTTGATGAATTGTAGCAAAAAGCGTGCTATAATCAAAGCGCCATTAAGACTGCGGCCATGGATGACAAAGATAAAATCTACGGGGCGGATCAATTGGCCAAATTCTTCGGAGTAACGCCGAAGACGATTTGGGAGTGGTGCAAAAAAGGCCGGCTGCCGGCTTTCAAAATCGGCAAAGAATGGAGAGTCAGGGTGATGGATTTGAATAAGACAATAATGCAGAAAATCAACAGCAACAAAGAAGATAAAGGACAGAAGCTGTTTTAATTTTACGAATAACGAATCAGTACGAATATACGAAATTCGTAGAATCATGATTTATTTTTTTTACGGCGAGGATACTTTTACGCTCGCGCAGAAATTGCGGGAGCTCAAAAACGAGTTTCTATCGCAGAACCCTCAAGCGGCAGTTGAGGAAATTGTTTTTAATGCAGAGTTTGCTGACGAAGAATTTGCCAAACTTTTAGCGCTTCAGTTTGAAAATCAGGGGCTATTCGCTTCACAAAAATTTCTGACTTTCAGAAATTTTTTGAGCGGGATCGCGAAACTCCCAAAGACGGAAAAATATTTGATTGAGAAATTAGCGCAAACAGAGGGGATAGATGTCGTTTTTGCCCAGGATGAGAAGTTTGACAAAAGGCTGAAATTTTTCAAAAAGCTTCAAAGCTTGGCCAAAACCCGGGAATTTGTCATTCCGACCGGGGAAGCTTTCAAGGCCTGGATTCAGGAACGATTAAAGACCGAAGACTTTAAGATTGCCAAAGATGCCTTGGAAAAACTTTTAGACGCCTTCGGAGAAGAATATACTCTCTGGCAGGCGAGCACGGAACTGGAAAAACTCATGCTTCGTCATCTCGGCAAGCCGCAGACAGAAAGATTAATAACAGCGTGGGATATAGAGGATTTGGTTAGCCCGAATGTAACACAGAATGTTTTTGCCCTGACAAATTTGGTGGCCGAGCGGCGGACATCTCAAGCAGTCAGGCTTTTGGAGCAGATGGTAAGTTCTGTTGCCGCAACTGACGCAAAATCGCAGATCATCCAGATCGTTGGGGCTTTGGCACAGCAAACGCGCTCCCTGCTTTTGGCAAAATCGCAAGAAAAAAAACCACCTGCCGAAATCGCCAAAGCTTTGGGCTGGAAAGAAGGAAGAGTCTGGATAAATCTCAAGCTTGCCAAAAAATTCGAGGAGACAAAGCTGGTCCAGCTTTTGCGCGATCTTAAGGCGATTGACTACAGGCTCAAAACTTCGGAAGAATCTCCCAAACTTTTACTTGCACTTTTTTTCCAAAAGGCCGCTACTTAACCAATTCAGCAATTACCACAAACCTTCTAAGCGAAGTGCCAATAGGATAAGAAGTCTGAAGTGTGAGAAGTTTTTTGTCAGAGGGCTGGGAAAGCACCGTGAAGTCGCGGGCCGAGATGATTTTGGTTTCCAGCACTTGATAAGTAAAAGTTTGGGCTTCTTCGTCAGTAATTTTTATCAAATCGCCTTTTGTAAGTTCAGGAAGTCTGGCAAAGACGGTCGTATATTTTCCTTTTGACCACGGATTATCCGAAGAGTGTCCGACAATATAGACATTGCCGGGTTCGCCGGGGAGTGCCGTGCCCGGGTAATGAGCAACACCGTCAATCAGGGCTTCCTGGATGTCGCTTTCTTTGCTGGATTTGGAAAATATAATCGGTACTGTGATCCCCAGCTTTTCAATGTAGAGAGTGTTTGGCGCCTGGATTATGGGGGTTGGAGCGGATTGCTGCGGGGCAACGTTTTCCCGCACTTGTTTTTTGGGCCAGCCCAGAAACAAAAAAGCCAGAACAAGAAGCGTTAGAATTGTCCAAAGTTTTTGGAATTTCATGCTTTTGATCAACTATAGTATACTAGAAAAAGCATGAGCACGCTAAGCCTCATAATTTTGTTTTCCGTTGTATCCGGCGTTTTGTCTCTTTTGGGCGGGTTGATTTTGCTCATTAACACCAATTGGGTCAGGAAATTTTCCATACACTTTGTGTCTTTTGCGGCGGGAGCGCTGCTGGCCGTGGCTTTTCTGGATGTGCTTCCAGAGGCTTTGGAATTGACTTTAGGCAAAAGAGAGGAGATTTTGGTTGCCACGCTTGCGGGAATTTTAGTATTCTTTGCCATAGAGCGTTTGATTTTGTTTCAGTTTCACGGCCACGCGGATGACACCGAAGCAGGAGCCCGCCACGTCTCCCATGCCACTCCCATACTTCTTAATATCGGCGACGCTTTTCATAACTTTATTGACGGAGTGGCAATCGCGGCCGCTTTTTTGGTCAATGCGCCTTTGGGCATTTTGACCGCTCTGTCTGTCGCTGCTCACGAGATTCCTCAAGAGATAGGGGATTTTTCAGTGATGCTGCATCACGGCTGGAAGAAAAACCGGGTCTTGTGGTTAAATATTCTGGTTTCGCTGACAAATGTCATCGGAGCCTTGGCCGCTTACGCCGCGCGGGATTTTGTCAAGCCGATTTTACCCCAGCTTCTGGGCTTTACCGCCGGGATATTTATTTATATCGCGGCTTCTGACCTGATCCCCCAGCTAGCCTATGACAGACGGGCGGATAAACCATCGCATGTTTTTGGTTTTTTGTTTGTCGGAGTTTTGGCGGTTTGGTTTTTGGGACGATATTTAGGAGCGTAAGAATATGAAAAGATTTTTTGATATCACATTGCCGCTAAAGCCCGGGATGACTGCTTGGCCCGGCGATACGAAATTTGAGCGCGGGGAGAAGCGCGGGACCGCGATTGTTTCAGAGCTTGTGATGTCCTCGCATACGGGCACGCACATTGACGCGCCTAGGCACTTTTTGTTTAACGATCAAAGCGTGGAGAAGATTGCGTTGGAAAAGTTAATTGGTCCGGCGAGAGTCTACGAGTTCAAATCCATCCGCCGCCGCGGACAAATTACAAAAGCCAAAATAGAAAGACTGAAGATACAAAAAGGGGACAGAATTTTGTTCAAAACCCAAAACTCGAAACTTTTGACGCAAAAACGCTTTACTGCCGAGTATGTCTCCCTCTCGCTTGATGCGGCCCGCTATCTGGCTTCAAAAAAAATCAGCCTCGTGGGCATTGACTATTTCGGCATCGAAGCCAAATCCGCGCCGGGCCATCCGGTGCATAAAACACTGCTTCGCGCGGGGATTGTGATTGTCGAAGGACTTGATTTATCAAAAGTCAACCCCGGCGAATATAATATGGCGGCGTTGCCTCTCAAAATAAAAGCAGGGGATGGCGCTCCTGCGAGGGCGGTGTTATGGAAATAATGGGTAGTTTTTAGTGGGTAGTTTGTAGTGAGGAAATCAACCTATTCAGCATTTTCATAGTTTCAAGCAACAAGCTGTCGACTTTTACGAAATCAGAACTCTTCGCAAAGGACAATCTTTTTGCGATTTCAATTTGGGTTTCTAATTCAGATCCGGAAGAATAGGCTATTAAGATAAACTGACGAAAATCTTTTTTTGTCGGCCGCCTGCTGCCTTCTGCGATATTTGAAGGTATGGAAACCGCCGCTCGTCTCATTTGCGACGTTAAGCCGTAGAGTTCGGAAGTCGGAAACTTCTCGGAGATTCCGTAGACAACAACCACTAACTCCATTGATTTTTGCCAGACAGTCAAATCCTTGTAAGACTTTATCGACATAAATATCATTACCATCTACCAACCACAAACTACTAACTACTTTTTCGTCACTTCATGGCCGCCGAAGCGGTTGCGCAGAAGGGCGAGGATTTTGTTTCGCAGGAGTTTTTGATTTCGTGGCTTCTCGGATTCTTTTCTGACTTTGAATGAGTCTTCTATCACACGCACATCAACCCCCATTTTTTTGGCGACTTTGATGGTCCACTCGCCCTCACCCGTGTGTTTGACAAAGCCTATGACTTTTCGCAAATCTTCTTTTTCAAAGATATCGCGGGCCAGAGAGATGAGCCACGAGCTTACCACCGAGCCTTTTTCCCAGATTCGTGAAACTTCCGCCAGATCAAGCTTGGAATTCCATTTGTTGAGCACGGCAAAACCTTCGGCAATTGCCTCCATCATGCCGTACTCAATGCCGTTATGCACCATTTTGACGAAATGGCCGGAGCCAGCGGGACCGAGGAGGCCGTACGAAAACTCCTCACCCTTTCTCCCTCTCCTTTTAGAAAGAGGAGAGGGTTGGGGTGAGGAGATGGCGGCTAATGCCTTGAAGACCGGTTCGACTTTTCTGAAAATTTTTCGCTCCCCGCCGACCATCAGGGAAAAGCCGTTTTGCTCGCCCCAGACTCCGCCTGACACGCCAGCATCCAAATAATTGATTTTGTGGCGCGCCAATTTATTGGCTCTTTTAATTGAGTCTTGATAGAAAGAATTACTGCCGTCAATGACAATGTCGCCTTTTGATAATAAGCGCGATAATTGATTGACGAAATTGTTAGTTTCATGGGCCGGTAGCATGAGCCAGATGAGGCGCGACTGTTCGAGGCTGTTTATTAGTTCTGGTATTGTTGTGGCAATAGAACTCCCCCTTCCCCTCTTTTCCCAAGAGGGGAGAAGAGGGGAGTTATTGAAAAATTTTTTCAGTTTCAGTCTCGGCTTGGGGCTGCGGTTCCACGCCAAAACACGAAATCCCCTTTTGTGAAGTCGCCTTGCGATCTGCATCCCCATCCGTCCAAGTCCGATGATTCCTATTTGATTTGCCATTCGCGGTTGTCCTTCTTGATTAATTCGTCTGCGGCCTTTGGGCCCCATGTCCCGGCTTTGTAGATTTGCGGTTTGTGTCCGCTTTTTGCAAGATAATTTTCCAAAACGTCAATATATTTCCAAGAATACTCAATCTCGTCGGATCTCGCAAACAGCCGCCCATCACCTTCGATAAAATCCAGAAGCAGACGCTCGTAAGCCTCGGGAAATTCGCCCTTGAATGCCGAATGATAGCCAAGCTCCATGGTCACCGGATGAAGCCTGATGCCAAAGCCCGGATACTTGGCCGCAAGATTTAGGAAAATTCCCTCGTTTGGCTGGATTTCAAAAACCAGCACGTTGGGGATGATGTTTTGGTCTTTGAAAAGATAGGGAAGCGGGAGCTTGAAATGCACCGAGATTTGGCTGACTTTTCTTGCGAGTTTCTTCCCGGTGCGCAGATAAAAGGGCACGTTCTCCCAGCGCTGATTTTCAACATATAGCTTGGCTGACACAAAAGTCTCGGTGCGCGTGTAAGGGGCGACATTCGTTTCTTCCTTATAGCCTTGATATTGGCCGATGACAAGGTTTTTTTTGAGTTCTTCTGCGGAAGGAAGTTTGATGTCTTTGATGACCTTTGCCCGGCCGTCCCGGATAGATTCGGTTGTAAGATCAACCGGCTCTTCCATGGCAATAAGCGAAAGGATTTGCATGAGATGGTTTTGCAGAAAATCCCGGATCGCGCCAGTTTGTTCGTAAAACGCTCCGCGGCCGCCGATCCCTGCCTCTTCAAGCGCTGAAATTTGAATGTGGTCAATGAAGTTTTTATTCCAAATGGGTTCAAATATAGAATTGGCAAACCGCACGGTCAAAAGATTCTGCACGGTTTCTTTGCCCAGATAATGATCAATGCGGTAGATTTGCTCCTCGCGAAAGTATTTAGTAAGGGTGCGGCCGAGCTTTTTGGCGGAAGCCAAGTCTTGCCCAAAAGGTTTTTCTATCACCACCCGGGTTTGGCGTTTGTGAAGCCGGCAGCCAACAAGCAAGCCTGCTTGGGAGAGTTCTTCCGAGATGGTATGGTAATGGCTGGGCAACGTGGCGAAATAAAAAAGGCGGTTGGCGCAGGAATGCCCGCGGGATTCCAGCCCTTGCAAAAATTGCTTCAGGCTTTGAAAAGTTTCGGGTTCCGTAATGTCGCCCCGGTGATAGTAAATTTTTTCGGCAAAAGCGCCCCAGTTTCGGCCAGCGTTTTCGGGTATTATTTCCCGGCGGAAAGTCTCGTGAGTAAATTCGGAGCGGGCAAATCCCACGATGGCAAATTTTTGCGGAAGCAATTTATCTTCAAAAAGATGATAAAGCGCCGGCAAGAGGCGCTTGCGGGAAAGCTCGCCCGTGATGCCGAAGATGATGAGAATGGTCGGATCAAGTTTTTGTTTCCCCATAGGATTGCTTCATCGCTTCGCTCCTCGCAATGACGGTCATTGCGACTCCGAGCTTGTCGAGGAGGAAGCAATCTCTTTGATTATATCCCGATTGCCGAATTCCCGCAAAAATGGTAAAATTTACTCGTGTCTCCGCTCCGAGCTTTCGAAACTTCTGGACGCGCCAAGATTAAATAATGCTTGCCCCCGTAGTTCAACGGATAGAACAGTGGCCTTCTAAGCCGCTGATAGAGGTTCGATTCCTCTCGGGGGTATTGAGAGAAAACAAACCTATGGGAAATACAAAATTAGCATCGCGAAGCTTGCTTCATGCGCTCGGCGTACTCGCATATATCGCCGCGGTGGCTTGGATTATGACAAACGGCGACAGGCTTTTCGGCCCGGTCTCCGGGACGATTTTGGGCCCAATTTCGTTTCTCATGCTTTTCGTGCTCTCGGTTGCTGTTGTCGGGCTTCTGATTTTTGCCAAACCGGCAATGATGTATCTCAACGGCGAGAAAGGCGAAGCAGTTAAACTGGTCGCGTATACGGTCATGTGTCTGGCGATTATTACAGTTCTGGCAATTGCCATAATGTTCAGCGTTTCTAATTTTGCATTTTGATTTTTGAATTTTACATTTGAAACGTGGTGCCTGTAGTTCAATGGTAGAACACTAGCCTGTGGCGCTAGTTACGAGGGTTCGATTCCCTTCAGGCACCCCAGCAAGGCATACTCCAAATCGATCGAGGTGCCACCCTAGTTACGTCACCCTTTTTGAGATCGAAGTGCCCCCTAAGATCCTCATTTAAAAAACGTTGAAAATGAAAGCTGAAGATAAACCGAAATATGTTGAAGAGGCGCGACTATTAGTGGCTTCAATTGACATTGATCATTTCGTTTCAAATCCAAATGATTCTAATGAGGTTGGAAAAATTAATCGTCTGGTAGCTATTTTTACTAATTTTTCATCGAACGACGGACAGGAATTAAAGAGGCTGTTTTCAGTTTTCCAAAAATGGGCCAGATCGAGCACTCACGTAGGAACAACAAAAAATAGAGCTGCGGATATGATGCAATTTATCGGCCAAAAGATTGAGGAGATGGATCTGTACAAAATTGAGCCGCAAGCTGAGCAAAATAGTAAAGTTGAGAAAATACAAACTATACATAATGAAACTGTGTTTGGGGACAAGGTTGTTTCATCTGGGAGTAAGGCCAAAATTAATACAGGTGCGAGGGCTTCTGAAAAAAACGAGAATTTTTGGATCAAGTATTTTTTGCCCGTTGTTGTGGGTCTAATAGCACTCGCAGGCCTCATAATTGCATATTTACAATATATAAAGTGACCCTCGATCGGAGTGCATTAATCGGTCGGTGTCCGACCGACCCGAAAAGCCCTTAGCGGCCTCGCTAGGGGCGGTGCAGGACCGGAGCGTCACCCATCCTAAAATCGCCCCCGAGGCGGTTTTTTGGTATGATTGGGGTATGTTTACTGCAAATCAAGAAAAATATCTAAAAAATTTGTCTCCCGAAAAGGCAAATAGGATAATTCATATTTATCCTTTTAATCCTGAATTAAAGAAGATCGCGCATCAGCTAATAGCAGAAATACAAAGAAACTTACCCGAGGCAAAGATATTTTCTCTAGGTTCTGGTGCGCTTGAGATTTCTGGGATGAATGATATCGATATATCTGTTGTAAGTTCCGGCAGTTTTGACGATGATAAAAAGACATTGTCAAGCTTTTACGGGCTTCCCACTGATAGTCACGGTAGACGATATGCGCTGTGGGAGTTTGAAAGGAATAATTATCCTGTGGAGCTTTCTCTCAATAATGACATGGCGCGTCCATTACAAGAACAAATAGACACATGTGAGATTTTGAAGCAAAACCCAGATTTACTCAAAGAATATGAGCAAATTAAACTTGATTCAGAGGGTGTGCCCTTCCGGGAATATATGCGGCGCAAGTATGAGTTTTTTAATAAGGTTTTGGGTGAAGTATAAACCACGTTCTAAAAGAAAGGTGAACAATACATGAGAGAAATATCATTTAGTGAAGGAAACATCGATGGGGAAATAGAGGAAGGGCAGCCACGAGGGAGGGAAGTGGATGTTTATTTTTTCCGACATGGCCAAGCAACCGGCGAATCACCAGACGCAGAATTGACAAAATTGGGTATACAGCAAGCTGAAGAGGCCGCTGAAAATTTTTTTCAAGAGGTTCAGGCAGCCGGAGGAGTGATTAAATTCCTTTCCAGTCGAACTAAAAGGGCAATGCAAACCATGGAAACGATGCAAGAATATATTCGAAGGGTCATTTTGGAAAGAAACATAACTAATGTTAGATTATTCTCTCCCAAAGAAAGAACTGCCATTACGGCAGCTGGTGTTATAGGTCCTCTAAAGGAACAGGGAATAGAAGATCCTGTGGAGTATTGGTTGACAAACCCCGATGTTTTAAAAGGTAAAAGTCCGGATGAAATAAGCGGAAAAATTCAAAAGATGCTGAGCATAATCAAAAAAGTCGCGGATCGGCTCCCGCCTGGTGAAAAGGTGCATTATGCCGCCGTTACTCATGAGGTCCCGCAGGCCGCTTTAATTCATTCGGCTACAAACAAAACCTTAAATGAATTGGGTGGAAATATAAAGAATTGCGAGTCATTTCAAGTTCACATAGAAGGCAAGTCTAAAAAGAATCCTATGATAAATTTTCGAGGCAATCAAGCGGAATTAGCTTTATGAGTAGCTTCCGAAATTATAAGTACATCTGGAGTGAAAAAAGATCTCTTATTAATGTCGAAGCACATATTCGCCAGTACATTGAGCAGAGAGATATTTTGGGCAGTACTCATAACTATTCTTTTCTTTACGGAAAGAACGGGATTGCAGAGGAGTTACATCGTGATATTGATAATCAGCGATGGATAAAGATAGGAAAAAAATTTTTACAAAAAAATTTTGTTAGCTCTCTTTTAACCAAAGGAAAAGAATTAAGAGAGGAATTTAATTCTTTTTTATCTACTATTTCAACCAGCAGGCTGTTAGCATTATCAGATCAGAAAATGTCTGGTCTTTTTATGAAATCCTGCCATTTTCATTCTCGGTTAAGAGGCTATTTCAAGACCTCAAGGCCGGAATTTTTAACTTTTGCAGAAGTGAAACTAAAAAAACTATTAGCAAGGAAGCTTAGTGATGATAGACTGATCCAACAAGCATTTGAAACCCTAACCACCCCAAGCCAGATGGAAGAGGTTAATAATGAATTATTGGATTGGGCAGAATTAGTTTTGAAAGGAGCAACAGAACAACAAATAATCCGTCATATTTATAAATATCCTTGGTTAATAGCGCACACATTTGACAAAGATCAAATAAAAGCAGATATCAAAAAAAGATACTCTAACGACCGAAAGCATTTGGTTGCAATTCGTGAAAACTTGAAGTCTTTAAAGAAATATAAACAGAAATTAAAAAACGACCAGCAAGAGTGGCTTAAATACCTTAATCATCCGCAAATTAATTATTTGTCTTGGCTGTTTCAAGAGTTGTCTTTAGAACGAATGAGGTTAAAGGGAGGATGGGCAGGGTCAGACTTTCTTTATTTTGATCTATATAAAGAGATTAGTCGTCGGACAAAAACCTCTTTAAAAGATTTATATTTGGTTTATCGGATAAAGGAAGTACTTACGGCAATCAAACAACACAAGCCGATATTAAAACGAAGCGAGATAAAAGCAAGAAAAATTGCTTACGTATTTTGGTTACGGAATAAAAAATTGTCATTTTATCGGGGTCGAAAGGCACTATCCATAATTACCAAAAAATTACGGTCATTAATAAAAACTGCTACATTAAGAGGCCAAATAGCGAGTGCTGGCCATGCAATCGGGAAAGCGCGAATAATTATACCTGGTGATATCTTAATGTTGAATAAAGCGGGTCGGTTGTTCAAACAGGGGGAAATTTTAGTTACTGCCATGACTCAACCCAATATGGTGCCAATTATGAGAAAATCAGTAGCAATAGTTACTGATGAAGGTGGCTTAACCTCTCATGCGGCAATTATTGCCCGCGAGTTTAGAATACCTTGCGTAGTTGGTACCCAAGTGGCCACAAAAATATTAAAAGACGGCGACTTGGTAGAAGTTGATGCGATAAAAGGTGTGGTCAAAAAAATATAATTGTCGTCCGAGACTAAGCCATGACTGATAAATATAAGCAAACAATCGCTGTTTACAAAAAACTGGGTAAAGAATATCTCGATAATATTGCCGGGTTACGAGTGAAGGGAATGACAGAATTTATCAAACTTCTGCCCAAAAAGGCGAGAGTGCTTGATGTTGGATCAGCCGGCGGCAGAGACGCAAAGATTTTTTTGTCAAAGGGATTCGAGGTTGTTGGAATTGATTTGGTGGATTCTTACCTTCAAGCGGCGCGCAGGCAAGCCCCCAAAGCCAAATTTATCAAAATGGATGTAAGAAAACTCAAATTCCCCAGGAGTTATTTTGATGCTATTTGGGCATGTGCCGTTTTAGTTCACGTTTACAAAAAAGACTTGCCACAAGTTTTGAAAGGCTTCCGTCGGGTATTAAAGGCGGGAGGCCAGCTACATGTAAGTATGAAAAAGGGTAAGGGGATAAAGAAGGTTGCCGAAAAATTGTCCCTTTATAACAAGAGGATCTTTATTTATTTCTCAAAAATCGAACTTGAGAAACTCGTTAGAAAGGCCGGTTTCAGGATTCTTCAATCAAAGCTATTTCCAGACGAACTGGGCAGAAAAGAGGTCAAATGGATTGGTATTCTGGCCGAGAAGAGATGATCCCGCTGAACAGGTTGTGATGGCACAGAAATGAAAAATTTTGCCCTGACCAATTCGCGCGAATTGGAACGCCTATTAGAAATTCGTTCAAAAGGTGATTTATTGCCTGTCCGCCCCTTGGTGCGGTATGATTGGGGTATGAACAAAGCAGAAAAGACTAAAAAGATTATCTCGGATATTTTATACATCACTCTTGCAACTTCATCTAAAGATGGTGAGCCCTGGAATACCCCAGTTTATGGCTCCTATGATGAAAGTTACAATTTTTTCTGGATATCTTCGCCGGAGTCAAAGCATTCCAAAAATATCAAAGAGAATAACCAAGTAGCCATAGTAATTTATAATTCCACTGACCCCGAAGGGACTGGCGAAGGCGTTTATATTCAAGCCAAAGCTTATGAGCTCACCGACCTAGATGAAATAGAAAAGGCCCTGAAATTCCATTACGGTAGAAAAAATAAGCCCGCAAGACCAATTTCAGATTTTCAGGATTATAGCCCTAGAAGAGTATACAAAGCGATCCCTGAAAAGTTTTGGATAAATGAAACTCAAAAAGTTAATGGTTATCCAGCGGATATTAGATCAGAGGTTGACATGAAGTAGGTTCTAATCCTGTTCCCAGCCATCGTTAAAACCACGGCGGGCAGGCACGAATCCACCCTCACAGGGTTCAAACTAACTAACTTAACGCAAACCATGCAGTTTCTAATCAAAATCATAGTTTCCGCTTTGATAATCACCGGAGTTTCAGAAATCGGTAAAAGGTTCTCTCTGATGGCCGCCATTTTGGCTTCACTTCCGCTGACTTCGATTCTGGCCATGATATGGCTCTATCGCGATACCAAGAATGTGGGGAAAATTTCCAGATTATCAATTGATATTTTTTGGGCCGTATTGCCTTCTTTGTTATTTTTTATCGCATTGCCCCTGCTTCTCAAAACCGGAATGAAATTTGCTTGGGCAATGAGTTTGTCGGCATTGATCATGTTTATCGGTTATACAGTTTACGCTTTTGTGTTGGGTAAGTTTGGAATCAAGATATAAAACTGGGAAAATAATATTCTTTGCTGCCTTCCCTGAATCATTACGCTGTAGTGAGCTGATACCACGTTCTAATCCTGTTCCCTCCGCCAGTTGGAATTTTGCAAGAAAGAAAGCTCAACCTCGCGGCGCGTTCCGCGCCGCTCGGCTAGGATTTGAAAGGGCTTTTTTGGCGA